>CAYWMW010000112.1:0-12879 GCA_964458975.1 uncultured Lewinella sp. | reverse complement strand
CCGTTGGGGAGATTATCTTCGTTTTGTGCATCTCGTTATACAATGGTCCGCTACGGTTTTGAGAAAGGAACTGATTTTGTTTCAAGCTCAGTTATGCGCGAGGGGCTAAACGGTGCCCGTTGGGCACACGTTTAACCCCTCGCTAGCGGACCGACCCTTTCAGGGCCGTTAAGTATTGCCGTTTAGCACCTCAGTGCCCTGAAAGGGTACGTCGTCTAGCGATGGGTTGATCGAAAGCCGAAGGCTGAGATCAGCCCATCGCGATTTGGAGGGGTTGAGCCACCCATAGCGTAGTTGGCGTGCGTAACAATTGCGCTGCATGCGCTCAACGTGGCCTACCAGTAATTTGGCAAGTGTAGTATAAACCCACACACGCCCAAAATGCAAGCAGTAATTGCAGAGCTTAAAGTCTTTCGGGCGCGAGCCGCCTAAAATCGTAGCGGACCATTGTTATACACACGTTTAGATTGCTGGATATGATAGAGGATAGATCGATAGAGGGTGAGCAAGCGAAGCGCTGCGAACGGCACTTGCGGCAGCTAAACTTTAAATGTTGAATGTTGAATTGAAAATTTTAAATTCTCTTGGGTGAGCAAGCGAAGCGCTGCGAACGGCACTTGCGGCAGCCTGTCAATCTAGCACCTCCCCCGAGTCCGCAAAGCTGTAGTACCCTTCCCCCGCAACGATCACGTGATCGAGCACGTAGAGATCGAGGCTCCGGGCCCCGGCACTAAGTTTTCGGGTAAGCTGAACGTCGGCATGGCTGGGGAAGGCCTGGCCGCTGGGGTGGTTGTGAGCCAGTACGATTGAGGTTACACTGCCGTGGGTCAATGCTGTCCGGAAAATGGTCTTTGCGTCCGCCACCGTACCCGTCACCCCGCCCCGGCTGATGAGGTGGCAGCCGAGCAGCCGGTTGGCGCGGTTGAGGGCCAGCAGGTAAAACTCCTCGTGCGGCAGGTCCGCCAGCAACGGACGCAGGTAGCGGTAGCACTGCTCACTGTTGCCCAACTCGGGCTTTTCGCGGACGAGCGCCGCCTCCCGCCGCCGCCCCAACTCCATCGCCGCTACCAGCCGGATGGCCCGCACCTTGCCGATGCCCTGGAAACGACGTAAATCGGAAACCTCCCGCCGGGCCAGATCGTGGAGGTTGTGGTCTACAGAAAGTAAGACTCGCCGGGCAACCTCCAGCGCAGAAGCGCCCTGAACGCCAGAACCAAGTAAGATCGCAACGATCTCCGCATCCGAAAGGGTACGCGGACCGTGCGCCAGGAGTTTTTCCCGGGGCTGGTCCCCCGGCCCAAGGTCACGGATGCGAAGGGCGGGTGGGGGAGAAGGGTAGTTCGTCATAGCAGTTAGCGATGGCGAGCGGCCCTGATGTAAAAGGAAGAGATGTTTTCTTTTGCTTCGTAAAGGTAAGGAGTTTTAAGCTCACTCCAGCTTCACCACCGCGTAATTTTAGCCTCCAGCCGCGAGTTAAACGCAAAGTCCTGCACCGTGCAAGTAGTACACTCCCGCAGCCGGTAAGCGTTGCCGTAGGAGACGGTGCGCAGCCGGTTGTTCGGGACACCGCGCCTTATGAGGGCTCCCCGGACAGCCTCGGCCCGCTGCTCCCCCATTTTTACCAGGTCCGCAGGGGCTTTCATGCCGTCCACGTGGGCAATGAGGAGGAGCTTAACGTCCGGGCGGGCCTCCAGTAAACGCTGCATCACATCGAGGTCACGGGAAAGATCTTCCTGAAGAATGGCCGTGCCGTCGAAGAAGTTCAGCCCTGAGAGGGAGAGTACCGCGTCGGCCGAGTTCAGCCCCCGCCGG
The DNA here is from genome assembly GCA_964458975.1 of uncultured Lewinella sp. Taxonomy (GTDB): domain Bacteria; phylum Bacteroidota; class Bacteroidia; order Chitinophagales; family Saprospiraceae; genus Neolewinella. Next base: position 11,067 of record CAYWMW010000112.1, on the reverse strand, counting down.
CTAATGTTTCCTTCGGCCTTCAGTGCCATGTCAAATACCGGACGCTCGGCTTCCAGTAGTTGCTGGGCGGGTAGCGGGGCGGTGCCCGTCTCGTAGCCGGGGCGGCCAGCGATGGCGAGGAAGCTACAGCTGGTGGGCAGGCAAATCTGGTAATTACCCGCTGCGTCCGTGACAGTGGATACACTGGCCGCGTTGCAGTTCTCTGGGCGAAACTGGATCGGGACCGCTTCAATGCCGCCACCCTTCACGTCGAGAATCCGACCGGAAACCATACGGCAGTTACTGGGCCGTAGCGTCATCACCAGCGGGCGGCTTGGCCCTTCTTTGGTGTAGATAAAACGCAGGGCATCCGGTGTGAAGCCGTTTTTATGGACCCTCAGCTCGTAGGTTTTGCCTACGGTTAGTTCTAGCCTGACGCTGCCTTCCCGGTCCGTCCGCAGTGGGGAGGGCGGGAGCAGACCGATGGGCTTTACGATCGGGACGAGCTGCTTGCCCGTAGCCCCCTGTTGCAGCTGGAAGGAGTAGTACTCCGCCGGAAGCCGACCCGCAGGGTCCACCTCGCCCAGCCAAACCTGCGCACCGTTCACCCGTCGGCTATTGGCCCCGTCGTAGACCGTGAAGGTCTCCCCGTCGATGTCCGGCCCCTGCAAAGACAGCAGGCCGCGTTTGAGGCGCAACAGATAAATATCGTCTTCGCCCATGCCCGCCGCCCGGTTGGAGGCCAGGTAGGCCCGCCTGCCGTCGGCCGTAAGGGTAATGCCGATGTCGTCTCCGGGGGAGTTGACCGGCTCGGGTAGGTTGATGACGTCGCCCCAGCGGCGTCCGCTCAGGTCGATCATGAAAAGATCATAACCGCCCCGCCCCCCGTGGCCGGTACTGGAAAAAAACAGCCGCCCACTGGGGTGGATGTGGGGGAAGGCTTCGTTGCCCTCCGTATTGATGTCTGGCCCGAGGTTGATGGCATCGCTCCAGCGGCCCTCAAAAAAGTCGGAGAAATACAGGTCGTACCCGCCGTAGCCCCCCTCGCGGTTGCTGGAGAAGAAGACCCGCCGCCCGTCTGGCGTAACCGAAGGGTCCTTATTACTGAAGTTCTTCCCGTTGAAAGGCAGCGGCCGCACCCCCGCCCAGTCGTACTCCGCCCGGTAGGCGGAGTAGATGCCGAGGTTGGCCTTCCCGTTCAGGTCTTCGATGGTCGCCCCGTCGTCGAGTTGGGTACGGGTGAAAAAGATGACGCGGTCTTCCTGCGTAAACGACATTGGCCCTTCGTTGTAGCCGGAGTTGAGCTCTACCGAAAATTTCTTCGCCCGCCCCGGCATCCCGTCCCGGCTGAGTGGGGAGCGGAAGAGCTTGAAGTAGGTCTTGCGCGTCAGCGGGTCGATGGCCCCGACCCTGGGCCGCGTAAGGAAGACGAGGTCTTCCCCAAACACCGCCGGACCAAACTGCACCTCCCGGTCGTTGATGCGGGCGCAGTTCTCAATTTCGATGTCGCCGTTCACGACACTCGTCAGGAGAGTGCCCTGGGCGGGGAGTATTGCCGTAGCAAGGAAGAGGAGGGCGAGGAACGCGGTTTTCAATTCGGTTGGTTTGGTATGCGGAGGGTAAAGGTACGGGGGAAAGGGCGTTTAGGAATTAGCGGTCAGGCAGCCTCGTGCAGCAGCAGCTACCTCCAGGCAGTGGAGAATCGTTTGACTTACTAGACTGCCCTACCAGAAACCCATTAATTTCAACCAAAACTGTGAGCAAAGGCACAGGGTTCTGAAAAATCTAATTTCCAGACCGCAGCAACTTGTTTATCTTACCAATCGTTATCACGAAGACCGAAGAAAAGAAAAGTTTATGCAAAGCTTATCCATAGAGCGAACCTCAGAGGCGATAGTGATCAAGCTACCATTAGACGCATCTGCGATTGAGATTCAGAACATGTTAAATTATTTCAAATATGTTAGAATTGGTGGGGCAAGCCAAATAACAGATGCCGAGATTGATGCATTGGCAAAGGACGCTAAATCAGGTTGGTGGGAGAAAAACAAAGACAGGTTCTTGGGGAAGGAGGGGTTTGAAGGTTTAGAAGGATGAAAATATTTATCTTAAATTCAAATATAATCTGGTCAACAGCTTATAACGCCAAAAGCGATATAGGGCAGTTTGTTCTCTCGATTAGTCCTGTAGAGGTTCAGTTCTACGCTCCCGAATTTCTCAAATCTGAAATAGAAAGACACTTTCCTAAAATCGTGAAACTTTCGGGACAGACTGAAGAAGAGGTTCGAGTGGTGATAGAACTGGCTTACGAAAAGATAAAGTTCATTTCTGACGATCAAATTCCGTTAGAATTTTACCAAAAGTCAGTTCCGTTTGTGAGAGGTGTCGATATGGACGATTTAGTATTTGTCGCTCTGGCTGAGTATATGGATGAACTTCTTTGGACTGGAGACCTCAAACTTATAGCTGGTTTAAGATCGCGAGGCTATCAAAACGTAGTTGACTTTAGTCAGGTGAAGGAACTTCTGGTATAGATATCGGAGTATACCTAAAGCTCAAAGACAGGGTATGAGTCCCAATATCTACATCTGTGAGTTGTTGCGCGATAACCAGCGGGTGGGGACGGGGAAACTGGTGTTGAAGTGATTGGGCTTTGAATTGTTTGCTGTCCGACCTACGGGGTCTACACGCCCCTAAGCTAAAGAACAAACCGTACCTTAGCCCCGGATAAAGCGAATACCTCTTAGTAGTCAACCAAATGAAACAGCTCCTCACCCTCGTCTTCCTGACCCTCCTTTGCACCTGCGTCAGCGCCCAAAAGGAGGGCGTAACGCTGAACCTGACGGATGTCTCGATCTCCCGCGCCGAAGCCCTGCGCCAGATCAACGCCAACCTGCCCGTGCGCATTTTCTTCGAGGAAGACCAGTTGCCGAAGGCCAACATCAGCCTGGACCTGAAGAACGCCACCGTGCGCGAAGCGCTCGACGCGATCCTGGAAGGCTCCATCCTTGATTTTGTGGACTACCGCGACCGCGTCTACGTGATCGGCTCCGCCATCACCATCGGCACCGAGTTCGACGCGGCCTACTACGCCGCCGTGGCCGACCGCCTCGAAGAAGACCTTCCCGCCACCAGCCAGGGCGAACCCGCCGGGCCCGCCTACATCGGTACGCTGGAAAGCCTCGGTGCCGACGGCCTGGCCACCATCACGGGCCAAATCACGGACCAGAGCTCCGGTGAATCCTTCATCGGCGCCACCGTCCAGGTAGAAAACAATACCGCCGCCGCCGCTACCGACGTAGACGGCAACTACGAGCTGAAACTGCGCCCCGGAAGCTACACCCTGGTCATCTCCTACGTCGGCTTCGGCGCGAACCGCCGCGACGTGAAGGTGAGCGGCAGCGGCGAATACGACATCGCCCTCGGTGCCGCCGGCACCAACCTCCAGGAAATCGTCGTAACCGAGCAGGGCGCCGACGCGAACGTGAACCGCGTCCAGGCCGGTGTCCAGCGCCTCGATCTGGCCCAGCTCGAAAAACTGCCCACCTTCCTGGGCGAGGCCGATGTAGTAAAGGCCCTCCTGCTCAACCCCGGCGTCAGCTCCATCGGTGAGGGTGCTTCCGGTTTCAACGTTCGTGGCGGAGAGATCGACCAGAACCTGCTGTTGATGGACAATGGCGCGCTCATCAACTCCAGCCACGCCCTCGGCTTCTTCAGTACTTATAACGCCGACGTGATCAAATCCGTCGACCTCTACAAAGCCAACATGCCCGCCCGCTTCGGTGGCCGCCTCGCCTCGGTGCTCGACGTGCAGATGCGCGACGGTAACTTCGATCACTTCCGCGTCAAAGCAGGCATCGGCCCGGTGACCGGTAAGGTCATGGCGGAAGGCCCGATCGTGAAAGACCGCTCCAGCTTCATCATCGGTGCCCGCTCCAGCTACGCCAACTGGGCGCTGCAGCTGGCCAACGTGGACGAGGTGAAAAACTCCAGCACCTTCTTCTTCGACGGTAACCTGCGCCTGACGCAGCGGATCGGCGAAAACTCCACCCTCATCCTTCAGGGATACGGCTCTCAGGACGACTTTAACTTCAACAACCAGTTTGCCTTCGACTACCAAACAACGATGGGCCAGGCGACCTGGAAACAGATATTTAGCGACAAACTTTACGGAGATCTCAGCGTCGTATACAGTGACTACCAGAGCAGCCAGAGCGACCTGCGGGTGAGGACGGCCGAGCGGATCGACAACGGCATCAAGTACTTCACCATCAAGCCGAAGGTCAATTACGATGCTTCCGATAAACTCCAGCTGGAGGGCGGTCTGGAGATCAACCGCTACACCGTTAACCCCGGCCGCCGCACGCCAGCTTCCGCAGAATCTTTCGTCGAACCCGCCAGCCTGGAAGACGAACAAGCCCTGGAGGCCAACGCTTTCATCAGCGCTGACTATGCGTTCAGCGACCGCTTCAGCATTAGCGCCGGCATCCGCTACACCAACTACCGTTTTCTCGGTCCGGGTACGGAATTTTTGTACGAAGACGGTATCCCCGCCCAGGGCGGCATCACCGATTCTGTCCGCTTCAACGCAGGCGAAACCATCAATGCTTTCAACAGCCTGCAGCCGCGCCTGAGTATGCGGTTCCGCCTCAACGGCAACGCTTCCATCCGGGCGGGCTACGGGCGTACGGCACAGTTCCTGAACCAGATATTTGTGTCCGATTCACCCACGCCGAGCTCGCAGTACCAACTGGCTACGCGCTACATCCCGCCCTTCCTGAGCCACAACGTATCCCTTGGTTACTTCATCAATAAAGACAACAACAACGTGGAGCTGGGGGCCGAAATCTACGCCCGCCAGATCGATCAGTTGTGGGACTATCGGGACTTCGCCGAAGTACTCGTAAACCCAAACCTGGAAACGGAAATCCTGATCGGTGATGGCCGCGCCTACGGCCTCGAACTCAGTGGCAAGCGCAAGGTGGGTACCATCAACGGCCTGGTGAGTTACACCTTTTCGAGCACCCAGCGCCGAATCCCCGGCATCAACAACGGCGAGTACTACAACTCCAACTTTGATAAGCCACACAACTTTGTGGCCACCATCAACTGGAACCCGAACAAACGGAATACCCTGACGGCCAACTTCACCTACGGTACGGGCCGCCCGGTCACCGCGCCGGTGGGCAGCTACCGGGTCGAAAACGGGCTTTCGGTGCCGGTTTACTCAGACCGAAACGCCGTGCGCATCCCCGATTATCACCGCCTTGACCTGGCTTATACCCTCGGCAAAGGCTACGACGAAACCAAGAAATTTCAAACCAGTTGGACCATTTCGCTGTACAACGTATACGGCCGTAAAAACGCCTTCTCCGTTTTCTACACCCAGGCACCCGACCGCAGCAACGTGGCGAACCGTTTGGCGGTGTTGGGTACCGTATTCCCGGCCATCACCTTCAACATCGAAACGCGCTAACGAAGCATTTTTGGGCGCTAACGCAGGTGCAAAGAACGTTGAACAACGAAGCTCCTCCGGGAGCAAGCCTTCTTCCCGTAAACGACTATCCGAGTACAATCCTATCCAAATGAAACGCATCCCCTTACTCACCCTTCTGGCGGTCCTCCTTTTTGGCTGCATAGACCCGATTGACCTTACCCAGGGGCTGCCGCTACCGGACGGCATCGTCGTCTCCGGTCGTTTGCTGGTGGGCGAAGAATTCACCGAAGCCGAAGTCATCCTGGAAGAACTGTTCCGGTTTGAAGAAAGCAACCGCCCGGCCCTGATCGTTTCGGCAGACGTGCGCGTGGTCAACAGCGACGGGCAGGAATTGGAACTCCTCTTTCGCAATGGCCTTTACCAGGGCCGCCTCCCGGCCGGAGACCCTTCTTTCCGAACGGAAGAAGGCATGTCTTTCAACGTCCGCATCAGAACACGGGACGGCCAGCAGTTTGCCAGTACGCCGGAAATCCTGCCCCTCGGGCTGGAAGCTACCAACGCTTCGGCGGTACGCTCTACGGTCATCCTCGAAAACCAGATTGGTACCCCCGCAGAGTTTCCCGCTATGGAGTACCGCATCAGTACGCCCTTGCGCTACCCCAACGGCGAGGCCGCCTACGTCCGCTGGCTGATGACGGAGTTTTATCAGCAGTCAGACATGAGTACGGACACCATCACCGGGCCTAAAACCTGCTACACCAGCGCTCCTTTTCAGGGCAACGAAGTAAAGGTGGTTGGCCCGTCTTCTAACGTTACTGAGCTCACGGATTTCTCCCTCGGTAAAAACCGCATCGGCTTCCGCTATGCGGAGGGCAACTACATGGTAATTCGGCAGGAGGCTATCACGCGGCGGGCCTTTGAATACTACGACCAGGTGAGCTCCATTGCCAGCACGGAACTGAGCATCTTCGAAGCCCCCGGTGGCCCGGTAGTTGGTAATGTTGAAAGTGTAGACGGTAGCGTCTCTAATGTCTTTGGTTACTTCTACGTCACCCGCCCGTCGATTGTCCGGGTGCCGGTTACACCCGCAGAAGCGGGCAACCCGACTTTCGCTTGCCCCCTCGAGGCCGGTATGCCTCCGCCGGTTAACCGCTGTACGGACTGTTTGGTGGCCAGCAATACCGCTACGCTGGTGCGCCCGCCCTGGTGGGACCTGTAAACTCGTCCCGCCGAGCGTTGTGTAGCTTCGCTCGTCGGCCGAGTGGTTAGAGTGAACAACGACTATCCACTATGATCTTCCCGGATAACAAAAAGTTGTTACCCACCCGCTGGCCGAGCGTTGCGAAGCTACACTCGGCCAGCAGGTTAAAAATCCACCCCATGAGATTTACATTTCCTCTGTTCTTATTACTGATTGTAGGAGCGCTCACCGCCCAAACTTCTGTTCATTTTGATCGGCCCTTCCACGTGGCGGGCGAAGTCACCTGGTTTTCTGTATACCCCCCCAGCCCCGCACCCCCCAAGTTAAAGGCTACGGTTTACGCCCCCAACGGCGATGCCGTAGAGTATTTCTTCCTTGCCGCCGAAGACGATGGCCGCTATTCTGGCTACTACCGCTGGCCGTTTGAAGCCGTAACCGGCTACTACCGGATCGGCTTCGAGGGGCTTGCAACGGATGGAAGCGTGGCCAGTATCGGTACCGTCCGCCACGCCGTTTATGCAGATAAGCGAGTCGATGGGGAAGATGGTGCCGGTGTTGTGGCCGGTGCTAAACTTCCGGCAGCAAATGGCCTCAGCGTGAATATTACGGGTAATAAGCTGAAAATTGCTGGCACAAAAGGCGATGCTTATAGCGTCAGTGTTGTCAATGAAGAAGTGGTCGGCGGCAGTAGTGAAGCCTTCTTCCCCGCCGCCAGGGGCGTAAACGTTGCCGCACCTAGCGCATGGGTGGATACCCTGTTTTACCCGGCTACCGTATTGAAGTCTGATGGTAGTGTACTGACAACTAACCTACTGCCCGTCTTCGACCCCAACCGCTACGAGTTCGGCTTCGCAAAGGCGCAGGAAGGTCGGGTAATGCTACAAACCGCCCCTTTTGAAGGAAAGAAAAAACTCCAGGTTCGTGACCTTCAGGGCGACGATCTCAAACCTGCCGTCAACCCGCAAAAGCTTAGCCCCATTACCGAAAAACCCGCCGTAAGCAAAGCCGTGGCTACCTACATCGACCTGAGCCGCCGCCGCCGGAAAATCTACCAGCTCTTCGCCACCGTGGAAACGGAGATCGACGCAACGGTAACCCGTGAAAACCAACGCGAAGTACGGCCCAATCGGGATTTTAACGTGCAGGATTATAAAGCCTTCCCCGATATGTTCAACTTCTTCAAAGAGGTGGCCGGAGAGTTAAAGGTCCGGCTCAAAAAAGGAAACTACAGCGCCCGCCTCTACAACGCTCCCAACCAGCGCTTCTTCGGCGATAACCCGCTTTACATCATCGACGGCCGCCTCACCCGGGACGACAACTACGTGATGAGTTTGCCGCCATCCGAGGTGCGCTACCTCGCCTTCTACTACGTGGGTAGCGAGCTGCGCCGCAACTTCCCTGCACTCGGCAATAACGGAGTGGTACGCATCGAGACCATCCGGGGAGCGGAGAAATTCCCCGCCGCCGATGCGGACGATAGCTTCTCCGTGCGGGGCCTCCAACCCAAAGCCACCTTTCCCCTCCGGGATGCAGCGGAAAGTGACGTTCCTGCCATCTCCCCCGTCCTCCTCTGGAAAACCGGACGGGGAGACGCAAGCATCGACCTTCCGGCCACGGATGATGTTGGTACCTACCGGGTGCTCGTCGTTACCCGCAGCCCTGACGGCAAACAGCGGGCAACCAGCCAGGTCTTTGAAGTTGCGGTTAAGTAGTACCCAGCAGAATCACGGTAGCCTGATTTCTGATTCCTGACTTCTAAATTCTGAATTCTGCCCGCCGTGCGCCGCAAATTATTCCTCCTAAGTCTGCTTCTCCTCCCCGCCGCCCTGCTCATCAACCTGGGCATCATGGTGTTCATCGACGACGAGGCGATCCGTTCTCTAGTTGCTCAGGAGATGCTGTGGAGCGGCAACTACGTCGCGCCGGTCATGCACGGCGATGCGTACCTCAACAAACCGCCGCTCTGGAACTGGATCCTGGCCCTCAGTTTCACCCTCCACGGCGAGGCAAACGAGTGGGCCGCCCGTTTGCCAACGGTTTTGGGCCTGCTCGGCTTTGCGGCAACGACCTACTACTTCAGCCGCAAACACTTCTCCCGCTACCTCGCGGCGATCCACGCCCTGACGGTCATCACCTGCGGGCGGATGCTCTTTTGGGACTCCATGCTGGCGCTCATCGACGTTACCTTCAGCTGGGTCGTCTACGCTCAGATCATGCTGCTGTACGAATACGGCCGACGGGGGGAATGGTGGCGGGCCTTCGGCTGGGCCTACGGGCTTACCGCCGTGGGGTTTATGCTCAAGGGCCTGCCAGCCATCGTTTTTCAGGGGCTAAGCGTACTGGCTATTCTGGGCTGGACCCGTTCGTGGAAGCAGTTCTTTCGGCCCGCACACCTGCTCACGGGCCTCGCTTGCGTGGGGGTACTGGCCTTGTATTACTGGCAATACAGCGCGTACGTAGACCTGGAAAAAGTAGCCCGTCGCCTGTTCTCGGAGAGCGGAAAGCGTACCGCCGCAGCCCACGGTTTCGGTGAGTCGGTGCAGCACGTGCTGGCCTTCCCCTTCGAGATGAGCTACCACTTTTTGCCCTGGACGTTGCTCCTGGTTTACCTCTTCCAGCGGGGCAGTTGGCAGCGGCTTAAAAAGAACGATTTCGCGGCCTTCTTGCTGGTGGCCTTTCTGGTCAATATCCCGATCTACTGGTTGTCGCCCAACGTCTACCCGCGCTATTTACTGATGCTTTTCCCTTTGCTGTTCGGGAGTTTACTCTTCTTGCACGAGCAGCACGCGGTGGAGCGCTCTTTGCGCTACCGTATTTTGCGCTACACGTTTTTGGGGCTGATGACGATCTGCGCTTGCGTCATCCCGTTTGCGCCGCTTTTCCCGGAAACGGAGATCGTGAGTAATGCGTGGCTGAAGAGTGTTTTATTGGGCGCGGCCGCAGGTGCAGTGGTGTGGACTGCGTGGCGCAATGATCGGAATCTGCTCATCCTCTTCGTCGTCTTTCTTTTGCTCCTTCGGATCGGGTTTAACCTCTTCGTCCTCCCACCGAGAGCTGCGGGGGATGAGCGCGGCCTCCTCGTCCGCAACACCGCCTACAGCGTAATGGAAGGGCACGACCAGGACTCCGTTGCCATCTTCGGTTACGCCCTCATCGAGCCCGCTACGGGCTACTACCTCACCAAAGCCCGGGGCCGCGTAGTTCGCCGCCAGTTCGAGGGCTTTGACCGGGAAACTTTTTACCTCGTCTCTCCGCTCGAATACCCCACCTTAAAGGTCAATCAAACCGACAGCCTCTACCTGCGCCACCTCTCCCGCGCCCGCCCGGACGGAGACGTGTACTACCCCTTCGGCACCCTGCCCGACCCGCCGCGCGAACGCGTGGAATGGGACAAGCCCCTGCGGGATGGGATGGGGACGGGGATGTAGAAGTTAGGAACTAGAAACTAGATGGCTAGTTCCTAGTTCCTAACTCCTAGCCCCCCTCAATCCCCATCCCAAACAGCGCAAAATCATACCGAACCGGGTCTTCGGGATCAAACCGGCGGACGGCATCGGTGAGTTCGACGACGGCCTTCCAGTCGTTCTGCTTGCGCTTCAGGAGTTTGAGGCGGCGGGCCTGGCGCTCTACGTGGACGTCCAGCGGAAGGCAGAGTTGGGCGGGGGAGATTTGCGTCCAGTCGCCAAAGTCGACACCTCGGTCATCCTGCCGGACCATCCAGCGGAGGTACATGCAGAGGCGTTTGCAGCGGGATTTCCTGGCGGGGGTAGCGACGTGTTTGCGGGTCCGCTGCGGCGCATCAGGCAGGCTGAAGAAATCGTTGTGGAAGCCGATCAGGGCCGGTTCGATGTTCTTGTCTTCGGGGCGTAGGTGACGGGCGAAAGCCGTCTCCAGGCTTTCGTTCTCGCGGTAGAAATGCTGGAGGAATTCCAGAAAGTAGAGCGTATCGGTGTAGTTGAAGGTACGGTGCTTCCAGTCGGCGAAGCGGGCGCGGTCTTCCTCGCGGTGCTCGGTGATGAAGCGGTAGGGCTCTCCGCCCATCAGCTCGATGAGCTTGGTTCCTTTGTCGATGATGGTGGCCCGGCGGCCCCAGGCGAGGGTCGCTACCCAGAAGCCGATGATCTCCCGGTCGCGCTTGTCTTCGAAGGCGTGGACGAGGCCGATGGGGTCGTCGGGGATGAAGTCCGGCCGGTTGTGGCGGTCGTGGTAGTGTTCCAGGGTGGCTTTTAGGGCGGCTTTGGTCATGGGCTTGGGGCGATGTGGCGCTTAGCGCCGCAAGGGTGGAAGCATAAGGCGGGAAATACCCCGGACTTCGTCCGGGGTTACTCATGGGGAATCCCTACGGGATAAGCAGGCGGATAATCTATAGGATCAGAAGTTTACTTCAGCATCGCGTCATCCCGGCTAAGGAGCAGCGTAGTGCCGCCACCGGAGAGGGTGAGTTCCTTGC
>CAYWMW010000111.1:0-12959 GCA_964458975.1 uncultured Lewinella sp. | reverse complement strand
CAGCAGCGTAGCTCACCTGCGCAAGGCTCGGCGGACGAATTAGAAATCCTCGCCGGGATGAAACGTTTGCACACCCCACCTACGGCCCTATCATAACCCAACAGTTTATCCCACAGCCCCAAACCCCACCCCGCACCCGCGGTCGCGCCCCAAAAAAACGGCCAAAACAAAAAACAGTACCTTGCCTGCTTAACCAAGCCGATCACAAATGCTCCCGATACACACCACCCCAAAAGCCGACATCAGCTACCGCCACGTAGGCCGCACCGACGTAACCCGCTACGAGAAAATGCACGTAGAAGTTTTTGGAGATTCCGGTGATGCCTCCATCGCCGTAGCGCACGAGATTGCGGATCTGATCCGGGCAAAAACCTACGCAAAAAAGAAATGCGTGCTCGGGCTGGCCACCGGCTCCTCCCCCATCCGGGTATACGACGAGCTGGTGAGGCTGCACAAAGAAGAAGGCCTCAGCTTCGCCAACGTCGTCACCTTCAACCTCGACGAGTACTTCCCGATGGAACGGACGGACAAGCGCTCCTACTGGTACTTCATGCACGAATACCTGTTCGACCACGTGGACATTGAGCCCCAAAACATCCACCTGCCCGACGGGCGGATCGGCCTGGAAGACGTCTACCAACACTGTATGGACTACGAGCGCATGATTGAAGAGCACGGCGGGCTTGATTTCCAGCTATTGGGCATCGGCCGAACGGGCCACGTAGGTTTCAACGAACCCGGTTCCAACTCCCGCAGCCTCACCCGCCTGATTACGCTGGACCACCTCACGCGCGTAGACGCCGCGCCGGACTTTCAGGGCATGAACAACGTCCCGACCCGCGCCATCACGATGGGCATCGATACCATCCGCAAGGCCCGGCGGGTAGTGCTTGTTGCCTGGGGCCATAAAAAAGCGCCCATCGTCCAGACCGCCGTGGAGGGTGAGCGGACCAGCGAAATCCCCGCCTCCTTCCTGCAGGACCACGACAACCTCACCATCCTGCTCGACCGCGAAGCCTCTTCCGATCTGCGCCGCTTCAAAACGCCCTGGCTCGTTGGCCCCTGCGAGTGGGACGAGGCCCTCGCCCGCAAAGCCATCGTTTGGCTGAGTAGCCACGTTGAAAAGCCCGTATTGAAACTGACCGAGCGCGACTACAACAACAACGGTATGTCTGATCTGCTGGCGCGCGACGGCTCCGCCTACGAGCTCAACATCCAGATGTTCAACAAGCTCCAACACACCATCACCGGCTGGCCCGGTGGCAAGCCCAACGTAGACGACAGCCAGCGCCCCGAACGAAAAAGCCCCGCCAAAAAGCGGGTCATCCTCTTCAGCCCCCATCCGGACGACGACGTGATCAGCATGGGCGGTACTTTTTTACGGCTGGTGGACCAGGGCCACGAAGTCCACGTCGCGTACCAGACCAGCGGCAACATCGCCGTCTCGAACGCCGATGCCCTCCGCTTCGCCGAGTTCAGCTACGAGATCAACAAAGCCGTTGATGTAGAAAATCCGGAACTCAACGAAACCCTTGCCTACCTCCGCAATCCTGACCCATCCGCCGATGTGGACCCGCTGGCGGTGCGCAAAATTAAGGGCCTCATCCGCCGGGGCGAAGCCGCCGCAGGTGCGCGCTTCTGCGGCCTACCCGACGAGCAGATCCACTTCATGGACATGCCCTTCTACGAATCCGGTAAGAACAAAAAGTTCCCCCTCAGCCAGGCGGACATCGACCTTACGGCCGAGCTCATTAAAGCCGTCCGCCCCCACCAGATCTACGCCGCGGGGGACCTGGCCGATCCGCACGGCACCCACAAAGTCTGCCTCGACGCCGTCTTCGCCGCCCTCGAACAACTGAAGGGCGATAAGGCCATCTCCGACACCTGGCTCTGGCTCTACCGGGGTGCCTGGCAGGAGTGGCCGATCCACGAGATCGAGATGGCCGTACCGCTTTCTCCGCAGGAAGTTGACAAAAAACGCCAGGCCATCTTCTTCCACCAGAGCCAGAAAGACGGCGTGATGTTCCAGGGCGAAGACGACCGGGAGTTTTGGCAGCGGGCCGAGCAGCGGAACCGGGAAACGGCGCGGGCGTACAACCAGCTGGGGCTTACTGAGTATGAAGCTATTGAGGCGTTTCGGCGGTGGCGGTTCTAACGGTTCGGTGGTTTTGTGGCTCGGTGGCGCAGTGACACATTGCCTGCGGCAGCTCCACAAAACCACACGACCACCGAACCACCAATCCACCAACCCAACGAGTGAAAAAATAGTAAATCGGCCACTATTTATACAGACGTAGCCGCTATCCACTACCTTCGCCCCCATGAAAGCAGTAACCCTCCAGAAAGGCAAAGACGGGGCCATTCGCCGCCGCAATCCGTGGGTCTTTTCCGGTGCGATCAAGCGCGAGGAAGACGGTATTGAAGACGGCGACCTCGTAGCGGTGGATGCCATCAACGGCGAACGGCTCGGCTACGGGCATTACCAGGGTGGCGGCATCCGGGTGCGGTTGCTGGCCTTCGGTGAAGAAGTGATGCCCGTTGAAGAAATTTTCCGTGACAAGTTGCGCCAGGCGCTCGACCTGCGCCAGCAGCTCGGTTTGGCGGACGACCCGCTGACGAATGCCTACCGCATCATCCACGCTGCTGGCGACGGGATGCCGGGGCTGATCGTGGACCGCTACGCCTCCGTAGCCGTCATCCAGTGCCACGGCATCGGTATGTTTCGGCAGCGCAAAATGATCGCGGAACTACTGATGGAACTGATGGGCGACGAGATCACCACCATCTACGACAAGAGCGCCAAGACCCTACCCGATCGCTACCCCGCCGAAGATGGAGTGCTGTTGGGTGAGCAGGTGACCGAAGTCGTGATCCTGGAAAACGGACGCCGCTTTCGGGTAGACATCGCCGAGGGGCAGAAGACCGGTTTCTTCCTCGATCAGCGCGACAACCGCTGGCTACTCGGCAGCTACGCCAAGGGCAAACGGGTGCTCAATACCTTCTGCTACACCGGTGGTTTCTCTGTGTACGCGCTTTTGGGAGACGGGGCGCAGGTGCAAAGTGTGGACCTGAGCGGCAGTGCCATCGACCTGACCACCGACAACGTTGCCCGCAACGGAGATTTCTCCGCCCAACACCAGGCCTACGCCGCCGACGTGATGGAATGGCTCAAGGAGCACGCCGATGATGACCCGTACGACATCATCGTCGTCGACCCCCCAGCCTTCGCCAAAAACAAACATAAACGGCACAAAGCCGTTCAGGCCTACAAACGCCTCAACGCCCGCGCAATGAAGGCCATCAAGCCGGGCGGGCTGCTCTTCACCTTCAGTTGCAGCCGCGTAGTTGAGCGCCAACTGTTTTACGACACCATCGTGGCCGCCGGGCTGGAGGCTGGCCGCAACTGCCGGGTACTCCATCACCTCAGCCAGGGCGCGGACCACCCCGTTGATCTTTACCACCAGGAGGGGGAATATCTTAAAGGCCTTGTACTTCGCATTGATTAAAAGTCTTAACTTTTCGTTTATGACCAGCTAGTCTTCCTTTTCGTCTCAGTTATTGAAAAATAAATTATATGTAAAAGGTGATCTTTCTTAAAGACGTTACCCTTTTACGGTTACTGCCAAATTGTAAAAGCAACCTGATCGTTGCTGAGTATTTTCGTAACGAGATATTATGAACGCACATTCTTCAGAGACTTTTCAAAGCTGGTTTTTTAAGCAACTAGAACAACGTTTCGATAAACGTGGTAAGATGGTTAATTCTATCTGCAAAACCTTAAACATAGGCAGAGACGCTACCTACCGCCGTTTACGCGGTGACACTGCGCTTACCGCTGACGAAATGCTCGTACTAGCCAGAAAATTCAACATCCAGTTGAACGACTCGGAAACATGTCCCGACAAGCGACAACAAATTGACTATCCCAACGGCTTCAACCAGGTAACTTCCGAACTGGATTACTACCAACGCCTGGAAGAACAGTGTATGGCATTACTTAAGCTTTCTGAGCTCGAAATTGACTACGCCTCTCCCGAGCTCCCTTTCTACTACGAATTCTTCACGCCCACCATCCTGGCTTTCAAGACCTATATTTATGGTCTTACTTCCTGGAATTTCGGGAAGTGGAAAAACGTAGATTTCCGCCCCGAACTCATTGACCCTAAAGTCTTCGAGATTACCGACCGCCTGATGCCACTGCTGTTCAAAATTCCTGGCCGCGAACTATGGTCAGTAGGCATCCTAGACATCACCCTGCGGCAAATTGAGCATGCGGTAGAAGTAGGCCGACTAAACGATCCCGAGATTATCGAAAAAATGTTTGATGAGGTTGAACTAATGATAAAGCACATCGACCTTATGGCTACCAGCAAAAAAAAGTTCCCTCCCGGAAGAAAAGCACAGTGCAGTGATCCGGATTTTAGCGTTTATCACAATGAACTTACCAATACCAACAATGTTGTTATATTTAAGTCACTTGAACAGTCATGCGTGTTCTCGACTTTTATAAACCCTAACTACATCATCACCAAAGATGACCATATCCAACACCAAATGGAGACCTGGTTTAACAATATGGTGAGCAGCTCCAACGTTCTTGACAGTACTGCCGGGCAATATTGTCGTCGGTATTTCGCTCGGCTTCGACGAACCGCAAAAATGACAAAAAACAGGGTGAACGGCCTAATAAACTGAGGATGCGGTAAAAAAAATCTTCTTATTAGCTTAATTTATATATTTTAAAGATGAGAATTTGCAAAAAATAAGTATTCCTTGTATGAACAACAATGCTATCTTTGCGTAGGTACATGTGTACTGATGATAGTTATCATACCTGTGTATTTAAGAATAGGTTTATTTTTCATGAGAGACGCTGTGGACAGCACAGTCGTATAATCAGATCCAGGCGCGATTCGCCTGGATCTTTTTTTGTGCCTTTTGTCGTCATGTTACTTCTCTACTCCCCGTAAGACCGGCGCACAGGCTTTTAGCGAAAATTCGCTAAATAGTTCCTCTCTCTCTTGACCAGCCGCCTTATATCCCTTAACTTCGCAGCGAAAATTCGCTAATCGTATAATCCCCCCGATCATGTCAACAGTTGCAGAACAGCTAAAAGTCCTCAAAGGAGGAGAGTTTCTTATTGCAGATGCCAGCCCGGAAACTACCTTTTCACCCGAAGAGTTCAACGAAGAACAGGTAATGGTGAAGCAGATGGTAGATGACTTTGTGCAGCAGAACATAATTCCTAACCTCGACAACATCGAGAAGCAGAAAGACAATATCGCTCCCAGGCTACTTGATCAGATGGCCGAGCTCGGCTTGCTGGGCACCCACATGCCAGAAGCGTACGGAGGCATGGAAATGGACACCAACACGAACACCCTCATTTGCGATGCCCTGGGTGCCAGCTCTGGCTCTTTCACCGTTTCGTTTGCCGCGCATACGGGCATCGGGATGCTCCCCATCCTTTACTACGGTACCGAAGCACAGAAAGAACAGTGGTTGCCCCGCCTCATCACCGGCGAGCTGAAAGCAGCTTACTGCCTTACCGAGCCCAGCTCCGGCTCCGATGCCGTGAGCGCGAAAACAACCGCCATGCGCGACGGAGACGAGTGGGTGCTCAACGGCCAGAAGATGTGGATTTCTAACGCTGGCTTTGCCGACGTATTTGTTGTTTTTGCCCAGGCGGACGGCGACAAATTCACCGGCTTCATCGTCCCCTCTAACCTACCCGGCATCACGCTTGGTGCTGAGGAAGACAAACTAGGCATCAAAGGGAGTTCTACCCGCCAGGTATTCTTCGAGAACTGCCGTATTCCGGCTGATGCCTTCCTCGGAGAAATTGGTAAGGGCCACCTCATTGCCTTTAACGTACTCAACGTTGGCCGTTTCAAGCTGCATGCACTCAGTGTTGGTGGCTCACGGGGAAGCCTGAACATCGGTATTCGTTACGCCAACGAACGCATCCAGTTCAAGCAGCCGATCGCCAACTTCGGTGCCATCAAGCACAAGATTGGTGAGGCAGCCATCAGGATCTTTACCGGAGAATCTTCTCTCTACCGCGTCAGCCAGCTCATTCAGGACGCCAACGCAGGCCACAAAGCCGACGGCAAAACCTACGCCGAAGCCAAACGCCTCAGTGCCGAAGAATACGCCATTGAGTGTGCGCTGCTCAAATTCATCGGGTCAGAGATCCTGGACTACACCGTAGACGAAGTCCTCCAGATTCACGGCGGCATGGGCTACAGCGAAGAGACCCGCGCCCCACGGATGTACCGCGATGCACGCATCAACCGCATCTACGAAGGCACCAACGAGATCAACCGTCTCCTCAGCGTCTCCCAGCTTATGCGCCGGGCGATGAAGGGCGCCATCGACATTGCTACCCCGGCCTGGGCCGTACAGAAAGAACTCGCTACCCCAGCTGACAACACTACTCCGGAGGGCGTCTACGGCGCAGAGATCAAAGCCGTTGCCGACTTCAAGAAAGCCATCCTAATGGTGGTAGGCGCAGCCGTGAAGCGCCAGATGGACGGTAAGCTGGACCTCAAGGAAGCTCAGGAAACCGTGATGAACGTCTCCGATATGCTGGCCGACCTGCTCAACGCCGAGTCTACCCTACTGCGCCTTCAGAAACTGCGCCAGACCGGCAAAGCAACCCAGCCCCAGGAAATACTCGATGCTGTGCTTCAGGTCTATTTCCACGACGCCAACGCGCGCATCGCCAAAAATGCGCTCGATGCCGTGGCCAGCTTTACCGAGGGCGACCTGCTGAACACCTTCGTGGCTGGCATCCGCCGTTTTACGAAGTACCCTCCACGCAATACCGCTAAGCTCCGCCGCTTGGTCGCAGACCACTGCATCAAGGCCAACGAATACGCGTTGTAAAGCTTAAAAGCAAACAATTGTACAGCCCCTTCATCGGTTTCGGTGAAGGGGCTTTTTTGTGCGCGGCCGCAGGTGCAAGGGAGGTTATACAATGGTCCGCTACGATTTTAGGCCGCTCTGGCACCAAAGACTTTAAGCTCTGCGATTACTGCTTGCATTTTGGGCGTGTGTGGGTTTATACTACACTTGCCAAATTGCTGGTAGGCCACGTTGAGCGCATGCAGCGCAATTGTTACGCACGCCAACTACGCTATGGGTGGCTCAACCCCTCCAAATCGCGATGGGCTGATCTCAGCCTTCGGCTTTCGATCAACCCATCGCTAGACGACGTACCCTTTCAGGGCACTGAGGTGCTAAACGGCAATACTTAACGGCCCTGAAAGGGTCGGTCCGCTAGCGAGGGGTTAAACGTGTGCCCAACGGGCACCGTTTAGCCCCTCGCGCATAACTGAGCTTGAAACAAAATCAGTTCCTTTCTCAAAACCGTAGCGGACCATTGTGATACACACTAACTTGCTCCCCTGATACAGATAATCAAACTATACCCGTATTTTTAACCCAATACCTCGCCACGTTTTCCTAATTATCCCGGTCATATCACCGAACACTAACCCTAAATCTACATGCGCCACCTGATTTTCCTGGTCCTATTTTTACTCGTGTTCGCGGGGTGCCGCCGGGAGGAAGGGCCAACGATAACGACGACCCAAACGGGCACCACCCCGCCGCCGGAGATCATAAACGCCACTATCACCACCGTCGTAATTGGTCAAGACGGAACGCCCATCGACGATGCCACCATCACCGGCCTGAGCTCCACCGGCCAACCGAATCCGGACGGCAGCCTAACCATCTCCGCCAGCAGCCTGAGTACCGACGGCACCCTGGTCACCGTCTCCAGCCCCGGCCACTGGCCGGAGCGGCGTTTACTCATGCCCGCCGGAAACGGGCAGCTCCTGGAGACCTTCGTCCTGGAGCCCAAGGTGAAAGCCGGGGAGATCAACTCCATCACGGGTGGTGCCGTCGTCATCGCCGAGAACTTCTCCGTTACCCTACCCGCCAGTACCATCGTCACCAAAGAAGACGGCTCGGCCTACACCGGCCCGGTAGACATCTACATCAACCACGACGCGCCGGAAGACCGCGCAGAAATGCGCAACAGCCCCGGCAACGCCCTGGCCCAACTCGAAAACGGAGACCTGGCCAGCATGGAAAGCTACGGCATGATGGACATCGCCCTGGAAACACCCGCTGGCGAACCCCTCGAACTCGACCCCTCCACCCCCGCTGAAGTCCGTATGCCCCTCTTACCTACCACTACTCCGGATGCTCCGAACGAGGTCGGCTTCTGGTTCCTGAACGCCGAAGGCTACTGGCAAGACGCCGGTACCGCTACCCTCGGCCCCAACTGCTACATCGTCTTCATCAACGTAAGCGGCGGTTACAACTGCGACGTCCCTCACCCCCTCGCCCGGCTCTGCGCCCGGCTGGTGGACGAGGCTGGCTTCCCACTCACCCATTCCCCCTTTAGCATCGACATTCTCAGCGGCTTATCCTGCTGGAACGCGACCATTGATTGCAACGGAGAGTTCTGCGCCTGGGTCGCGGCCGATACCGACCTGCAACTCGTAGTTACAGATGAGTGCTCCGGCAACAACACCATCCTCCCGGTTGCCCCCATCGCCACCGGAATGACCTTTGCGGCCGGAGACCTCCTGCTCGGCTTTAACCTCGCTGCCTTCACCGCCGAAGTCACGAGCTGCCCGAACGCAAACGCGGACCTGAACGAGATTGAAGTTTGGGTAAACGGCTACGGCGAAGAAAACGGCGTATTCGTCGCCACCCAGCCCAGCGGCTTCGCCAATGTATCCGTTGATGATTGTGAAGGGGACGATGTGCTGATCCAGGCTTTCACCCGTGACTACCGCGCCTCCTCCCCGCTCATCCGGCGGAGCCCGGACGATATTGGCCCGCAAAACCTCCTCGTTTGCGGAGACCTGGAAACAGAAGAATACTTCACCCTCAGCATCGACGGCGTAGAAATCCCCATCAGCCAGTTGGCTCCGATCTACTGGCCGGACAACGGCAACTTCTCCTGGCTGGTCCGCGCTGCGGGTACGCTTGCGGGCGAAGAATACAGCCTACTGCTCAACTTCAGCGATCCCGCCATCGGGGAATATGCTGAGGGCAACGCCAAGGCAGCCATTTATCGGCTTACCCCCAGCCAGGCCTACGGTGAAGGCCGCGTCTACGTTGACCCCGCCAGTACCCTCTCACTAACGGGAGTCTCGCTAAACACCGAAGGCGACCTCTTTGAAGGATCCTTCACCGCCACCATGAGCCTCCAGAACGACGCCACCCAAACCGTAGAAGCCGTCAACCTCCCGGTAACGGGAACATTCCGGTTCAAACTATGAGCCGGCTGATGACGGTCGCAACCATCATCGAAGGTTGCCGCCAGGGCCAGAAAAAGTTTCAACGTGAGCTCGTTGACCGCTTTAGCCCCCAGCTCTTCACCGTAGCCCTCCGCTACGTGCCCGACCACGCCCACGCCCAGGACGTACTGCAAGACAGTCTCGTAAAAATCCTTACCCGCATCGAACAGTACAAAGGCGTTGGCTCCTTCGAAGGCTGGATGTACCAGGTCGTGATCCGCACCGCCCTGAACCGCCTGGACCGTAAATGGATGCGTCGGGAAATCTGCAAGGAAGCCTCCCACCTGGACTCCTCCGTAGAGCCCTACGTGCTGGAGCGGTTGGCGACGGAAGACATCATATCTTGCCTCAGCGAGCTGCCCGAAGGCTACCGCCACGTCTTCAACCTTTATGCCGTGGAGGGCTATCGCCACCGGGAGATCGCCCAACTGATGGGCATCTCCGAGGGGACCAGCCGGTCTCATTACGCCCGCGCACGCCAGATGCTGCGCGCTATTTTATCAAGTCCAAAATTCGGTCTCCGCCATGCCAAATAGACCTGTAGAAAACATCCTCCGCGAACGACTCGGCCAGCACCCTACCCCGCTGGATACCGATGCCCTCTGGAACGCCGTAGAACCCCGCCTGCCGGAGAAAAAGCCTGTTTTTGCGCTCTGGAAATGGCTCGCTTTGGGCCTTGTCTTGCTAGGAAGTATCTACTTTTTCCTTCCCGAATCAGTAGAAGGCGAAACTTCAGCGGTTGCCAGCCCCGCTCCAGTAGTAGTCGAGGCTCCTTCAAAAACGTCCTTTGCACCTGCGGCCGCGCCCCCCTATACCTCTCCTCAACCAGCAAGCACAGCGGCAACACCCTCCACCGCCACCCCGCAAGAAAAGACAGTGGCACCAATTTCTACAACGGCAGAGCGCTCTTCCTTGAAGCCCCGTGAAGCCGGTGCAGAACGCGCTATCAACCAGGTAACCAAGCCCACCACCTCCGCCACTCCGGTAGTGGTGGCTTTGCCCGTTCAGGAAGCGGCGCTTCCGATTTTCCGCCAACCAGCACCGGCCGCCATCCCGAAATTACCGCTACCGAAAAGCTACGAACCCCTACGTTCACGCTACGCAGCAATTGCCGCCCCGCTTCCGAAAGTCACTGCCTCGGCTCCGGTAAATAATGTGTCGGAAACCATTCGCCACCGGCAGCCTGCTTACTGGACGCTGGAACCCGGCATCGCCCTCAGCAACTCCAGCCGTTCGGTGAACGCCGTCGGAAACACCCCAAATGAAGGCCAGGCGCACATCAACAACCAGTACGAAAGCGCCCTCGAAGCGATCAGCATTCAGGGCCTGATCGGGTACCATCATCCCAGCGGTTTGAGCCTGCGCACGGGTGTTACCCACAACCGCATCAACAGTAAGGTGGCCTCCCAATTTACTACCGTCGGCACGGAATCTGTGGAGACGATCGTGGCCATCATCGAAAGCCCGAACGGTAGCCGCAGCCAGCAAACTGGCATCGTTGAAGTGGCCACGGAAACCACCATTGCGGAGCAGTACTACAACTCCGTCAGTAGTCTCGACGTCCCCCTCCTGTTGGGCTACCGCTTTGGCGGCACAAAATGGGGCCTGACGGTAGAAGCTGGCCCAAGCTTTAACCTGAGCAACGGCGGCCGCGTCCACCTCTACGACGGTGAAGGAAACTACCGCCTCGCCGACGATGCGCACTTCCGCACCAGGCGCACCGAGCCGGGCTTTTTGGCCAATTTCGGCGGCGCTTACAATCTCTCAAAGACCGCCCAGCTGACCGCCAATTTACGCGTGCAAGGCTCCGGTAATGGTGGCGTTGAAAACCCTTCCGTTGGGTACGCGACGCGGTATACGCTGATGGGGGTGCAGGTGGGGTACCGCCTTCGGTTTTAGATTCGCTACTCCGTGCTGAATAAAAAATCAAGCACCCGCTCCTTCCCGCGCAGGTTGCGGCTTCCTTTCACCAGAACGGGTTTTGCGGGTGGAAGGCAGACCGTATCCCGAACGTAGACCAACTGCGGCGGAGTGCTGACTTCCTGGTAAACGGTGTCGTATTTGGTGCGGTAGCGGACTTGGTTAACCGTCTGGGAAATGGTATCGGTGACGAATATTTTTTCGGGCTCGGCAGCGGGTGCGATGATGGTTTTTTCAACGAGCAGGGTCTCCGTAAAGCACATTTCGTATTATCTTGATCGTCTCATCCGATACAACCCCTTATGCAACGCCGTCAATTTCTTAGTACTGTACCTGCTCTGCTCCTTAGTCCGTCAACCTTGCACCTGCGGCCGCGCCCTAAAGTAGCCCTGATCGGCTGCGGCTGGTACGGAAAGAGTGACCTGATGCGCCTGATTCAGGTCGCCGACGTAGCGGTAGTTGGCCTCTGCGACGTTGACGAAAAGATGCTGGACGAAGCCACCGCGCTACTGAAAACCCGGCAACCCCAGCACACCCCGCGTACTTACCGCAAGCACAAAAAGATGCTGGCTGAAGAAAAGCCAGAAATCACCCTGATCTGTACGCCCGACCACTGGCACGCAATCCAGGCGATTGATGCGCTGGCAGCCGGCAGCCACCTCTACCTGCAAAAGCCAATCGGCGTAGACGTTGGTGAATGTGAAGCTATTTTAGCCGCCGCCCGCCGGACAAAACGCACCGTTCAGGTAGGTCTCCAACGCCGGAGCACGCTCCATTTGCTGGACATGAAGGCCCGCTACATCGACGGGGGCTTGCTCGGCGAAGTACACCACGTAGAGATGAGTTGCTACTACCACATGCGCGACCGCGCCGTGCGGGAGGAAGTCTCCGTTCCCGATCATTTCGACTACGAGCGGTGGACCGGCCCCGCTGCCCTCCTACCCTACAAAGGCCTGCCCCACCGCCGCTGGCGCGCTTTCCGGGCGTACGGCAACGGCATCGTCGGGGATATGTGTGTTCACTATTTTGATACCGTTCGCTGGCTGCTCGGGTTGGGTTGGCCTGCACAGATCAGCAGCCAGGGCGGCGTCTACGTGCAAACCGACGCCGACGCTACCACCACCGATACCCAAACGGCCGTCTTCGAATACCCCGAACAAAACCTCAATTGTCACTGGACGCACCGTAGCTGGGGCGAAGCACCGGACCCCGACTGGCCCTGGTCGTTCACGCTCTACGGAACGGGCGGCACCCTGCGCGCCTCCACCCACCGCTACGAATGGCGGCCAAAGAAGGGAAAAGCCGTAACCGTTGACGCGACTTATGAACGCGAAGAATTCCCCGAAGACGTCACCGAAAAAGGCATCGAAATTCACGTAGCGCCCGCAACGCGGGCGCACATGGCCGACTTCCTCGCGGCCATCGCAGAGGGCCGGAAACCGGCGGCGGACATTGAGGAGGGGTACATCTCTACCGCCGCCTGCATTCTGGCGAACCTTGCTTGTGATTTGGGGCGGCCGTTGGTGTATGATCCGGTGGCTAAGGTGGTTAGTGGAGATGCAGCGGCTACGGCTTTGTTGAAGCGGACTTACCGGAAAGGTTACGGGCGGCCCTGATGTTCTACCATCAGTAATGGCTATGCCCCGCCCTACAGCCTAACGAAAACGAGGGGTTGCGCACGATCCTACCGGCCCAACAAAAACGAGGGGTTGCGCA
>CAYWMW010000110.1:2282-13129 GCA_964458975.1 uncultured Lewinella sp. | reverse complement strand
CGTAATGCTGAAAGAGGTAGCGTCACCGGAAATAGAAACAAGGTCTACGCTATTATCCAACTCGAGACTTAAGGCGCCACCGGATAGTGTTTCTCCGGCATCGGGGCAAAGGGTGTAGGTATTGGTTTCATTACCTACGTCATCCGTGAGGAAGTCCATCCCTACAGAAGCAGAGGAGACAATTTTCTCGGGAGATACTCCCACCTCTACAACAGCTTCGACATTATTTGGTCGGCGTTCCCGGCTGATGGGGAAGCCAGGCAAGAACTGCGGACTGTCATCCAGACGCAGGAAGGGATAGAATCTAGAGCCATTAACCGGAGGGTTCGAGACAGCGCCATCTCTAATCCGTCTTGCCTCAACAACGTTTCCGTCATTATCCAGCACTTCACCATCGACATTTGCAGCTCCACTTGTTTGGAAAGTACCATTCGAGAACAAGTCAGGAAGGTGGACATTAGCGGCATCAAAATTCAGGTTTAAGCCTCCGCCGTTTACCGCCTCATCGGAACAGCCCCGCACCAATGGAATACGGAACACAAGAGAATCATCAGAACCTCCCATAAATCCTAATAATGGATAGGTCCCCCCTACGGTAGTTACGTCATTTAGTGCTTCATCAGGACCACCGTAGCCAGAAGAACCATCCGGACGGACGCCATCGGCTTTCTCCGCATCAACAAAAGTAAGCGTACCGGTTCCGTTCGGAAACAGTACTTGCTGCCCGCCAACGGTCGCAGTATCCACATTACTAGAGGAGGTAGGCTCTACCGGAGTGGGACCAACCCCTCCTGTTTCTACGGTAGCTCCTCCCGCGTAGTAGTAAGGCTCAGGAAAATCGATATCGAACTCTTCGAGTCCGGCCACCAGCCGGTATTCGTTGGTATACCAATCTGTGGGAATTCCACTCACTTCATACCTAACCACGAGTTCTGCTTCACAATCATCCGTATACTCAATTCTTGAACTTCCCGTCACCAGCGGGTCCGCATACTCGAACCCTTCGGAAGTTGGCGAACATTGATTCCCATCAGTATTGAAGTTTACATTATTAGCAGGGTCACCAATGTACCCCCTGGAATCTACTAGTCCATTTAACTGAAGCGTAGAAACCGATCCATTCCAGGAAGGGTTATCAATAAGTACCACATGCCAGACGATGTTTATCGTATCCTCGCCAATAAATTTTCCTCCCACTAAATCAAAAAATGGTGTGGAAGCATCCGGCCCTCCACTGAGATTGTTGAACTGCATTCTTAGCAATCGACCATCCAAATCATCGTTGGATGAATTACCGCTGCCGGTGACAAATCCACCATTAGGGAAAGCTGGCATTGAGGGTTCTCCTATGCCGTAGCCAAAGGTAGCATCCGCCCCTGAATTAATAGCAACCCCATCGGAGGAAGATGCGTTGATAACACCACTAATACTTGCACCAACATCGATTTCTGTACCATCTTTCCGGTTAATCGTGAAAGACTGCACACGTGCCGTCTGTAGGTCAAACATAGCCTGAAAGTTTTGACTCGTAGCTGATGCTCCATTGGTTACTCTGAGGTCGGTTCGAAAATCAAGAAATTGGTTGGAGGCATTGAACTCAGGTTCCTTCCCGGGCTCAACCGTTAACTGATAAAGAATCTCTAGCGTATCGCCCGATACGAATCGACGAATATCCTGTTGTGAAATCGTTTCGGGGTCTATTTCGGTAGTACGGGTATCATCTTCGAAATTTGTATTCACTCGTTTTACAAAGGTGGAAACGGTGTAATCACAAACACAATCCAGACTATCCGGATCGACCGTGAAGGTAGTTGAGCTACAAGTACGGACCGGTGTACAGTCACAACCAGCATCGCATTGAGTAGTTAAGAAAGCATCCACGAAAAGCAGCGCCGGTGGGGCACAGCGAGGAGTATCCAGGGTTACGCTGAAATCATAGTCAAAGGGAACACCCGCCATAACGCTGCCCGTATCAACGGTAAAGAGCAGCTCTCCGGTCATTGGCCGGTCTACGGTTACCTTTCCTGGGCTGACGGTCATCCCGTTAAAAGCGATATCCGTGAACTCCATATTATCGAGCAAGTACTCATCACCCGTAATTAACAACTGTAACTGGGCCAGTCCCGTTCCCGGCGGATCACAGGCAAAAAGGTCGTTAGCTCCTAAAGTGTAGCTGAAGTTGATGGGCTTGGTGCTTGACTCAAGAGGGCCAGAAGCAGAACGCCGACCAATTTCACCGAAATCATAGCCACTATAAGTTATTTGTCCAAAGTTAAAAGTTTCTTCATTGGTATAGGTTGAGGTACTCGCCCCGTCAAAGTTCCTGGTATTATTTAGTGGAATTACTCTTGGCCGGTTACGACTATCGCAGCCCGTCCGGCCGGTAAGGAAAATTTCTGAAAACTGGCAATCAGCACCGGCAGCGCTACCTCCTGCAAGATTAGGGCCAGAATTACAAGCCAGCTCCTCCGCCGAACAAGCTACAGCAAACGTAAACCTCAGCCGGAGGGATTGGTCCCCCGGCAGATCGTCAAAGAATCCATCTCCGTCGGTATCGGTTAATCCACCACCGCTAACGACATCATTTAATTTCAGATCAACACTAACTGTACCTGCCCGATTTGCCGTTGGTACTCCGGCAGCACTAACCTGATCTTCTGCTCTGACACTATAGATTGATTCGTCAAACGCACCAAAAATAGTAGCCCCATCCAAAGATACCAATTCTACCATGTCCAGGAAAAGCCCCGGGTTTTTACACCGGCGAAGATTGAGGCTGATACTTTCGATTTGATCCGTTATTTCCAGATCTCCAGATGCACTAATTTCAATGTCTAAGACATAAGGTAGGCCAGTACAAATATCTGGTTGTTGCTCATCTACTACCGATGCCGTCCACTGTGGGTTTTGTGGAAAGTTAGACACCAAATTTCCCGCAATTCGCTCATCCACCGGCCCCGAACAAAAGACACCATCACAGGCACTCACTACGGTGTACACGGGTGTGAAATCAACATTGGGGAAACATTCCGTGTAAGTATAGCACACATCAATGGTTTCCGTTTCATTAAAATCGAGGAAACCATCGTCCGTAGGGCTCGTGACCACCAGCGTGAGTTGCCCGGTGAGCGGGTCAATAACATAATCACCAATTGGCAGCGCATCTCCGTCTTTTCTAACCTGAACGATGCTGATGCCTTCCTCAAAACCGTAATTGTCTGCCGTAAAGATGTAGCCCGTTGCCGAAGTATTCATAGTGGATTGACTAACATCCAGCGACTGACAACGCACATTTCCGGGGCGGTTAAGATTAGTATTCGGTGGCGTGTTCGTGATAACCACTTTCGGCGTTACGACGTTGCCGCCATAATCTTCCAGCGTAACGGAGCCGGTACAGGCTACCCCGTCTGCATTGGTGTAGGCAAAGTTCAGCGTGATGTCCGGGTTGTTGATGCTGAAGTCAACACCACATTCGGCACGAACGCCGAGGTAGAGGATTACACCGCCCGTTTCTTCACTTACCATATCAATGAGAAAAGACGGAGCCTCCGGATTTTCTGTACTTATTGTATCAAGCTGAGCACCTGAGTCAGACAATGTATTATCGACATAAGCGAAGCCGCCGTATTCGATGCCATCTTCGAAAGACACGTCCAGTCGAATGTCCTGTAGTGGCACAACTGACTTCGTAAAGAGCATCACCGGAATAGTGTCACCAGCTCCACAAACTTCTAAAGCGTCGGGCTGAGCGTAACATTCGATGCCACGTAGATCCTGAATCCGAAGTTGGTCAGGGTCTGGAGACAACAAAGCGGTAGCGGGAAGGGCGACGTAGCTGTGATTGCGGTAAACCTCCTGATGGGCCGTATGCTCATCTAGAATGAAGCCTGGGACAATCCATGATTCGTTTGGAGTGTAAGGAGTTTTTGCGTTGAGCGAGTTCCCGGGGAAGGAAAGCAAAACAAGCAATAAGAGTACAATAGACTTACCCAAAAGCCTTCCTTCTGTAAACAGAACGGGACTAAAATTTGTCAGAGAACGCATTCGTAGGATCGTTTAATTTTCATGAAAATAATGGTCGTCAACAACACAACAGGCTACAAAATCGTCGAACAAATAATGAGAATGCTCAATGATAATGCGACTTCCTGTAGCTAAAACCTTCGCAAAGCTAAACAACAAAGCTTGAAATACTAGTCTCGCGGCCTATAAATATGTCTTTTCTCAATGAATAAGTAGCAGCACTTTTGCAAAGACTCCTAATAAATAGGCTAAAGAATGAATAATTTCAACAGATTAAGTGTTTAAAAACGATAAATTCGCCTAATATGATCCCTCAAGGATTCACACAGCCGTTAGCAGACAAACTCAAGTTGTCCCTTCCTATTCACACCCCAACCGCGCATACCCATCCATCGCCAGCTGGTAATCCGGCGCGAAGCGCAGGGCCACGTCGTAATCCGCGCAGGCAGCAGCGGGCTGGCCGAGTTGCTCCTTGGTGTAGCCCCGGAAAAAGAAGCCACGGATGTGAACGGGGTCGTTTTTGATGACGAGGTTGAACTCCGTGAGGGCGGGTTGCAGGCTGTCCAATTCGAGGTAGAGCAGGCCCGCGTTGAAGTGCCCGGCCACGTACTGCCGGTCCGCCAGACTTGCTTTGCGGTAGGTGGCGATGGCTTCGTTGAGCTGGTCATTATCGCGCAAATAATCGGCTTTTGCGTGCAGGGCGACCACATCTTCGGGGTCGATGGCCACTGCCGCGTCGAAATACTCGTTGGCGCGCGGCAGTTTTTTAGCGAATAGCAACTGCCCCATCTTGATGAACGCATCCGTGAAGTCGGGGTCGATTTCGGTGGCTTCCTGCACGGAATTGATCGCGCGGGCCGTGTCGCCGGTTTCCAGGAAAGCTTGCCCCAGAAGGTAGTACAGGTCCGGGTTGCGGGGGTCTACTTTGGAAGCCTCGCTCAACGTCACCAGGGCATCGTCGTACTGCTTCAGGGTAAGTTCGGTTTCGGCCAGGCGGAGCAGGGTCTCCACGTTGTTCGGTTCCAGGCGGGCGGCCCGTTCGAGGGTGCGCAGGGCGAGGCGGCTGCGGTAGTAGTCGAGGTAGACATCAGCCAGGTTGTAGTGGTAGCCGATGTTGGTACTGTCGATGGAGAGGGCGCGGGTCATGTCGGCGATGGCCGCGTCGTAGTTCCGTTTGTCGTACTCCATCGTGGCGCGCTGGGCGTAGAGATCGGCGTTGTTCGGGTCGGCCGTGATCGCTTCGGTGAGGCGGGCGATACCGGGGTCGCGGTTGGGGGTCTTTATGGTATCGGCCTCCGTGAGCGGCGCGTCGCCGTTGCAGGAGAAGAGAAAGAAAAGGAGGAAGGGAAAAAGGAAAAAGGATCTGCTCATTTTGGCAAGGGGGGATTAGCTTTGTGGCCCTCCCCCGCTCCTCAAAGGGAAAACGGGAGAGGCATGGATGCTCGCTCCGCTCGTAACCTCACCCCCGGCCCCTCTCCAAAGGAGAGGGGAGACGAGGATGCTCGCTCCGCTCGTAAGGGCATGGAAACATCCTGTGACATTAATTATACCACAAAAGTACCATGTCTAACGCAAGCCCCCTCGTTGAATGTATCGTAAACGTGTCCGAAGGCAGAGATGCAGCCGTTTTAGCGGCTTTTGCCGGGGCGATTACCTCCGTTCCGGGCTGTAAGTTGCTGCACCAGGACGCGGGCGCGGGCGCACACCGAACCGTTTTCACTTTTGCCGGCGAGCCCGATGCCGTCTTCGAGGCCGCATACCATATATATAAGGTGGCCACGGAGCGCATCGATATGCGGTTGCATACGGGCGAGCATCCGCGCATCGGAGCGGTGGACGTTTGCCCCTTCGTCCCCATCCGTGGTATTTCTATGGCAGATTTAGTGGCGCGCACGCAGGTGCTGGGGGAGGTTTTAGGGGCTGAGTTGAACGTTCCGGTTTTCCTCTACGAAGAAAGCGCCGCAGCTCCGCACCGAAAAAACCTGGCGAACATCCGCAAGGGCGAGTACGAAGGCCTCGTCGCCCGGGCCGATGCCCCCGACTGGCAACCCGACTACGGCCCGCAGTTAAACCCGACCTTCGGCGCGACCGTCCTCGGTGCCCGGCCCTTCCTCATCGCCTGGAACATCAATTTGGCGCCGGAGGTGCCGGTCTCGGTGGCCAAAGACCTCGCGGCGAAGCTACGGGGCAGTGGTAGAAAAGGCGTCCCCGGTCTGTTCCCCGGTCTTAAGGCCATCGGTTGGCACATACCAGAATTTGGCCGCTGCCAGATCAGCTGCAATGTGGTGGATGCGGAGGCTACGGATTTGGCTAAGGTTTACCTCACCGCCGTCAGCCTCGCCGATGCCGTTGGGGCTAAGGTTACCGGCTCGGAATTGATCGGGTTGATCCCGGAGAAGTATTTGCGGCGGGCGGGGAAGGCTTTTTGCTTTGGTGGGGGGCGGGAGGAGGAGTTGGCGGCGGCGGTATTGGTTTTGGGGTTGAATGACCTTGAGGCGTTTGATTGGCGGGGGCGGGTTTTGGAGGAGGTGGTAAAGTAAAACTTAGCGAGCACCCTTATTCATATCTTCTTACCAAAAACCAAAAACAACTGCCTTCTTCGTAGTTGAAAAAAGGACAGTTCTTCGTAGTAACTGCCTTGGGTAAAGGATATAAAATCCTTGGCATTGGTCAGATTGTTTAGTAAAATACTTAACTCGTATTTACCTGACAATACCGGTCGTTTATACCGGAGGTTGAGCAGACTGTTACGTACTTTCCTTTCTGATACTCGGGCCTCATGATACTCAACTGAAACTTTAAAACTCCCCCATTTATCCGGTAATTCTTGAAAATAGCCGCAGTGAATGTTAGAGCGAAATGTTGGGCGTCCTGCTAAAGCATTGTTGAAATACTCAAAATTCGGTCTAAAACTGAGGGCGCTATTGGGAAAAACATACGTAAATTCTGGGTCGACCGAAAACCGGTGTATCGCAATATCTCTACGGCGGCTATTTAATATTAAGGGTATAATTGTTAGTGCGTAGTTAGCTTCAAGCTTAGTTGTGAGGCTAGGAAAAAGGTGAAACTCGAAGCGGTTGTTTGCACTAAAATTTCGGCGAATATTTTTGCTCCTAACCTGATTCGATGCTTCTCCGGAAGTGTCAAAAACGGTCTGTGCCAGGAAATCTGAAGCCTTAACCCCGGCCGTTAAATGAGTGTTGTAAGAAATATTTTTTTTGAGACTCTGCCCTCTTAATCTAGCGGTCAGTTTATGTTCTCGTGTCCTATTCAAATTTGGCAAACTGCGGCTAAAACTACGGTTTTGACGAAGTATATAGCTAGTGAACAAATCTTCATCTTGGTTGTAGTCCAGCCCAAACTGATAGGAAAAAGAAAGCGCTCGCTGGTGTTTCATGCGGCGAACATAAGACAACTCCGGACGTAAGACAAGCAAAGTGCGCTGCGTTTGTTCATCTCCCATACCGTCATTAAATCCAAAAAAATGTGTAGCAAAGGGAAGGCTGAGACTCCAAGTTCGTTTAGCCCTTTCGTGTTTGTAGTTTTGCGTCAAGTAAGGGATTAAAAGAGACGTACGGTTGTTGTTATTAAAATCACTGCCAATGGTACCACCTTCCTCATCCGTGAGTGCACTTATAATAAATCTCCGCTCGGTACGGAGGCCAAAGCGGGTATCACCTGTAAAAAAACCACTCCGAAAAAAATAAGTCGAGTGTACATCAGAGGTAAATCTCTTGCTGCGTACTGTTTGAAGTGCGGAGTCTAAGCTAAAAGCTTCTAAATCAGGAGTAATTACCCGCAAAGGGCTTAAACGTAAGTCAATTTGCTCGTCCACATAATCAAAGTGGCCCTTAATTCGATAGGCTTTCTTTTTGTTACGGATAATACTTTCAAAACGCCCTCTTAAGTCGAATTCTCCACGTTCAAGGTCTTCTGGTGAGTCTATGCCGTTGATTTCGTTATCAGCCTCGGTATACACCATACTGTACTTTCCTTTCAGGCTACTTTTCAGGAAAAACCGTCTATTATTGATCTCATAAGTCAGGTTGTTGTTAAGGGTAAGGGGCTGGGTATTTGAACGTAGTATTTGGGTAACTGTCAGTTCACCGTCTTCGTCTTGATAGGTAAGCTCGCTACGGCCAATCGCATCAATTTGATCTCTGCTTGCGTAACCGTTCCATTTTAGTTGTGCGTCCTTACCTGTTTTACGGAGGAAGTTGAAGCCACCACTAAGTTCATCATTATTTAAGTAAGCAGATCGGGCAGCTTCAATTGGCGGCTGGGCAGTACTTGCTTTTACAAGCGGAAAGGCTATAATATTTGTGCCGTACAGATCACGAAAATTTTCTGCGGTAGCGTTTCCTACATTATTAGCAGCACCGAGAAGGCTAAACTGCTGCTGCTTACTAAAGCCAAATAGCGTAGTTTCTACCATGTGGAGCAAGGGTGTGGCTCCAGCACCCGCGCGAGCAGTACCCGTAAAGGTAATATCAGACTTTAGCCGTAAGTTGATGGCGGCGTTGGGCGGCCGAACCAAAGAATCTAATGCACGGATGGGTTGGTGGTGTTCAAGTATCTCAATGTCCCGAACAGCGTTCATATTGAGGTTGCGGGTAGCAATGGCATAACGCCCTTCTAACATATCCAGCCCTTCGATATAAAACTTAGATATTTCGAGGTCTTGGTAACTGATCTTACCATTGGCGGCTATTGTTATTCCCGGTATATGCCGAAGCAAGGCTTCTATACTTTCATCTCCAACTTCCCGAAGCTGATTGACGTCAAAAACAAGTGTGTCTCCTCGGCGAATTACGGCTTCTTGCTTTACCGTCATCGTGGGAAGATCATAGACGCGATCTTGAAGGATGAAACTAATACTAGTGTCAAGGGGAGTAATCCAACGAGATTGGTCATCATGATTGAGGTGAGAAACCTTTAACCAAAGAGAATCGGTAAAAATCGGAACGCTGAGTTGGAAGCCACCATCAGAGTCTGTAATTGCAAACGTGACTATCTGCCCATCAGGAGTAAACTGAAGCATGAGGTTTGCGCCACGTACTGGTATTCCCTCTGCGTCGATTATTCCCCCACTGATAGTTTGTTGAGCAACAAGCTGGGAAGAACAAAATGCCAGGGCAAAAAGAAAGAATATGCTACACCTTTTTATCAATTCTGTTCAA
Source organism: uncultured Lewinella sp. (assembly GCA_964458975.1). Taxonomy (GTDB): domain Bacteria; phylum Bacteroidota; class Bacteroidia; order Chitinophagales; family Saprospiraceae; genus Neolewinella. The sequence goes on along the minus strand of CAYWMW010000110.1, from coordinate 3,926 downwards.
TTAAAAAGTAAAAGTGGTTAGCATATTTTTTTCTCGCAAGCAAAGCGTCTTCTTCGGACTCGTTTAGTACACCATGAAAGCTAGGGGCTTCTTTATACTTCAGTATTTGGCTTACGTAACTATCTCTCGAAATAGCCCGGCTAAGAGTATTGACAAAGTAATTATTCCAGTAGTGGGGAGCAGGCTTCCGCTCAAAAGATGCCAATTGAAAAGTATACCAGCCGCGGCTATCGGTGATCTTGACGATCAAGCCGGGCAATCCGCTAAACACATAAGGGCCATCTGATATCGGAATTTCCGGGGCAAACCATGCGGTGTAGTCACGGCCTCCATACTTTATTTTAGCCTGTTGACAATAAAGACCAGAAATTGTATCAGTGACATTAGTGATATTCCACTGCCTTAAAAAAGGAAACTCCATGTGTTGAGGAGGGAATGCAGCGTAAAGTGGGTTTTTAATAATTCTTTCATCTATGTTTTTGGAAATGGTATACGTGCTATATTCACTTTTTTGCCACTTTGAAAGCTCTTCCGTGAATTTCTCAACTAATTCGTCTACCTCCTCCTGCATCGTAGGATTGTTCATCCCTGGATTTTTAAGACTAAATTCGTAGGACATGGAATCATTGAACTGCTTATTAGACGACAAAAATCTAGATTCGTTCTCGTAAGCAATCAACATATAACCTTCTGGCGGAGTAAGGCTTAGCGTACTTGTGTCTGTAGGACTCTGAAACTCATAATGGGCTACATAGTCTGGATTTACCATTGTTTGTCCGGTTAGACAGGCATTTAACCAAGCTAGTAGTAAAAACAGGAATGTGAATCTCATGAATATTTAAATTAAAGTTGTGGGCAAAGAAGGATTTCTTTGCCCACATTAACGTATTGTTTTGGCGGAAGATCATTATATAGAACCATCAGAAATAGCTCCCACTGTTGTGAAACATCGCTCATAACATTAATCTTGGATCAAAAACAGGCATCATAAATAGATGCTATGTTTCTGGCGTTCTTCCTTGACTATTATTACAATAATTTATTTCACAAATCACAAATACACTATTTATTGTTTCAATTATAGATCTGCTAGGCTTGAGGGACATCACAAAAACGTCTTCTCAAGGCACGAATGTAGTCACCAAGGGGTGGATGGAGACCTTCGTTACACCACTGTGCATCCGTTCCACAAGTATTGATGATAAAACAATGTAAGAGTTTTTCTTCACGTGTCGACAACTCAGCAGTGACTGAAGGCTGATCGAAGCTAGGAGAAAGAATGAGTGAAGCAAATGCAGTAGTTTCATCGGAAACCGGATCAACTACAGCAGCTACAGCACTAAGTTGAACGCTCAACCCAAGGAAAAGAAATAAAAAGAGAAAATTCTTCATAGTAGAAGTATTTTATTAGGGTGAAAAAATGGTGTTGCAGTATGTAAATGGCCATTTGTCTAAGCAACAATGTTTACTAGCTCCTCAACTTTATCGGCTAAAAGCCAAATAGGAACCATGTAGGTTCCTAAATAACCCTTCAACAACTCAGGTAAAGAACCATCATTGATTCAAATGTAAGCCAAGCAAAACACACCATTCCCCGAAATTCCCCGAAATTCCCCGAAAAATATGGCCCCACACCCAAAAAGC
>CAYWMW010000110.1:0-2182 GCA_964458975.1 uncultured Lewinella sp. | reverse complement strand
ATTCCCCGAAATTCCCCGAAATTCCCCGAAAAATATGGCCCCACACCCAAAAAGCCAAACATTAAACGGAAAAATAACGCCTAATCGGCATCATCCTCTTCAGGAGAAACAACCTCCTCATAATCCTTCTCCTCAACGCCCGGAGGATAGCCCAGGCACTCATAAATCCCTTTCTGCTGTGCGGGAGACAGCATCCCCCGACCGATGTGCAGGTCGCATTTTCGTAGTCTGTTGTAGAGCGTTTTGCGGTCCCAACCGTATTCAGCAACGATCTCTTTTTTGTACTTGTAAACGGGCATTTTGTGTTGTCTTTAAAGGGTTAGGAAATTGCGATCGGACTACCGGTCAACATTAACAATCCTAAAGATAAAAGCATAAATTCAAACACTCAGGGTCAGAAAACGAGTTTCAAAAGCATGAAAATCGTGAAAAAAACGTAACGATTTACACATAAACAACTAACAAACAACTAATTAATGCTAACGAATAGTGGTATTCTGTAAGCATAGAGGCCCAAAATTATATTTTTACTTGAGGTTTTTCCTACTCCTTCACCACCACCCCCTCCTTCATCACAAACCCCACCGATTCTAAAATGGTAATCCCCTCCAACGGGTTCCCCTTCACCGCAACAATATCAGCCGTAAAACCAGGCTTGATTTGGCCAAGGCTCTTCTCTTGTCCCAAAATCATAGCGGCAGTGCTGGTGGCGGAGGTGATCGCGTCCATCGGTTTCACGCCGCATTCTACGAGGTAGCCGAACTCTTTGGCGTTGTCGCCGTGGGGCGATACGCCGGAGTCGGTTCCGAAGGCGATTTTTACGCCGCGTTGGTAGTTGCGGGTGAAGATTTCTTTTTGCTGGGAGCCGATTTCGATGGCTTTCGGGACGATGATGGCGGGGAAGAAGCCCGGCTCTTTGGCCTTACCGGCTACGTAGCTTCCGGCGCTGAGGGTAGGTACAAGGTAAGTCCCGTACTTGATCATCAGGTCGGCGGTTTCGTTGTCCATCAGGGTACCGTGCTCGATGGTGGTGATGCCAGCGCGTATGGCGCGTTGCATGCCCCCTACCCCGTGGGCGTGGGCGGCGGTGTGGAGGCCGTATTCTTTGGCGGCGGCGACGATGGCTTCGAGTTCTTCGTCGCGGAACTGAGCACCCTGGCCGTCTTTGGCCACGGAGAGGACCCCGCCGGTGGCGGTGATCTTGATGCAGTCCGCCCCGTTTTTGTAGCGGGTGCGGACGGCCTTCCAGGCCTCATCCGAGGAGTTGATCACGCCGGCCTCCGGCCCGGCATCGAAGGAGAGTTCTTTGTTGCGGCCGTTGGCCGGGTCCGCGTGGCCGCCGGTGGTGGCGATGGCTTTCTCGGCGGTGAAAATCCGTGGGCCAACGACGTAGCCTTTATTGATGGCGTCCCGCAAGGAGATGTTTACGCCCGTTCCGCCGAGGTCGCGGACGGTGGTGAAGCCCGCCATCAGGGTTCGTTTCATGTAGGTGGTGGCGCGTAGGGCGACGTCGGCGGGGTTCATGGTGAACTTCTCCGAGTAGGCCCTGGGGTTCAGTTCGGATTCGACGTGAACGTGGAGGTCGATGAAGCCCGGCATTACGGTACTACCCGTCAAATCAACCGTCTTTGCACCCGCGTCCGCGCCCACATAGCCGTCCTGAATGGAAGTGATTTTATTGTCGGTAACCACGATGGTCTTCTCCGTCATCATGCCGCCCGTACCGTCGATGATGCGGCCACACTGAAGATAAGTGACGGATTGCGCACTAATTGATACGGGAACAAGGCAGGCTGCGAGCAGGAGGACAAGATAGTTTTTCAGTTTCATGGCCAAAAGATAGGCTTCCGACTTGAATGTACCTACATTAAAGGCTATGTTTAAGCCGAAAGAATTCTCTTTCGTTCATCAACCCCCACCATTATGAATAAGAAAACGATAGGCATGGCCCTCCTCGGCCTTGCCGCCTTCGCCCTCGCCGGCAGCGGAGCCGCCAAGCTTTTTGCCGCCCCGGAGCCCGGAATGTCGGAACGGATGGTCAGTATGCTCCCGATCATGGCCGTGATTGAATTCCTCATCGTTGCCGCAATTGCTATTCCCAGGACCCGGAAACTGGGCATCATCCTGGCGGCCAGCTATTTTGGTGGCGTGATTGCTTTTCAGTGGCTGATTGAAGGGCAGG
>CAYWMW010000109.1:11357-13135 GCA_964458975.1 uncultured Lewinella sp. | reverse complement strand
CCTAACCACCACCACAAGTTTTCTGTTCAACCGACAACTGATTACCGATAACCGCCCAACCATGACCAAACAAGAACAAGCAGCCCTGGAGCACGAAGATGCCATGCGCCTTTCCCTCTCCCGCCTCAACCACCGCCTGGACAAGATCAAGGAAGGCGGCGGTAAAAAGCGGATCATGAAGCAGCACGATAAGGGCAAACTGACCGCCCGCGAGCGCATTGCGGAGATGATCGACCCCGATTCGACCTTCCTTGAGTTCGGTGCTTTTGCCGGTTACGAAATGTATCAGGAATACGGCGGATGCCCCGCAGCTGGCGTAGTGACGGGCTACGGCCGCGTACACGGCCGCCTGTGCGTAATTGTTGCCAACGATGCCACCGTGAAGGCGGGTGCATGGTTCCCGATTACGGGGAAGAAGAACCTCCGGGCGCAGGAAATTGCGATGGAGAACCGTGTCCCGATCATTTACCTGGTCGATTCTGCGGGCGTATTCCTTCCGTTGCAGGATGAGATTTTCCCCGATAAGGAGCACTTCGGCCGCATCTTCCGCAACAACGCTAAGATGAGCGCGATGGGCGTACCGCAGATCGCCGCCGTTATGGGATCCTGCGTAGCTGGCGGCGCGTATTTGCCGATCATGTCCGACGAGTCTTTGATTGTGGAAGGCACCGGGAGTATTTTCCTGGCCGGGCCGTACCTCGTCCGCGCAGCCATCGGCGAAAAGGTCGACGCGGCAGATCTGGGCGGCGCCGAAATGCACGCCTCCGTCTCCGGCGTGATCGACTACAAATGCAAGGACGACCACGAGTGCCTCGCCACCATCCGCGACCTCGTAGGCCGGATGCCCGAAACGGTACTCACCAACTTCAACCGCACCGAACCGGCCCTCCCAAAAGAGACCGACGACATCATGAAGGTGCTGCCCGAAGACCGCGCCAAACCCTACGCTGGCCACGACCTCATCCGTGCGCTTGTGGACGACGGAAAATTCACCGAGTTCAAAGAAGAATACGGCCAAACCCTGCTTTGCGGCTACGCCCGCATCGACGGCTGGAGCGTCGGCATCATCGCCAATAATCGCCTGGTCGTTAAGTCCGGTAAAGGCGAAATGCAGTTCGGCGGCGTGATCTATTCTGACTCCGCCGACAAAGCCGCCCGCTTCATCATGATCTGCAACCAGAAGAAGATTCCGCTGGTCTTCCTGCACGATGTTTCCGGCTTCATGGTCGGTAGCCGCTCCGAGCAGGGCGGCATCATTAAGGACGGCGCGAAGATGGTGAACGCAATGAGCAACAGCGTCGTCCCCAAGTTCAGCATCGTGATCGGCAACAGCTACGGCGCGGGCAACTACGCGATGTGTGGCCGCGCCTACGATCCGCGCCTGATGCTGAGCTGGCCGAGCGCCCGCCTCGCCGTGATGGGCGGTGCGCAGGCGGCTAAGGTGTTGCTGCAGATTCAGGTCGGTAGCCGCAAGGCCAAAGGCGAAGTCGTCTCCAAAGCCGAAGAAGAAGCACTACTCAAGAAAATCACCGATCGGTACGATGCGCAGACCAGCCCCTACTACGCAGCAGCGCGGCTGTGGGTAGACGAGATCATCGACCCGCGCAGTACGCGGGCTTGGATTTCCGCCGGGGTAGAAGCGGCTCAGTTCGCTCCGCTGGAGGAGTGGAAGATGGGGGTTTTGCAGACTTGATGATTCTCGATTTGCTTCGCAGTATGCTAGTTCGCGAAGGGCTGATCTCAGCCTTCGGTTTTGATCAACCCTTCTACATTCGCGA
>CAYWMW010000109.1:0-11257 GCA_964458975.1 uncultured Lewinella sp. | reverse complement strand
TTCGCGAAGGGCTGATCTCAGCCTTCGGTTTTGATCAACCCTTCTACATTCGCGAAGGGCTGATCTCAGCCTTCGGCTTCGATCAACCCTTCGCTATGAGACGTACCCTTTTCAGGGCACTGACTGGCCGCGAAGACGATGACGCTCTCCGGTATTGAGTTTTTCCAGCGGCCGGAGTTGTTGAAGGAAGCTAAGCGAGAACTGGACCGGCGCAGGGGCGAAGGCTTTATTTATGAAGCTTTGCTGGGGGATCGGGAGCCGCCGTTGGATTATCGGGAGTGAGGCTTTACCTTTTGTAAACCTTACATCACAACTTCACCAATCCCTATTTCCGTAAGCCCGGCCGATTATCTTTGCGGCAATGAGCAAATACGACAACGACCTCTTCCTGCGCGCAGCGCGCGGCGAACAAGTAGAACGCCCACCCGTATGGCTGATGCGCCAGGCCGGCCGCATCCTGCCCCAGTACCGCGCCCTGCGGGCGCAACTCAGCGGCTTCATCGAGCTGGTGACTACGCCCGATTTGGCGGCGGAAGTCACCGTTCAACCCGTCGATGAACTCGGCGTGGATGCGGCGATCATCTTCAGCGACATCCTCGTCATCCCCGAAGCACTGGGGTTGAAGTACACGATGGTGGAGAAGGTTGGGCCTCGCTTTCCGGAGGTCATCAAGTCGATGGCGGACGTGGAGAAGCTTCGCCCCGCACACGACGCCCCCAGCCACCTCGGCTACGTCTACGATGCGCTCGACGCGACCAAGAAACTGCTCAACAACCGCGTTCCCCTCATCGGCTTCGCCGGCGCTCCGTGGACGCTCTTTGCATACATGACCGAAGGCGGCGGCAGCAAGACGTTCAGTAAGGCCCGGGCTATGCTCTACCGCGATCCCAAGCTGGCCCACGCTTTATTGGAAAAAATTGCCCTCGCCACGGCAGCTTACCTGAAGGGCAAGGTCCACCACGGTGCTGACCTGATCCAGATTTTTGACAGCTGGGCGGGCGTGCTGCCCCCTGCGCACTACAAAGAGTTCAGCCTACGCTACATCAAGCTCATCATTGAGGAACTGGGCGACGACGTGCCCATCACCGTTTTCGCCAAGGATGCCCGCCACGCCCTTCCGGAGATCGGCAAGCTCAACTGCAACGTTGTTCAGCTGGACTGGATTGCCGATCCGGTTCAGGCGCGCACGCAGGTGCAGGGGAAGGTTTTACAGGGCAATCTCGACCCCGTTCAGCTCTACGCTCCGCACGATGAGATCATCTCCGCCACCAATAAGATGATCGACACCTTCGGCGGGCGGCACATCGTTAACCTCGGGCATGGGGTTTACCCGGATACGCCTTTGGATGGGGTTAGGGCTTTTGTGGATACAGTTAAGGGGTATCGGTACTAAGGGGTCGCGGAATAATAAGTTATTCTGGTGACCACGCAGTAGCAGCGAAGCTCAAATGAGTGATCGTGGTTCTGACTGAGTTCGAGACGGCGCAAGCATAGCCTTAGCTACGGTTGTGACGGCTCGAACTCAGTCAGGGCCGCGAGCGCCATTTTTTAAACGGATAACTTATTGTTCCGCGACCCCTAAGGGTTTGCGCAAACCCTAACCACCAAATTCAGCCGATGGTGCATCTATGGTTCAAACGCGCTGGCCAGCCGTGAATTATCCACCCTGGGAGACCTTTAAGGAGGTCTCCTTCAACCTTATCATTATGCTGATTTTTACTTTCAGCGGCACTGCGGTGCTGCTGGGGCTGGGCGGCTTGTGCCTGCTGGTCGGGCTAACGATCGTCGTCCTCCGGCGCGCCCTCCGCTCCGCAAGCCCGGACGGTAAGCGGAACAAAAACGCTGTTTTCCGATTTTCTACTCCTCTACAGGGCCTGTCTCTCTGTGTTGCCCTGGCGGCGAGCATCATCGCCATCAACTGGACGGAATTCGGCCAGCAGGACGTACTAGCTGGTTATACCATCTCCGAAGACCTGGAGATTGATGTAGTCATTCCGCCAACGAACCATCCGCCCCCACCTCCGCCACCGCCGCCGCCACCGCCCGTGATTGAAACCGTCGTTGAGCCCGAGCTGGAACCGGAAACCTTCGTTAGTCAGGACATCTCCGTAGACGACCCCATCATTCAGGACCTTGCTCCGCCAACGCCCACGGCACCTGCGGCCCCGCCTCCTCCTCCGCCACCACCACCTCCTGCGCCTGAAGTAGAAGCGCCACCGCTGCTTTTTGCCGAGCGCATGCCCGTCTTCGGCCAGGAGTGCTTCGATCTCCCCGGCGATGAACGCAAGATGTGCTCAGATCGGGCCTTGCTTTCTTTCGTACAATCCCGCGTCAAGTACCCGGCGATTGCCCGCGAAAACGGCATCCAGGGTACCGTAGTGGTTTCCTTCACCGTGGAGAAAGACGGCTCCATCTCAGACATTACCCCCGCCCGCAAGGTCGGCGCGGGCTGCACGGAGTCTGCCCTCAAGGCTGTAACGGCCATAAATAATGAAGGCGCGCGCTTCAAGCCCGGCATCCAGGGCGGACGCCCGGTACGCGTCCGTTACAACCTTCCCGTAAAATTCCGCCTTGAGTAAGAAAAAAATACCCCCTTCTTACCATTGATAATCAGGCTAGTAAACCAGACCTTTAAAAATGCTTTCATTTATTTTGCCCAAAGGCTTGCAAGGGTCAGAAGAGTGCATGTATATTTGCGCAGCATTTGGGAAAAACGTTACTGAAACGCAGTGATTATCCTTGATTGCAAGAGCTACTGGTCTGGTAGTTCAGTTGGTTAGAATGCCGGCCTGTCACGCCGGAGGTCGCGGGTTCGAGTCCCGTCCAGACCGCTTAAGCCGCTCCCTTGGGAGCGGCTTTTTGCGTTTCAAAAGAGCACCGTTTATATTAATCGGCTACAGCGGCGAGAAAGCAGGAAATGCAATATTTTAGAGCAAAAAAGAATTCGCCGGTCGAGTTCAGTATCCCTCTATAATTTCAGTTTCCTCTTCTACCCCCTTTCAAAAACCCTTCTTTGCACCTGCGGCCGCGCCCACAAAATGCCTGCTGGTACTTAAATAAGATACAGCCCAAAGACAGCTTTTGCCCCAGCAACCGCCTGGGCCTGCTCCTGCTCGGTTTGCACCGAGGCGTTGAGCTCACGAAGGAAAGCGGGCCACTCTTTACCGGGCAGGGCTGCACAAGCAGCGTGGAAATGGAAGGAGGATAATCCGTTTAAGGCCGTGCAGTCTTCCAGTTTACGGTTGATCATGGTACCGCCGAGGGTAGAGCCCCGCAGCACGTACAACGCGCCGTAACGGGCGGCGGCGGCGGCGGATTCGGTAGCGAGCTGCAAAGACAAGGCTGGCGGCATGTCGATGCCCCCAACTTCAAGGTCTAGCCGAAGCTGTGCGACCATGTGCCGGAGAAAACTCCTGGCTTGGGGCTCTGCGGAAACCTCTTCCGGCCACCAATCAGCTACCGCAGACCACACCTGATAATGTGTGCTGATCATTTTAGCAAAGCCTGAGACCATAAGGCTGCCGTTAAGAATTGATGCCGCGTCAAGGCGCACCTCCGCTGCCTTATGTTCCGCAGCCGTTGCCCCACGCAGGCGTTCACTCGCCCGCACGCTGCCTGTTTTGGTTCGCCATTCCGTTTTTGATTAACGCTATGATCTGATCACGGTTAGCGAAGTCATGAGACTGTTGTAATAAACCAATGGCTTTTTGCAAGCTCATGTTTCGTTCCGCTACTTCAGCTTTACGCTGTTCCACCAGTTTTTGTTCCTGTTCACTCGCTTTAATGGCCTTTTCCACGTGGCGATAGAGGCTGGAAATATTATCTTTTAGCACGTAGCCGTTAGCGCCCTGCAGGATGGCGGTGGCGGATTTCTCTTCACTGTTCAGCGTTCCGGTAAGGAAGATGAACGGTAGGTGCGCAAAGTGTTCCTTCACGTACAGCAGCGCCTGCAAGCCGTTGTAATCCGGCAGGTTATAGTCTGCGATCACAAGATCGTAAGAGGCGCGCGCTACCCTTTCCAGGAATTCGGCCTCGTTAGCCGCCCTGGTGAACATGGCGTTCGGGATTTTACGAAGCAAATATCTTTTGCATAATTCGAAGTCTGCTTTCCGATCTTCAAGCACTAATATTTTAAGCAAGCGATCCATTTATCTTAATAGTTTTTTCCAGGGTGTAGATTTGAAGCTTTGACGCTAATATAAACAGTTGATCAAGTCGGCGAGTTAATACCGGCCGGAAGAACCACCGTAAAGGTAGTGCCTCTGCCCGGTTCAGAATCTACGTTGATTGTTCCATTGTGTTTTTCTATAATTCGGTGGGCAATAGAAAGACCGATGCCTGAGCCCTCGTATTCGTCCTTTGATACCAAGCGGTTAAAGACGGTGAAGATGTTCCCGGCCTTCTTCATGTCCATCCCGATTCCGTTGTCCGTAACGCGAAAGAATACGGTTCCGTTTTCTGTTCCGGACTCCAGAATGATCTCAGGCTGAGCAACTTTACTTGAGTATTTAAAGGCATTGGAGAGGATGTTCTGTACCAGCTGCTTGAGCTGGATGAAGTCTCCCTGAAGAACGACTCCGCCACCTTTGCGGGAGAACTGCGCGTTTTTGGTCTGATAATTGAGGTCCGACAGTACTTCGTCAATCACCTTATCCAGCTCAACTTCAAGGAGTTTAGTTTCTTGCTGGCTTAGGCGGGAGAAGTCCAGCATATCGTTGATAAAGCTGTTCATCCGGCCCACGCTGGTTACGATGGTCCGTAGTGCCTCCTGGCCAAAGTCATCGAGTTGAGCGCCGTAGTCTTCCTGGAGGACCTGAGCGAAGCCTTTGATATTATTGAGGGGCGCGCGCAGATCGTGGCTTACGCTGTAGCTGAATGTTTCCAGTTCTTCGTACGCCTCCACCAACTGCCCGTTGAGGCGGCGAGCTTCCTGATATTTTTGGAGGATGACTTCTTTGATGTCGTTGCGCAGGCCACTGGCGGCGTCAAAATGATGCGCTTCCCAGGCTTCGGAAATTCCTTCCATCTGCTCTGCCCATTTTTTGAAGGAAAGCTCCGGGTGAATGTCGACTTTTCCCTTCTTAATCTGTTTACGCAGATTAGGGTTACCGCCCCAGAGAACGGTCTTCCGGATTTCGGGCCGGAACCAAAGGATGTACTCGGCGGGTTGGCGGGTGAGCCGTATGCTGAGCAAGCCCGCAGGTGGGTTTTCAAAGTTTCGTGCTGCGGGGAGTTCGTCAAAGAAGCGTTCCGTAGCGAACAAGCTTTCGGCCCTGGTGCCCAGATGATCTACGATTGCTGTTATCTCGGAGGTGGACGGTGTTTGGCCGATTTGGTGTATTTCTCCGTCGAACAAAACGGCCGCTCCCACGGCGGAGGTTAATTCGGGCAGCGTTGGGCTGTCGGGATTTAACAAACCTTCAACGATATTGAAACGCTCACTCATACGTTCAAATATCTTTGAACGGGATACCGAGGAGGCAAGAATCCTGTTGCGAAAATCCGCAGCTTCCTGGAGAGCCAGGTGGCCGGAAAGGACCTTCCCCATCAAACTGATGACTGAGCGGAGGCGAAAATCCACCAACTTCGGCGTATTGTGGTGGCAAGAGATCAGGCCCCAGAGCTTTTGGTTGACCACGAGGGCTACTACGAGCGATGCACCAACTCTCATATTGCTGAGGTACCGCAAATGAATAGGAGAAGAGCCCCGGTTCACGCTGTGCGTAAGGTCTAACTCTCCCGCCTTCGGATGCGAATGGATTACGCTGACTTCTTGTGGGCTCGTATCCACGATGTGCCGCACGGAATTTATCAAAAACAAGGCCCTGGCCTGCTCCGGAATATCGGTGTGCGGGTACCGCAGGTGCAAAAATGGTTCGAGGTCTTCGTTTCTGGCCTCGGCCACTACCTCGCCGTTGAACTCGGCATCGAAGCGGTAGAGCATTACCCGGTCGTACTCCGTAAGCGATTTCACCTTCTTGACGACGCTGCTAAACAGCTTGTCCGTAAAACCACTATTCTGGATATAGCTCAGGGCCTGATCAATGCGAAAGAGGAAGGACGAGCCCGAAACTTTCTCCTCCCGAGGCTCAAACTCTAACAAAACGTCTTCTCCTGAAGGGTTCATGATAAGGTTGAGCAAGCCTGCGTTTACGACGGTACTTTGGGCAAGGTCTACGGCAAGTGGATTGTGTGCCTGGTAGTCTTCCTTAGCCAGCACCTGACCGATAAGACTTGCGGCTTCCTCACCAAGCACTTCGGCAAGTGTTTTCCCAACCACTGTATCAGCAGTGTGCAGGCCAAGAAAATCACCAGCGTGCGCCTTCACAATTAGGTGACCCCGCTCTACTACCAGCAGAAACCCATGCTTTTGGTAATGGCGGATGAATTGAATCGGCTCAACATCACAGTTGCTCAGATCATATTCATTCCGATATGGTGCGATGTCTGGTTCCGTCATACAGGCTGTAAGAAGTTAATGCTTCTGACCAGTTTAAGGCCGGGGACACGAAGCACCCGCAATATAAGTGCTAGCGGCAGACCACAAAGCGTGCCGGGTCGAGAATTCTCACAACCAGGCAAATAACAGTGCAAACACGTAAAAAATCTTGTATTACAGGTGTTTGGCCATCCGTTCGGCAAGTTTCCGGCGGGGAATGATTCCGTTGATATGATCAACAACTTCGTGGTCCCGCAGCATAATAATGGAGGGGATTTGATTCACCCCAAAGGAAAGGGATAAATCCCGGTTGGTTTCCTCATCTACCCAATGAATGGCTACGTCGGGCATTTCTTCGAGGATTCTGTCCAGAAAACCCTTTAGGATAGCGACGCTACCCGCCCAATCCGCCGTAAAAACGACGAGTGTAAGCTGCTTATCACTTTGATTGAGCCATACGCTTAATGACAAAACATTAGAGGATTTATGTTCAGGTAGTTGGGGCACTTTGAGATGTGTAAAATAGACTAAAGTGAGACATTTTTGTTCGAACGGCCTAGCTGTAAACAATGTTTGGTCAAGCTTTTATAAAATCCAGAAAAGAAAGGCTAATACGTTCATTTAAACGCTTTCAGGTAGTCAATCTTCTTGATGTCGAGCTTCCGCATTTTAGATACTAACGTTCGGTCGTTGAGCCCCAACAGTACCCCGGCTCCGTTCGGCCCCGTCACCCTGCCTTCGGTCATATGCAAAGCTTTGATGATGTGGCGGCGCTGCATTTCCTCGAAGGGCAGGAAGCCCTGCTGCCCTTTATCGACTCTCTCTTTCTTCATATTCAAAGGAATAGAAAGGGTTTCTGAATTACAAAGAACAACCGCCCGCTCCACCAGATTTTCCAACTCTCGTATGTTTCCGGGGAAAGGGTATTTCTTTAGTTTGTCCAGGTCCGCACTGTTGATCTTGGTGATCGTTTTGTTCTGGCGCTTGGCGAATTTACGAGCGAAATGTTCTACTAAAACGGGTATATCTTTCGGCCGGTTCCGAAGTGCTATATTCTCAATGGGGAAGACGTTCAGGCGGTAGAAAAGGTCAGCCCTGAAGCTTCCTTTACGGACCATTTTTTGTAGGATTCGATTTGTGGCGGCCACCAATCTTACGTCTACCTTGATGGTTTCTGTACCGCCCAGGCGTTCGAATTCGCCCTCCTGTAGTACCCGTAGTAATTTCGACTGTAGATCGAGGGGCAACTCCCCTACTTCATCCAGGAACAATGTGCCGCCGTCAGCCATTTCAAAGCGTCCGCGCTTACGCCCGACGGCCCCGGTAAAGGCGCCTTTCTCATGGCCGAAGAGCTCGCTTTCAATTAGGTTTTCTGGTAGTGCAGCACAGTTTACTTTGATGAGGGGAGCATCCGCTCGCTCACTTAACTGGTGTACGGCGCGGGCCAGCAGTTCCTTGCCCGTTCCCGTCTCTCCGGTGATAAGAACGGTCGTGTTTACGTCTGCTACCTTACCAATTTGTTGCAGTACTTTTTGGTATTTAGGGCTGACGGTAATAATGTTGTTGATGTTGTAACCCGACCCCACCTCTTCCCGCAGGGTTAAATTTTCTTCTTCCAACCGATCTTTCAACTGGCTAATTTCTTCGTTAGCCGCTTCTAAGCTTTGCTGGCGCCTGGCCATTTCGGTTATGTCTCGCCCAACGAGCATAAAGAAGTGCTGGTTATCGTAGTTTATTCGACTACAGTTAAGGCTCAAACGAGGGTTCCCCTTTTTTGCCGTGCGCAGTGTAACCGTAAGCGTAGAGGCTTCTTCGATAATGCGCTGGTCTAACTCAGGAAATATTTTGGAAACCATTTGCCCGTTCAGTGTTTCCTTTTTCACACCGATTAGATTGAGCACCGTAGCATTGGCGTACTGAATCCGGTAGTTAGCATCCAGCCAAAGGATGCAATCCTGAGAAGAATTAAGCGCTTCGTAAGACAGGCCGAGCTGGGCATCGCGCTTTTTCTTGTTCGTTAGGTCCCGTAGGTAAACGCAGTTGTACTCCTCTCCTTCAAATTCCAGGTAGGTAACCTTGGAGGAGACCGGTAGAGATGCCCCACTCTTCAGTTTGAGCTCAATTTCGCCTTCCAGTGTTTCCCCTGCCCTCAGGCGTTTCCAGGCCGTTTCGCGGTACGCTTCGGTGAGGTGGTCAAAAAACAGGCTTGCATCCTTTCCAGCCATTTCTTCCCAGGTATACCCCGTCCGTTTGAGTAAGGTATTATTAGCGAAGTAAACCTTTCCGTTAGGGCGCGACCAGAGGATCATCTCCAATGAGTTGTCTAACGTGTACTCTGTCAATAGCTGCCTGCGATCCCGGATGGTTTCTTCCGTCACGTTCCGGCAAAAGCCGACAGAATATTCCTCTTCGCCAAACCGCAGGTAGCTCACAACGGCATCAATCAGGTGGTGCCCACCGGCCCGGTCCTTCAACTCCCAGACCCGATGATCGGTGCGTTCCCTGCGCAGTGTTTCCCACCAGGCATCCACTTTATCTCCTTCAAAACCAACCGAAAATTCACCCGCGTGCATCCCCTTTAGTTCCTCCAGGGAATAGCCCAAAAGGTCGCTAACGGCTTGGTTGGCATACGATACCGTACCATCGGGCCGGGTCCAGAAAATGAGGTCTTTGGCCTGATCGATACTAAAAGCGGCCAGCTCTCCGGAGATCGAATCTGGATCCTCGGTAGCAATCAGGTCGTTCTCCTGGCGTACCATACCGAACAGCCGGGTAACGTGCAGGGCGTTGCCTGATGACTGGGCGAAGAACCTCAGGTTGGTGGTCCCATCGTCGGTAGTAAAGTGTACCAATTGGCTAAAGGCGTTTGCTTTTTCAAGCAGCCCTTTTATCCGAGGTCGCAGCCTATCCCAATCGGTGGGAATCATTTTCTGTTGCAGGGCGTAGGCGACTTCGCGAGCGGGTAACTCCCCCGAAACATTCGTTAGCTGCCGCAGGTAGGGAGATAGGTACAGGATATCATCTACCCGGTTGTACATCCAGAAGCCAACCTGGCCGTCTTCACTCAGCAGTTCGAGGTCCGCCTCGTCTATGCCCTCCGCCAGAAGGTTACGCAGGTAGATCAACGTTTGGCCGTCCCCTACCCTGACCATTTCTACGCTTACCGGCCGGAGCAATTCGTCGGCCGTAATCAAATCCGTCTCGTATTTAAAACTGGCCTCGCGGTTCAGCTCGCGTAAGCGTTGCTTCCAGAGGATTTGGGTGAGCTGCCCGTCCAGGCCAGCCCAAAACTGTCCTTCCAGGTCGGCCACTTCCATTTTAAACAGGCTTGCTGCGGCCTCGTTAAGCGCAACAACACGGCTACTGTCCTCGACCAAGAGCATCGGGACGGATAAACGACCAAACAGGCCGGTAAAATCTATGGTAACTGCCGGGTTGTCCACTAAGGAAATTAAAAATAATGAGGTAGCCAGTCAGAGCTTCCGTTAATGTACGACAAATGTAAACAAATAAGAAGGATGCTCGGGAGTGCTCTTGTAATAACAATGATTTCACAAAAAATACGTTTATCTCAGATAAACTATATTGCGGCATGCGTCTACTCTACACCCTGCTTTTTTTGCTTCCGTTATTGTTGTTCGCTCAGCCTACCACGCAAGCCCTGGCCCCGGAGAGAGGCTATATTTCGTCTTCATCCAAGTCTTTGGTACCGCAGGCAGCCTACCCTTCGTACCCTGAGTATGTAGCGATAATGAAGGGCCTTACGGAGCGCTACCCAGACCAGTGCGCCCTGGAAGTATGGGGTACTTTGCCTTCCGGGCACCAAATCCTGACCTTAAGAATTACGGACCAGGTGAAGTATGTTAAGGCGCGGCCGCAGGTGCTGTGTTCGGCTACCATGCATGGGGATGAAACGGCCGGCTACTGGTTGCTACTAAAACTTGCGGACCACCTGCTAATGACCAACCCCGGTAACATCCTGCAAGACGTGGACATCTTCATCAACCCCCTCGCCAACCCCGACGGAGCCTTCCGCCGGGGAGACGAAAGCCTGCGCAGCGCCACCAGGGGCAACGCCGCCAACATTGACCTCAACCGCAACTACCCGGACCCCGACAATGGCCCTCACCCCGACGGGTACGACTACCAACCGGAAACCAAGATTTTCATGCAGGCCGCCCGCGAACATAGCTTCGACCTGGCCATCAACCTCCACGGCGGAGCCGAGGTCTTCAACTACCCCTGGGATACTTACCGCAACCGCCACCCGGACAACGCCTGGTGGAAAAGAATCAGCCGGGACTTCGCCAGCCGCGCCCAGAACGCCAGCGGCAGAAAAGGATACTTCGATGACCGGCAAAATGGGGTCACCAACGGCCACGACTGGTACCCCGTTGCCGGCTCCCGCCAGGACTATATGAACTACTACCACCGCTGCCGGGAAGCGACCCTGGAAGTCAGTAACCGCAAGCACTTCCCCGCCGCAGACCTGCCCCAACTATGGTCCTGGCTATCCCCCGGTCTGCTCGGCTTCATCAACGAAGCCCGCCTCGGCCTCCACGGTACAGCGACCGACCGCAAGACCGGGAAGCCCATCGCCGCCCAGCTCTCCATCCCCGGCCACGACCGTACCAATTCGGACATCTACGCCGATGGCAACTACGGCAACTTCCACCGCTACCTCGCCGAAGGAGAGTACCAGGTTTTGTTCTCCGCCCCCGGCTACGTACCCCAGTGGCGCAATGTCATCATCAGAAACGGTCGCCGGACGGATATTCAGGTTAGTTTGGAGCAGTTGGAGGCTACTCGGAAGTGAGG
>CAYWMW010000108.1:10881-13198 GCA_964458975.1 uncultured Lewinella sp. | reverse complement strand
ACGGTGCGAAAAGACAAGGAATAACGGCCAAGTAATTATGAACTCACCCACTAGGGTGCCAAACGTCAATACTTAACGGCCCTGAAAGGGTCGGTCTGCTAGCGAGGGGTTAAACGCGTGCCTAGCGGGCACCGTTTAGCCCCTCGCTAATAACGGAGCTTGAAACAAAATCAGTTCCTTTCTGAAAATCGTAGCAGACCATTGTGATACACACGGTGCTGAGAAGGGTTTTAAGGGGCATTATCGCCCAAACTCACTGTTTGTCCTTTTAAGCATCCAACCAGCCTGAAAGCGATTACCTTAGCCCGCCCTTCAACCTTTCTCCTTTACCCTTCCTCGCACCTGCGGCCGCGCCCTGAAATAAGGGAGGAAAGGATTAAGGGATAAAAGGAACGCAAGTGTTCGCGCCCTTCAACCTTTCTCCCTTTACCCCTTACTTTGAACCTGCGGCCGCGCCTAAAAAACGCCACCCGCCCGTCAAAACCCACAATATGGTTTCGTTCCGAAATTCGTAGTTGTATCTTCGCGTTCTCTTAGAACTTATGGCTCAACTCGAACGCAAACATCGTACCCAGTCGCTGCTCCAATTCGGGCTGGCGCTGGCCCTGCTCATCATCATCAACGTGCTGGCCAACGCCCGCTTCGGCGATACGCCCCTGTACGGCGCGCTGGACCTGACGGAAGACAAGCGCTACACGCTCACCGACAATACGCTGGAGCAACTCACCGCCCTGGAAGAACCCCTCTTCGTGCGCGTTCTGCTGACCGGCGACCTACCGGCTGATTTCCAGCGCCTCGCCGATAAGGTAGAAGAAACACTGGTTGACTTCGCCGGGCACAACGACCTGCTGGAATACGAATTCGCCGACCCACTGGCCGGTACGCCCGAGCAACGCACCGAACGGCAAAAAAATCTCGCTGACGAAGGCATCGTCCCGGAAACCGTCTACTCCGCCGAAAGCGCCGCCGAGCGCTCCGCCACCGTCGTTTACCCCTACGCCATCTTCTACTACGGCGGCCGGACGCGCATCGTGCCCTTGCTGCAAGCCGCCCCCCGTGGTTTCAGCAGTGCCCGCCAACTGAATAAAGCCGAGGCGTTGATGGAATACAACTTCAGCCGCGCCATCGAGGGCCTGACGAACAACGACAAACCGCTGATCGGCTTTACCGTTGCCAACGGCGAACTCCCCGCCGCCAACACCGGTGATTTGGTGAGCGTGCTCCGCAAAGACTACGAAATTGGCCCGGTCGTGCTCGACAGTTTCGTCTCAATTCCGCAAGACATCAAGCTGCTGATCGTCGCCAAACCAACCGTTCCGTTCGAGGACTTTGAAGTCTTCAAGCTAGACCAATACGTGATGAACGGTGGCAAGATCCTTTGGGCCATCGATAAGGTCGCCATGGATTATGACTCTCTTCAGGGGCGCAACGAGTTTTACCCCGTCGCCCGTGAACTGGGCATTGATGACCTGCTGTTCAAGTACGGTTTGCGGATGACGCCCGTGCTCGGACTCGACCTCAACAGCACCAAAATTGCCATCGTAACGGGCACTTCCGGTGGCAGGCCCAAAGTGGAAGCTACGCCCTTTCCCTACCACGTGATGGCCGTGCCGCAGGGCGAGCACCCGATCATCAAAAACCTCGACCCCGTTGATCTGCGCTTCCCCACCGTCCTGGAAACGGTCAACGACGAAGACCCGGACATCAAGAAGACGCTGCTGCTCAAATCCAGCCCCCGCTCCCGCCGCAAGCGTCTGCCCTCCGCCATCGATCTGGATGCGCAGAAGTACCAACTCGACATTGACCGTTTCAACGAAAAAGGTTTACCTTTCGCCTACCTGCTCGAAGGCACCTTCAAAAGCCCCTACGCCAACCGCCTGAGTCAAGCCAACGAGCAAGCCCTGCGCGAAGGCGGCCTACCCTTCCGCAAGACCTCCGAACCCACCCGCATGATTGTGGTAGCTGACGGAGACGTACTGGCAAACCCCATCGTTCGGGGAGAGACCTACCCGATGGGCTACAACATCTGGGAAAAATTCACCTACGCCAACAAACCATTCATCCTTAATGCGGTAGAATATCTTCTCAACCCCGAAGGCGTCATCAGCGCCCGGGCAAAAGACGTAAAGCTTCGTCTGCTGGACCGCGAAGCCGCCCTGGCGGATAGCTTTAAGTGGCAGGCGATCAACATCATCGTTCCGCTGGCGATCCTCCTGGTGTTCGGGTTCATCTTCAACTTCATTCGCCGCCGCAAATACGCAAAGTAATCGGTTGTCGGTTGTGAGTTTTCGGGTTTACCCCCACAGACAACCCCCAA
>CAYWMW010000108.1:0-10871 GCA_964458975.1 uncultured Lewinella sp. | reverse complement strand
CTTAATTTTTGGGGGTGGGGGTTTGTTTTTTGGGTTTACCCCACAATAACACCCCCCACAACCGACAACTGACAACTGACAACTGACCTATGAACAGAACCATCATCCTTCTCCTGGCCGTAGTCCTTCTCGGCGGTCTTGCCTGGTACGCCACGTCTTCCAGCTCAAAGCCAAAATCGGCCGATGAGCGGGCGGCAGAGCGTCGTTTTGGCATCGCTGAGTTCGATCAGGTCCACAAGATTTTCATCGCTGACCGTAAGGGGCATAAAGTGAGCCTCACCCGTGGAGGCGTCAGTGGCTGGCTGGCCGACGGCCGCCCGGCCAACGAAAACATCATTAAAAACGTCCGGGATGCCATGCAGAATATGGACATTCGTAGCCTGCCCACCCAGAAGGCCAAGCCTTATATGATTGAAGATCTCGCCACCAACGGCATCCTCGTGCAAGCCTTCGATAAAGAGGGCAGGAAACTCCGGGGCTATTACCTCGGCAGCGGTACGTACGATGAGTTGGGCACCAACGGCATCGTGGAGGGCAGCGAAGAACCCTACGTAGTTCATCTCCCCCACTTCACCGGCAACATCCGCCAGCGTTTCACCCACTGGGACGACGAATGGCGCGATAAGGTCTACTTCCGCGTAGACCCCGAAAAGGTAGAACTCTTCAGCATCGAATACCCCCGCCAACGCGACAAGAGCTTCCGAATCACCCGCCAGGACGGTAAATACATCGCCGCGCCGTTCTACGAAACCGGACAACGCATCCGGGAAGCTTCCCGTGCCTCCGTAGAAAGTGCCCTAACCAACTACGATAAATACTACATCAACCGCTTCCAAAACGGCGACACGGAAGGCCAGGCGGCAGTAGCCGAAATCCTCCCCTTCGCCACCATCACCGTGAAACAGGAAGGAGCGGAAGCCCAGGAAATGCGCGTTTACCCCCGCTACGCCGGTAGAACCTACACCCACAACCCAAAAACCGGTGCAGTAGAACAAAATGGTGGGCTGGAAGCCTACAATGCCTACATTAACGATGGCGAAGACTGGGTACTGCTCAGTGTAGAAACAGCGCAGAAGTTGTTTGTTGGGTTTGACAGTTTTTAGCCGGTTGCCCGGGCGCGACAACCGAAAACGGACAACCGAAAACCAGCAAAAAAAGTGGGTAAGCGCCAATTCGGCACTTACCCACTTTTTAGTTTAAGCGAATCTGATCGCTAAGGAAAAAAGCTTACTTAAACATCATCAGCGCCTCGTCGCGCTTCGCCACTTTCTTCTTTTTGCCCTTGGTGCGCTCGGCGAGCTTCACGGCGGTGTAAGCGTTGGCGAGGCCACCGGTAGCGGACAGTTCGGAGAAGTTGATCTTCTCGTCGGAGCCGGGCTTTACGACCTCAAGGTTGACGGGCAGTGCGGATTCGAGGATGATCTCGCGCACCTGCTTCGCCTTCAGGTCGGGGAAATAACTCCGAAGCATCGCGGCGATACCGGCTACCATCGGGGCAGCCATGGAGGTGCCGCTGATAGCGCTATAGTTGTCGTTCGGGAAAGTAGCGTAGATGCGGTGGCCGGGGGCGAAAACGTCTACGTACTTTTTGTTGTAGTTGGAGAACGGAGCCGCGAGGGTTTCGCCGTAATCGGAGCTGGAAGCGCCGACGGTGATCCAGGTCTTACCCGTCTTCTTCTTACCGAGGTAAGTATCGTTGGGGTAGTTATTGGTCAGGCTCAGGCTCTTGCCGTCGTTGCCGGCCGCATGTACGAGTAGTACGTCGTTCTTTTCGGCGTACTTCATGGCCGCGTCTACCGCTTTTTTGTAGGGGCTGGCGGATTTACCGAAGCTCATGTTGATGACGGAAGCGCCGTTGTCTACTGCGTAGCGGATGGCGTTGGCCACGTCCTTATCGCGCTCGTCGCCGTTCGGGACGGTGCGGATAGACATGATGCGTACGTTTGGGCCAGCTACACCGTCAACACCGATGTCGTTACCGCGCACGGCAGCGATGATGCCGGAAACGTGGGTACCGTGCATTGGGTCGGGGCCTTCGACGTCGTTGTTGCCGTAGTTGCGGTCGTCCAGATCGCCGGGGTTGTCGCCTACGATTTCGCGGGCGTCGAAGTCGGGGTTGTAGTTCATGTTGTAAGACTGGTCCAGGTAGTCCGCGTAGCCTTTGATTTCCTCGTAGGTGTCCGCAAAGGAGGCTCCTCGTTCCTGGGCGCGGCTTGCCATCTGTTTTACCATACCGGTGTAGTTGTCTTTTGCACCGGAGTTTTCAATGTCCTTCCAGGTGATGTTGGCGGGCTTTTTACCCATACGCTTCACTACCTGATTCATAGCGTCCATTATGGGCATAATCTGAGCAACGGTTGGCTCCAGCTTGGCGCGCTCCGCTTCAATCTGCTCTTTGTATTTGATGTACATATCGTACTCCGCCTTTTCTTTCTTTTTCAGGCCGTCCCGGTTACGGTTGTTGTACTGGCCTTTAAGCTTGTTGTAAATACGGACGATTTCCAGGTTTTCGCCATTGACGTGGCTGCCGTCTTTACCGCCGATGAAGTTCCAGCCGTGGACGTCGTCTACGTAGCCGTTTCCGTCGTCGTCGATGCCGTTTCCGGCGATCTCTCCGGGGTTGACCCAGATGACGTCTTTGAGGTCTTCGTGCTCGATGTCGACGCCGGAATCAATTACGGCTACGACGACGGTTTGTCCTTTTTTGCCCTGGAGGTAGTTGAGGGCTTTGTTGGCGCTTACGCCGGGGAAGGAATTGTCGGTGCGGTCCAGGTCCCACCAGTCGTTAGGGGCTTCCTGGGCGAAGAGGGTGACCGTGCTCAGCATCAGGGCCAGTAAGAGTAATTTTTTCATATTTGATTGGTAGTTTACCGCAAAGAAAGCAATGTTTTTCCTGAAAGGTGTATAGACACTGGCTTTCCCGCTAAATGTTGTCTGTGCAACGACGTAATTCGTTGTTTCATCGATAAACGATGATTCCCGGCTTGTAGTTCTTAAGGGGGGCTTAAAGTTTTTGGGCGCGGCCGCAGGTGCTGCGGGAGGTAAGGGGCCAGGTCGGCATTCAGCATCGGGCGAGGACCGGTGGCCCGGAGATTGTCTAAAACGGCAAACTCCCCACATCCACATTCCCGCCGGTCAGGATGATGCCGACGTTTTTACCGGCAAACAGCTCCGGGTAACGAAGTACGGCGGCGAAGGGCACCGCGCAGCTTGGCTCGATGATGATCTTCATCCGTTCCCAGATGTGCCGCATGGCCGCAACGATCTCTTCTTCGGAGACGAGGAGGATTTTGGGCACCCGCTTATGGATGACGGCAAAGGTTCGCTCACCGAGGTTTGTTCTTAGGCCATCGGCGACGGTTTCGTTCGTAACGTTGTGCTGAACCGAACCCTGCACCAGCGACCGCGCCGCATCATCCACATTCTTAGGCTCCGCCCCCCAGGCTTCCGCCTGGACGCTAAAGTAGCGCGCCGCCAGGGCCGTGCCCGCCATCAGCCCGCCGCCGCCAACGGGCGCAAGGATCCTATCAAGTACAACGCCGGGAGTGTCTTCAATCAGCTCCATCGCCGCCGTTGCCTGCCCCGCAATTACGCCGTAATCATCGTACGGGTGCAGAAAGGCCGCTCCTGTTTTAGCCACCACCTCGTCCAGTGCTTCCTTACGGTCCCTGGGCGTATTTACACAAAAACTAACCTGTGCGCCGTACCCCTTCACGGCCGCAATTTTCACCTTTGGCGCGTCGTGCGGCATCACGATGTAGGCCGGCACCCCGAGTGCTTTCGCCGCCATCGCCACCGCCTGGGCGTGGTTGCCGCTGCTGTGGGTAGCCAATCCCCTGGCCCGTTCCTCGGCCGTCAGGCGTAAAGCGGCCGAAGCTGCCCCCCGCATCTTGAAAGCACCGATCTTTTGAAAATTCTCACATTTAAAAATGAGTTTACAGCCCGCCATTTTGTCCAGGCTGGCGTTCGTCATCACCGGCGTCCGGTGGATGAACGGCTGGATGGCCTCGTGGGTCAGCAATAAATCGGCCTGATTGGGCGGTTGGCTTAATGGATTGAGGTTAATCATTGGGCGGTTCGTTTTAAGAATAAGTCAGGCTCGACCTTTTTGTTCTGGCGCTACCGGATAAACGCGTGTTTGGCCAACCAGGTTAACAAATCATCCATCCATTTTCGGACTGGTAATGCCGTCTGCTTTGCGCTACCGAAACCATGACCACCCTCGGCATAGATATGCAGATCCGCAGGCACCCCGGCTTTCTTTAACGCGGCGTAATACCTGAGTGAATTTTCGACGGGTACCACCTTATCGTTTCCGGCATGCACCAAAAAGGTTGGGGGAACGCCAGCGTGTACCCGCTCCGGCAGGTTATTGAAAGCCAGTAAATCTGAAGGCCAGGGTTTAGGGCCCAGCAGGTTATTGACGGAGCCCTGATGGGCAGCGTCAGTATCCGCCATAATCAAAACCGGATAAATCGGAATACTCAGGTCTGGCCGGCTCGAATACGCCATCACTTCCAGGCCCGCAGTACTGTCTGCCTCCAGGTAGTGTACCGCTACGGAGGCCGCAAGGTGGCCTCCGGCGGAAAAGCCCATCACTGCAATCTTTTCAGCATCGAGGTCCAAGGAATCCGCCATCATTCGCATGGTCTGAACACCCCGCTGTGCGTCGTCCAGCGCAACGTGGCTACGACAGTCGGCAGATTCGTTCTTCGGCAAACGGTACTTCAGCACAAAGACATGTAGGCCTTCGGTCACCAGCCCCTGGGCGATGTCGCTTCCTTCATGTCCCCAGGCAAGAATTGAATAGCCGCCTCCCGGAATGACCATCACCGCTCCTCCAGTCGCAATCTGGGGTATTGGCGCATAGTGCTCCATCAGCGGCTCATGCACACTGGTGATTAAGCGGCCCATGTTTGGGTGCAGGCGTTCTGCCTCCGGTAAAACATTAGCACAAGGTATGCCCTCCGGATAAAGAGGAATGATGCTTTGTGACCACACAGTAGAGATGAAGAACAAAAAAATCACTATTAAGATAGGTTTCATAGGCATAAATATAAAAAGCTCCAGCCATCTCACCATGCTACCTAACAATATACAGTCATAAACAATTTCCTCCCCACACAATTTTAGCTATTGAAAGCAAAACCAAGAAACCATGATCAGAAAAGGAACCGAAGTAAAATGGAAATGGGGCAACGGACATGCCTCCGGAAAGGTATCTGAGACTTACACCGAATCAGTTACCAAAACAATCAAAGGTTCTGAAGTGACCCGCAATGGCTCTTCAGACGATAAAGCCCTTTACATTGAGCAAGAGGATGGCGATAAGGTCCTTAAACTTGAAAGTGAGGTAGAGCGAGCAGACTAAGTATAACCACGTTTACCCAAATAATAACGCCACGTAGCCGGCCGGCTACGTGGCGTTATTATTTGGGTAAACGTGGCTTACTTAGTTCGCCACCTTCTTTAGTACCCCATTCACACTTTCGAGTACGAACGCACCAGCGTAGCCGGAAGCCTTAGCCCGGGCCTGTATGTTACGCGCCTCGGTTAACGAATTAAGGTTACCGATCATGAACAAAGTCAGGTTACCCCGTGTGGTAGTTTCCAATGTGCCTAGTCGCTGGGCTTTGTTACGGTCAAAATTCTGCGGCTTACCGTAAGCACCAAGCTGCACTTTATAACGACCGAAGCTGGTGTTTGTATTCGTCGTTGGCTGCGTATTGATCGTTGTTGGGTTGCTCGGAGGTACGTAGGTTGAGCCACCACTAGCGGAAGAAGACGTGCCGCTGTCGGAGACCACAAACGCACCGGGGAAATCAGCCTTAGCCTGAGCAGCAGCTCGTGCTGCTTCCGCACGGGTAGCAAAAACTCCGATCCGTACTTTGTAGGAGTTGCCGTCGTTCACGTCGTATACACGGCCGAGGTCGCTTACGTTGTCAAACTTGCTCAGGTCCGGAGCTTTATTCAGGCTGGCCAACTGAACGGAGTAGCCCTGCACCTGGGTGTAAGTTGTTCCTCCACCGGAGGAGCCACCGCTGGTGGAGCCGCCGTTTCCAGTATTTTTCCCGTCCGGAAGCAGGGTCATATTACCCAGTACATTAGGGTCGCTTCCGTCGTTGTTCGTAACCGGGAACCTTACGGTTTCATAACCGAAAGCTGTAATGATTATGTCGTAAGTATTAAACGGCGTAAGCTCCATCAGGTAGCTGCCGTTAGAAGAAGTGTTGAGGGTTGCCGTCTGCCCGGTGGTACGCTTCGTGATCTGTACGTTTGCGCCGGGGATGCCGAAGCCGGTCTGTGCGTCGGTCACGAATCCACGGTAAGTTCCGGGAGGGGTGGGTCCGCCGCCTTGTGGCATTGCACCGGTCTGCCCGCCACCGGTCTGCCCGCCTAAGTTTCCGCCGCCACCTACCGTGGATGCGGGATTCAGAGAAACCCGAACAATGTTTTGGCCATCGGGCTGTAGGCTCTGCAGCGGCACACGTACGGCCTGGAAGCCGTTGGCACCGATCACGATGTCACAGTTTATCCCGTCGGTTGGCTGGAATACGTAACGGCCACCGGCATCGGTAGCGTAAACCTGCCCTCCGCAGCTGGTGAAATCAACCGCTGCGTTAGGAATTGCGGTGCCGTCCTGAGCAGACATCACCATTAATACCTTGTTTACGTTGGCTCGGCCGACACGGTAGATGTCTTCCTGGCCGGAGCCGCCAACGCGGTTAGAAACTACGTAGCCGCTGCTCGTTACGGGGTCATAGATGAAGCCGATGTCGTCGCGGTCAGAGTTAATGCTACTGCCCATGTGGTAGAGTGTGGACGGGCGACCGTTAACGATCTCCGCTCGGAAAACGTCGTAAGAACCTAAACCGTGATGCCAGTTGGAGGAGAAGAACAAGCTCGCTCCATCAAAGAATGGCGTAATTTCATCGCCTACGGAGTTGACTACTGTTCCCAGGTTCTCCGGCACCGCTTCCCAGCTTTGCCCCTGACGGTTAACGCGGTAGATGTCGTAGCCACCGTAGCCTTCCGGGCGGTTACTAGAGAAGTAGATGGTGTTGCCGTCGGCGGAGAACGTTCCGTAGCCGGAGCTGATGTCCGTTCCATTGAAGGGCAGCGGACGAACGTTCACCCACTGCTGCTGGGCGTTGATGTCGGCAATCATCAGGTTCATACTGATGCCCGCTTCGGCCACCATCCGGGTTCCGGCGGTGAAGTTGTTGCGGGTGAAGATCACCTGGCGGCCGTCCGGGCTGTAGCTTACCGGGCCAACGTTGCCAGCCGCATCGGTGTAACCGGTACGCAGCTCAAAGGCTTGCTGCAGGGTACCAGTTGGGCCAACGGCGGAGACGAAAGGCTTGTTCCGCGCCTGCCCGTCGAAGCTGCCCGCTGCGGTGCGGGCGGAGTTGAAGACCAGCTCGGTTGGCGTTACCATGCCGGGGCCGAAGTCTGCGACCGGGGAGTTAGATGCAATAGCCTGCACGGTGAAACCACCGTCGGCGTTGGACTGCGCAATGGCGAAGTCACAGCTCTGCGCGAAGTGATTACCCACTACGCCGTCGTGATCCCGGGCGTAAAGCAAGTACCACTGCTTGGCTTCCTGATAGCGGCCGAGGCTCTTAAGGACGTGAGCGTGCTCAAGGATCGTATTTGGCTTCACCCGCTTTTCCAACACGGCCTGTTGGTAGTAGCCGTGGGAAGTCTGCATCTGGTTGAGCATGCGGTAAGAGTCCGCGATCCGGCTCAGGGCCGTCACGTCTGACGGGCGGCGCGCAAGTGCTCGTTTGTAAGACTCTACGGCCAGGTTGAAGGCCTTGAGTTCGTACTCTTTATTGGCCGTCCGCATCTCGCTGCGAAACTGGGCCTGAACGGGAAGGGCAACGGCCAGCAGTAGCAGGACGAAGCAGGATTGGATAAGATTTCTCATCTTGAGTATTTAGGTAATCAGTAAGTGGTGAAAGCGCTCTCTAAGTGGCGTGCTAGTAAAAGTCCCGAAAGAAGCGGAGCCACTATCGGAACATAAACATGACAAATTTAACTATGTTCGCGGTTTTTTGGCGTGTTTTGACGGGAAATCGTTGTTTTATGCCGTGTCTTGCCCCCATGGTTAAGCATATTTTGGGCGCAGGACGCGGGATGCAAAGATAGTTAAAGCATGGGCTCCTGACGGGCGCGGGGCCACGCCCAGAGGCGACGCTCCGCGCCGCGAATAGTACAATTACTCCTAATAGGTAGCCCCGGGCTACGCTTCGCTGCGCCCGGGGCTACCTCGGTTAAATTTCTACGGGATTTTAAAACATGCCATTTAATATCCGCTCACTTAACGCCGCCTAAAGGTCAACAATAGTAACCCCATCTCCCCCAGCCTCCCGGGGCGGCGTAGAAAGCGTGAACTTGTGCTTGTACTCGGAGAGCTTCTTCCGCACGGCCCGCTTCAGTGTTCCGGTACCCTTACCGTGCACAATACGCAGCTGGCTGGCGTTGGCAATCAAGGCATTATCAACGAAGGCTTCCATCGTGGCGAGGACTTCCTCGTAACGCATCCCCCGCACATCCAGCTTGTTGGAGAAGGTAGCCGTGGCGGCGATGTTGCTGCTCACGCTCTTCTGGTTACGGATAGTAAGCGGGGCGTTGGCTTGTTCCAAATCCCGGAGTTTGACCTCCAGGCGAAGGTCTCCGACGATGATGGTGGCGCGTTTTTTATTGATGGATTCAACTTCGCCCGTCGCGCCACCGGCGCGCAGGCGTACGTGGTCGCCGACCTTGATGTCGTCGTCTCCGCCCTTGACCGGTGCGTAGTAGATGTCTTCTACGAGGTCGGTAACCTGTTCGGCAATTTCGGTGCGTTTGGTGCGGAGTTCCTTGGCTTTCTCCTTGGCCTCTTCCAGCTTTTTACCTTCGCGGAGATCCCGAATCAGGTTTTCCATCTCCTTATTGTACATCGCTGTTTCCTGGAGGGCGGATTCTTTCGCTTCCAGTTTCAAACGTTTACGGCGTACTTCCATGTCTTTACGGAGTTCTTCGTAAGTGCGGGTGAGGGCATCGAGGGTTTTCTGCTTTTGCTCCAGGCCTCGGAGTTTTTCTTCGGACTCGGCTTTCTCGCGCTGGAGATCGACCAGGAGCTGATCAACCGCCCGTTCGTTTTTACCGGCGCGGCGGCGGGCGTACTCCATCACGCGCTGGGGCAGGCCGGATTTGGTCGCGATCTCGAAGGCGTAGCTGGAGCCCGGTTTGCCGATCTTCAGCTCGTAGGTGGGGTCCAGGGTTTCGGTATCGAAGTGCATTCCGCCGTTAACGATGCCCTTGGTCTTGTAGGCGTAGATTTTGAGGTTAGAGTAGTGGGTAGTGATGAGGCCGAAGACCTTGCGGTAGTTCAGCCCGTCCAGAATACCCTCGGCGATGGCACCACCCGAGGCGGGGTCGGTACCGGAGCCGAACTCGTCGATGAGGATCATCGTCGCGTCGTCCGCATCCTTGAGGAAGGCCTTGGCGTTTTTGAGGCGGGAGCTGTAGGTGGAAAGGTCGTCTTCGATGCTCTGCTGGTCTCCGATGTCGGCGAAGAGTTTTTTGAAAACGCCCATTTCAGATTCGGCATCAACGGTGACGAGCATCCCGGATTGTAGCATCAGTTGGAGCAGCCCGACGGTCTTCATGGTGATCGACTTACCGCCGGCATTCGGTCCGGACAGCATCAGTACCCGGTTTTTACCCGTTAGCTTGAGATCAAAAGGAACGGTCTTGCGCCCGTAGGGTTTGTTTTTCAGGTAGAGCAGCGGGTGATACCCCCTGATGACACCGATTCTTGGTTTGTGGTGTACCTTCGGCCGCTCGGCCTTCAGCTGGCGGGCGAGGTGGGCCTTGGCCTGGACGACATCTAGGTAACCGATCAGGTCGGCGTAGTCCCGCATATTCTCTACGTAGGGGCGAAGTTTGTCGGATAACTCCCGGAGGATGCGGTAGATCTCCCGCTTTTCCTCCTGCTGGAAGTCGAAGATGTCGTTGTTGATGCTGATGACGGCATCGGGCTCGATGAAGGCCGTTTTACCCGTCGCCGATTCGTCGTGGATGATGCCCCGGATTTTGCGCTTGTGCTCGCTGGGTACGGACAGTACCCGGCGGCCGTTGCGCATACTCTCAACTGTGTCGGAGAGGAAGCCCGCGCGGCGGTACTTCTCGATCACTTGCCGGAAGGCCTTCTCTACCTCCCGCTGCTTGGAGCCGATGAGGCGGCGAATGCGGGATAGCTCGGGGGAGGCATCGGAACGGATCACCCCTTCAGCATCGATGACGCTTTCAATCTCGGCGGAGAGCTGGGGTTCGAAGTCGATCTTACGGATTAAGGTAAAAAGGGCACCGTACTTTTCCTTCCGCTCGGGGGAGTTAAAGAAGGCAAAGATTCCTTTAGCCTGAAGCAAGAGAACGTTCAGTTTCGCCAGGCCGGATTCGGACAAAACGTAGCCCTCGATGGTGAGCATTTTCAGCTCTTCGGATACGTCTTCGTAAGCGCCGATGGAGAACAATTGTTTTTCGTCAGTACCCTGTTTGAACTCCGCGACCTCGTCCAGCATCCGGTTGATGTGGGTTACTTTGACGGAGGGCTCGGTGTCCCGGATGAGGGTCCGGCCCATCTCTCCGTTGCACTGCTCCTCCAGGAGGAGCAGGATTTTGTCGAATTCCAGTTTTTCGTAGGTGTCCCGTGGTTGTAAGTTCATGGTATCTTCTCGTAGATGGGGGTAACGCTTTTGGGGGGTGGATAGTTCCGTACTTTGTAGCATCGGCTTTGGCCGATTGCTCGTAGGGCCAAATATATGCAGAACACCATCTCCACTCCGTAGCATCGGCTTTAGCCGGTTGCTCGCAAGACCTGC
>CAYWMW010000107.1:8682-13206 GCA_964458975.1 uncultured Lewinella sp. | reverse complement strand
GGTTGGTTGCCCGGCTTTTAAGCCGTGCGGGTTAACCAGCCTTCAGGCTGGCGGGCTCAACCTGAAGGTTGAGGAACCAGCACGGCCTAAAGGGCCGGGCAACCGGCCTAGGGATAGAGCAGGTATTGCTGCCGCATCGTCCGGTAATCCGCGAGCTCTGCGGCCCAGCCCGCCCGGATGGCCTTGGCGGAGTTTCCGGCGATGATGCGTTTGCGGAGTTCGTCCGTTCCGGCGAGGAGGTCGAAGAATTTGGCGTTGGTGAAGAAGTCTACGCCCTGGGCGTTGAGGTCGGCGTAGGCGCTGATGAGGTAGTCTAGCTGAAGTTGGGGGCGGCGGCTTTCTGCGGATGGGAATTTGCTGAGGTCGTGGCCACGGCAGAGTTGGCCCTTCAGTTTGGGGTTGGCGCTGCCGGGGCCGGGGGTTGGGGTGAAGCGGATGTCTCCGGAGGAGAGCCTGGGGTGGCCGTAGAGTTGGAACTGCTTCCGCGTACCGCGCCCGACGGAAACGGCCGTGCCCTCAAAGAAGCAGAGGCTGGGGTAGAGGTAGATGCTGCGGGCGTTCGGTAGGTTGGGGGAGGGGGCGATGGGGAGTTCGTAGGTCTGGTGGTGGTCGTAGTCCGTCATGGGGATCACGGTGAGGTAGGCTTGCTTCCCGCCGGGTAGCCAACCTTCGCCGTTGACCATGCGGGCGAACTCCCCGACCGTCAGGCCGTGGGCGACGGGGATGGGGGCGATGCCAACGAAGCTGCGGAACTCCGGCTGGCGTACTGGCCCGTCGATCAGGTGGCCGTTGGGGTTGGGGCGGTCCAGGACCATGACTTGCTTGCCGTGCGCTGCGGCTGCTTCCATGACGTAGAAGAGGGTAGAGATGTAGGTGTAGAAGCGGGCGCCGACGTCCTGGATGTCGAAGAGGAGGACATCAACGTTGGCGAGGTCCTGTGCGGAGGGCTTTTTGTTTTTGCCGTAGAGGGATTTGATGGGCAGGCCGGAGGGCTGGTCTTTGCCGTCTTTGATGCTGGCTCCGGCGTCGGCGGCGCCCCGAAAGCCGTGCTCGGGGGCGAAGATTTTTACCAGGTTCAGGCCGAGGCGTTGGAGGCTGTCTACGAGGTGCGTCTCTCCGATGGTGGAGGTTTGGTTGACGACGAGGGCGATGCGTTTGCCGGAGAGTTGGGGGAGGTAGGTGGTGGTTTCGTAGGCGGCTGGTTGCGTTGCCCTCTCCCCCGGCCCCTTTCGCTGCTCGGCTTCTACGTGACCGGCTTCGCGTTCACTCCGAGGTCCTCGGGAGAGGGGAGACGAGGCAGACGTTGGAGGTGAGGCTGGTGTTCCTTTTCCGTTAGGAGCGGCGTTTACCTCACCCTGCACCTGCGTGCGCGCCGCATCCGGAACTGTGTTGTTGCTACAATTTGCGGTAAAACCAACGATAAAACAAAAAAATATAGCTACCTTGGCCATTGTATTTGAAATTTAGTACGGTAGGAGCGTAATAATGTAGTGTTGCGCCACACCACTTTCACTCAAAACATGAAGCAAAAAGAATACGCGATCATCGACGTGGAGACGACGGGCGGCAAAGCCAGCCGCTGCCGCATCACCGAAATCGGGATTGTGATCTTTGACGGCGAAAAGGTAATTGAAACTTACGAGAGTCTCATCAACCCCGAAAGCTGGATTCCGGCCGGTATTGTAGAACTGACGGGGATTACCCAGGAAATGGTGAAAACTGCGCCTAAGTTTCATGAGGTCGCTAAGCGCATCATTGAACTGACGGAAGACCGTATTTTCGTTGCCCACAACAGCCGTTTCGACTATGATTTCGTCAAGGAAGAATTTCGCCGTCTGGGCTACACTTACACCCGCAAACAACTCTGCACCGTTCGCCTGACCCGGAAGACTTACCCCGGCCTGAAGTCTTACAGCCTGGGTAACCTCGTGAAGCACTTCGGCATCCGGCTAGACAACCACCACCGCGCCCTGGCCGACGCAACGGCCACTACGGAGTTGCTCAAGTTTTGCCTCGCCGGCCCTGATTCTGCCGCCGAGGTGCAAACGCTGGTGAACCGGGGAATATCTGCGACCAAGCTGCCCCAGAACATGCAGCTGGAGCAGATCATGAACCTGCCGGAAGAATGTGGTGTCTATTACTTTCATGATTCCGACGGTGACGTGATTTACGTCGGCAAAAGCATCAACATTCGCAGCCGGGTATCGCAGCACTTCAACGATCGAACGGGGAAGGGCAAGATGATTGCCCGGCAGGTAGCGGATATTACCTACGAACTGACCGGTTCGGAACTGGTCGCGCTACTGCATGAGAGCGAAGAAATCAAGCGGTTACAGCCCAACATCAACCGGGCGCAGCGGCGGAATAAATTTGCGTACGCCATCATCTCTAAGTTAAATAAAGACGGCTACCGCTGTTTTGACATCGTGAAGAACACCGCCCAGGTGCGCAAGGAGGAAGACGTGATCAGCGAATTCCCGACCCTGAGCAGAGCTAAGGGCCGGTTGAATTTTGTCCGCAAACACCTCGATCTCTGTGGCATTTTTACCAAGTTGAACTCCGGTAAAATCTGTTTCTATTACCACCTCAAACAGTGCCACGGCGCTTGCTGCGGCGAAGAGACGCCGGAGGAGTACAACGCCCGTGCGGAAGAAGCCCGTTTGCACCTTCGCAACGTCTTCGATTACGATTTTCTCCTTTTTGACCGCGGCAGAACGCACGAGGAGGAAGCGGTTGTGCTGGTGCAGGAAGGTAAATACCGGGGCTTCACCTACGTGTCTAAAACAGAAACGCTTGGTGTCGACGAAATCGTTGACCGTGTAAAATGGCTAGAATCTCATCCGGATACCGCCCGCATTATCCAACGGTATGTCTCCGAAAAGGGGGGGAGAATGGTAGACCTGGCTTCCGGGAAGCGGAAGAGTTTGGTGTAGGCAAATGAAGAATCGCGGATTTGGGCGGATTTCTCGGATTAATTCATTTGGTAAAAGAAGACCTGCTGGGCGGGATACTATTAATATGATAGCTTACCCCCCGAGCCATGGGAATTATACAAGTTATCGGCCTGTTTTGAAAGACACCTTGCTTTGTAGGGATAAAACACGACAGAACATTGAGGGGATTGTGGCGGAGTTGCCACGATTTAAACCCGCTAAGAAACACGGGAAGCCAGTGGGGTTTCGCAGGGAGTTGGTTCTGTTGTATTTCTATGAAGACGGCTGGGGTAATTGAGTTTTTGATGAAAAATTGCCGAACCTGAATAGTACACTCAAGTTTCTGATACGAGCTTTTCAGTTATCTTCTGATAGCCTCCACCGGGTCCAAAGAAGCCGCCTTTCGAGCTGGGTAAGTCCCGAATACCACCCCGATGAGCAGGGCAACGACACAGACCACAATTACGGTATTAAGGGAGAAGACGGCGGTAAACTCAAGATCTTCAACCACCATGTTCAGAATGGGGGCTGCTATGAGCGCGACGCCCATGCCGAGCAGCACACCGAAGAACGAGCCGATAGCGGAGATGGCAACGGATTCGGAGAGGAACTGTTTGATGATGGTTCGGCGGTTAGCGCCGACGGCTTTGCGGACGCCGATTTCGGGGGTGCGTTCGGCGATGGACATGAGTAGAACGTTCATAACGCCTACGCCACCGACAACTACGGCGATGCCGATCAGGAAGCCCATCACCCACCGGAATACCGTGATGCCTTCGGCCAGTTGTTCGAGGTAACCGGTGCGGGTAAATGTCTCGATGGCATCCTCCTGTTCGGGGTAGCGGCGTTCAAACCAGCCTTTGGTAAAGGCTTCGGCGGCGAGCACTTCGTTTACGTCATTCAGTGCGATGTTGATGGTGGGGTAGGGCGTTGGCGCCTTGGCCAGCTGGGGCATGGTGGCCAGGGGGAAGGCGACGCTGAGGTCTTCTCCGCCTCCAGCGCTGATAACTCCAACAATTTCCAGTGAGTCTCCGAAGAAGTGAACGTTTTTGCCAACCGCGTTCATGATTAGGCCATCTTCGCCGACGATGCGGCGGGCTACGTTTTCGTCGGCCATCGTGAGGCGTTTTCCGGCTTCGGCTTCGGCCTCGGTAATCCAGCGGCCGTGGAGGAGAAGGCTGTCAGGAATTGGCTCAAGGCCCGGAAGGGTGTAAGCCTGGATGCGGAGACCCATACGAACGCTGTCCGAGGTATATCCGATAGACGAAGTATTATAGGTCAGTTGAGCTGTGGCTTCGTAGGGCAGAGAGTCGAGAAGTTCTGTTACTGTAGCCTGGGTTAATTCTGCGATGGTGTCGCGCTCCGTAAAGACACCGTCGACGCGGGTGCCAGTGTTGGCCCGAACCATGAGATTTTCCAACGAACTCTTTTCGGAGATCATGTTTTTTGCGTACAGCTCCAACCCATCAATCATAGACAACATGGCCACCAGGGCTCCGACCCCGATGATGATGCCGAGGACGGAAAGGAAGGTCTGGAAAAAATTGGTGCGCAAGTTGCGGAAGACTTCGGAGAAGGCGGAGAGCATTGG
>CAYWMW010000107.1:0-8582 GCA_964458975.1 uncultured Lewinella sp. | reverse complement strand
GGAAAAAATTGGTGCGCAAGTTGCGGAAGACTTCGGAGAAGGCGGAGAGCATTGGGGCGAGTGTTGTGGTCTGTGGGTAAGGTTTACACAAGGTGGTATTTCGGTTTTCCCCGAAGAAGTTTAGTCGACGTACTGGCCTTGCTTTCCGACCAAAGCGTGGGGTGGTTGTGGCAGCTAGTGCTACTTTGGGACGGGTATAACAATTTGCAGACTCCCGACGAAGAACGAGTATCTCCGTAATTCAGATTCAGAGGTCAGAAATCAGAGTTCAGGCGGCACAACGCAACAGCGGTAGCCTGATCTCTGAACTCTGATTTCTGACCTTAAGGATTCGGCACGTGCAGCATCGCCCGGTGCGGAATACCATCCTCGTCATAGATGTCGCCGATGCCTTCAAAGCCGACACTTCCGTAGTACGCGCCGAGGTGGGCCTGGGCACTGATTTTGACGGTTTGCTCGCCGTAGTGTTCAAAGAGTACCCGCAGCGATTCGTGCATGAGGGGCCTGCCGATGCCTTTGCCGCGGGCAAAAGGGGCGGTGATTACCCGGCCGATGCTGGCGTAGTTCGGGTAGGAAATGCCTTTGGCCAAAATTCTGGTGTAGGCGGCCAGTTGGCCATCTTCCGTGAGGCCCAGGAGGTGGATGGCGTATTGGTCTTTATCGTCGAGGTCTTGGTATACGCAATCCTGTTCTACAACGAATACTTCGGCGCGGAGGCGGAGGAGTTGGTAGAGTTGGTGGGTGGTCAGGTCTTGGTAGGGGATGGCTTTGTAGGTTAGCTGCATGGGTCGTGCTTGTGAAATTTATTATCTTGTACCCTCCGCAATACCAAACCTATGAGATTACTTATTACCGCATTGTTTTTACTGTCAACGCAGGCGGCTTATGGGCAGGCACCGGTTTACACTGCTGCGGAGGTTGCTACAATGGCTTACTTACCGGAGGGGGCGGTAAAAATAGACAGGTCTATTCGGAAAAAACGAATTAAAAAGGGCTTGCCTGCCAGTACGCCGGAAATGAGATTCTTGCAATTATTTTATTCAGCGGTCCGGGTACCTCAAGAAACGCGACAAGAGAATGTGGACTACTATAAGCTTGAGGTTGAGCTGCTGGTGGATGAAACCGGTAAACTGAGCGTTAGCGACCTGCACTACCTCCGGCCCGGAGCAGCGCCAAAGTTGCCACCTCCCTTATCTGCTGCGCCGATTGTAATAACGGTTTTTAACACCCAAGGGACACCGGCGCAGCGCCAGGCTCCCAAACCATCCGCTGAAGTACCGGAGTGGAGTACCGGGCAGTTGGCCCTTGCTTTTTCGGTTTATAAGACGCTGGATGGTTTCCCGGAATTCGTTCCGGCCCAACTAGACGGTAAGCCTGTTGCTTGCAAGTGGACATTGCACGTGGAATATAAAAGGGAGTAAGGGCGCATCCCTTGCTTTTTAAAAAACCATCCTTGCATCCTGCGGCCGCGCCCAGCACCAAATACGCTTTAAAGTGACGCTCAATCATAGTAACCGACGAAGCGCAAACCATCAATGAGCGCAAACCAAATTGTCGCTTTTTTGGCCCCCTAGCCCCCAAAGGGGGAACAAAAAGCGACAATTTGGTTTACGCCCTCATCAATTACGCTCAGATTATGCAAGTACGCTTATTTTTCCTCTGCCTTTCCGCCAGCCTGAGTATCCTGTTGACCGCGCAACAAGCTATAGTTGTCGAGATCAGCGAAACGGGCGATAATCTAAGCGTGCGGCCGCAACCGAATGGTTCGCTGCGGCTTAACGTTCCACCGGCAATGACGGAGCGATTGGTTGGGCAGGGCGTGGTTACCTATGAGGACTTTGGCGCAACGAACGATGATAAGTCTGACGATGCAAACGCCATTGCGGCCGCACATGCCTTTGCCAATCAGCACGGCTTACCCGTTAGGGCGAACGCCAGTGCCGTTTATCACCTTGGCGGACAGCGCCGAACGGCCCTCATCCAAACCGATACCGATTTTGGCGACGCTCAGTTCATCATCGACGATACAGCGGTGGAAGACCGGGAAGCGCCGCTGTTCATTGTGGGGTCCCGGTTGCAGCCCTTTCCGCTCAAGGGGGTGACGAGACTAAAGCGAGGGCAGCGTAAAATAAAGGCCACGTTGCCCGGTCCGTGTCTGATTACGGCGGAGAACGATGCCGTCAGGCGTTACATCCGCTACGGCCGGAACCAAAATAAAGGCAAGCCGCAAACTGATATTTTTGTAGTGAACCGGAGGGGGAAGATTGACGCAAATGCACCCATTATTTGGGATTTTGACCGGATCAGTAAACTGACCGCACGGCCTATTGACGAGGAGCCGCTGCACCTTACCGGAGGGGTTTTTACGACCATCGCTAACCGGGAGCCCTCCGCGTACAACTACTACGCCCGCAACATTGAGGTTCGCCGCTCCAACGTTGTCGTTGACGGTGTTGAGCACCGGATCTCCGGGGAAGGGGAGACCGGCGCGCCCTACCGGGGCTTTATCCACGTACGCGATTGCGCCTACGTGACCATCAAAAACGCCCTGCTGACCGGTCATAAAACCTACCGGACCATCGGCTCGGCGGGCGTTCCCGTACCGATGGGGAGCTATGACTTTTCGGCGGGTCGGGCGCTTAACGTGTCGTTGGTTAACTGTCGGCAAACCAACAGCATTCACGACCGGACCTACTGGGGCATCATGGCTTCCAATTACTGCAAAAACCTGCGCTATGAAGGCTGCGCGCTTTCCCGCTTCGACGCACACATGGGCGTGGCAAACGTCGTGATCCGTGATTCGGAGTTGGGCCACATGGGCATCAAGGCGATCGGCGGCGGGACGCTCCTGGTAGAAAACAGTACGGTGTACGCGCGCAGCCTGATCGACCTGCGTTCGGACTATGGCAGCACCTGGCGGGGAGAAGTTATTATAAAGGACTGTACGCTGGCACCTCCCGGTGGGGTGACGGCGAAAACCTCCGTACTCAGCGGGCGGAACTCCGGCCAGCACGACTTCGGCTACTTATGCTACTTACCGCAAAAGGTTTTGATTGACGGGCTGCAAATAAAAGACAAATCGTCTGCGGCTATAACAGACGACGGACCGGTGGTTTTCGCTAGTTTCCAGTCTTTGCCTGCTGACGGGACACCGCTGCCATTCCCTTACGTGCTGCCGCGTAAGGTGGTGCTGCGGAATGTTTCCGGGCCGTTGCGGGTTAGTAGTAATGGTGCGTTGTTTAAGGAGGTTAGGGTGGTTTGGCGGTAGTTGGGTGAGCGTACTACTAACGGATAATTTCTCTGCTTTATCATTTGGGCGCGGCCGCAGGTGCAGGGGGAAGTTAGGGGAGCCAGTCGCGCTCAATAAGTATAGAATCTCACCTAAAATTTGGTTTTTACAACTTAATGTTTGTTATTGTGATGGATTTAAACAGTAGAACCTTAAAACAGCAGTAGAGTTATGGCCGTTTCTAAAGCCTTCCTTTTTGAAGAGGACGAACAATTAGCGAGTATTATAGGACATGCTATGGGGCATCCGGCTCGAATCAGAATGCTTAAACGATTGCGTAGGGGAGGAGTGTTGTCTTACGTAGAGCTCACATCGGATATTCCTTTGAAGGACTCTACGGTTAAGCAGCATTTTAATTTGCTAAAACGCCTCAAGCTGGTAGAACCAGGATTGATGGCCGATAATAAGGCTGGATATTGTTTGAATGAAGTGCGCTACGTAAGGTGCACAACCGCTTCCCGTCGAGAATTAAGTAGGCCGACGCTGGTGAGGGAGCTGATTTACCATGAGGATGGTGAGGTTGGATGAGACTACTTGGTGTATAAGTACACTTATACACCCTGAATTTCGCGTATAGGTACACTTATACACCTTTCTACTCCTACGTATAAGTGTACTTATACACCCTGAATTTCACGTATAAGTACACTTATACACCTTTCTACTCCTACGTATAAGTGTACTTATACACCCTGAATTTCACGTATAAGTACACTTATACACATCGACCAAGCTTAAACTCCACCCCCATGGCCAAAACAAAAACAACCTTCTTCTGCCGCAACTGCGGCTCCGAATCCCCAAAATGGATGGGCCAATGCCAATCCTGCAAAGAGTGGAACACCCTAATCGAAGAAAAAATAGTAAAAACCAAAAACGAACGCCTCGACAACAAAACCGACTGGCGCTCCGTAAACAACTCCCCCCCCGGCGGCGCTACGCCCGCCGCCCTGGTCGGTAAAGGGCCCCGCCCCATCCAGCTCGAAAACGTTGTCGCCGGAGACGTAAAACGCCTCGAATCTCCCGACCGGGAGTTGAACCGTGTCTTGGGCGGAGGCATAGTCCCCGGCAGCATAGTACTCTTCGGCGGCCAGCCGGGGATTGGTAAATCAACCTTATTACTCCAGTTGGCCCTCCAGCTCGGCCGCAAGGTCCTCTACGTCTCCGGCGAAGAGTCCGAACAACAGATCAAGATGAGGGCCGACCGCCTCGGCGGAGACAAGCGCCAGTGCTACCTTCTCACCGAGACCAACACCAACAAACTCCTTCAGCACGCGGCAGACATCAAGCCCGAACTGCTCATCATCGACTCCATCCAGACCCTCGCCAGCCCGCACGTAGACAGCATGGCCGGTACCGTAAGCCAGGTAAGAGAGTGCGCCTCCGAGCTCCAGCGCTTCGCCAAAGAGTCCGGCATCCCGACCTTCATCATCGGTCACATCACCAAGGAAGGTTCCATCGCCGGGCCAAAACTCCTCGAACACATCGTAGACGCGGTCCTCCAGTTCGAGGGCGACCGCAACTACACCTACCGCATCCTTCGAACGCTCAAAAACCGCTTCGGCTCCACCGACGAGCTGGGCATCTACCAGATGGAAACCTCCGGCCTCCGCGAAGTCTCCAACCCCAGCGAACTCCTCCTCTCCGAACGCGACGAAGACCTCTCCGGCTCCGCCGTCTGTGCAACCGTAGAGGGCATGCGCCCGATGTTGGTGGAAGTACAGGGCCTCGTCAGTACCGCCGTCTACGGTAACCCACAGCGTACCTCCACCGGCTACGATGCGAAGCGCCTCAATATGCTGCTGGCCGTACTCGAAAAAAGAGCTGGCCTCCCGCTCGGCAATCAGGACGTATTCCTCAACATCGCCGGTGGCCTCAAGGTAGACGACCCGGCCATGGACCTCTCCATCATCTCCGCCCTGCTCTCCAGCGCGATGGACGTCACCGTCCCACCGGATGTCTGCTTCGCCGGCGAAGTCGGCCTCAGCGGAGAAATCCGCGCCGTCACCCGCATCGAACAGCGCATCCAGGAGTCAGACCGGCTCGGTTTTAAGCGAATCTACGTATCCAAGTACAATACCAAGGGCCTGGACCCCGATCGGTACGGAATTCGGATTATTACACTGGCTACGGTTAGGGAATTGTATGAGGCTTTGTTTGCTTAATGTTTAAATTGTTGCCTAATCAGATAACCTTATGCCAACTTTTTACGTTATTGAAGGAGTGAAAATCCAATTGTTCTTTCGAGATCATAATCCTCCTCACTTCCACACAGAATTTGCTGAGTACAAGGCACTCATTTCGATTGAGGAGCAAGAAGTTATGGAAGGCGATCTGCCAAAGAACAAACGGAAGAAGATTATTAAGTGGGCCGAAGACCATCAGGAAGAGCTAATGGAAATCTGGCATGAACTACAAATGGAAGATGAAAACGACTAGACCGCCAAGAATCAGTAAAATTATCGGAGTTGACGGCTTCAGAGTGCGTT
Source organism: uncultured Lewinella sp. (assembly GCA_964458975.1). Classification (GTDB taxonomy): domain Bacteria; phylum Bacteroidota; class Bacteroidia; order Chitinophagales; family Saprospiraceae; genus Neolewinella. The sequence continues at coordinate 2,804 of CAYWMW010000107.1, read as the reverse complement.
GCCTATTCAGTACTGGAGAGTACCGAGTCGTTGATTTTAACGAACTATTTCAAAAGTGGAAGGGCAAAGACATAGAGAAGCTAAAAATAGAGACAGCTTTTAGCGGACTTATTGTAGAAAACGGAACACTTACCTGGCCTAACATCAAAAAGGAGATCAAACTCAAGAGCGGAAAAACGTTTGATGTAGCCTATGATTTATCGCCAACGGTACTCTATGAAGAAAGTATTGTTGACGAAAAAATGGAGCAGCAATTAAACATCGGCCCGATGCTGAAAAGAGCACGCAAGGCCGCTGGCCTTACACAAGACCAGCTAGCAGAACGCATTGGTACGACAAAGCATTACATTAGCCGCATCGAAAACAATCGCTCCGATATTGAAGTGAAAACGCTCCGCCGAATCGTAGAAATCGGACTAAACAAACGTTTAGCTATCGTTGACTAAACGCGCCCCCATCAACCACCTCCATAACATAAACCTCCCAGCCCCGCCCCTCAGCCTTCAAGGCCCGGAACTGAGTACTGGAAGATGTAGTGAAGTAAATGAACTGTTCCACCGTTTGCGCTGATCCGCCCATGAAGCGCGTTCCGTTCTGTTCATCACGCGGGTAATAACGGTCACTGCCGTTCTCGAAGCGCAGCGGGTGGGTGTCACCGACGAAGCCAAGGCTTTCAACTTCCGCATCGTCCAACCGGCGCTCCTCGAAGTAGCTCCAGCGGTCGCGCTCCGTCTGGGCGTAAAAGTGTAGTGGAGAGCCGTCCGCATCCGCCAGAATTTCCAGCTGCCTTCCCTGGTTAATGTCGTCCGCTTCCCAGTCGATCTGAGCGGAACGCCCCACGTGATAGCGCTTGTCATTATAGTCCACTTTATCTCCCTGTTGCACACGGTAAAACGGAAAAACAAAGTCATGCTCCGGCTCTGGCAATGGCCGGGGTGCCTTGGCACCGGTTTGAACGGAAACATCCCAATCTTCTTCGCGGGGAGTAAGGGGTGATCCAGATTTCCTGCGCTGCACCTCTATTTCCATTTTAGCTTCTGCCTCCTCCATCTTATTGAGAATGCTCTTCGGGAGCCATTTTTTAATGGGCTCCATCTTTTTGATCTGCTCCCGCATTTCCTCCAGGTCCAGACCTTCAAATTTGGTGCTACTGTTTAGGTCCAGGCTGGTGTCGTTCTCAATGTTGAGGTAGGTCTCAATGGTGCGTTCCAGGTCCAGGAGTAATTGTTTGTCTGGTTCAGCGTTAATCAGTTTTACCTCAACTCCAGTGTCCAGCTTGGCCATCAGTTTATAGGTATGTCTGTTGTTTTGCTTCACACTGCTCTTCCCAACGTACAATTGCACCAGCGCCCGCGCCGGAATATCCTTGTCCTTTGAGAACGGCCAGGGTACTGGCCCGTGCTTCAGCTTCAGCTTTTGCTGATCTACGGTTACCGTAGTGCTGTTGGTGAAGCGCGTAAACGTCCACCAGGTAATAAAAATACCAGCCAATGCATGGAAAATCATGAAAAGCCCCGCTCCGCTAAAGAGGGCGACGAGGGTGATGCTATCCCAGATCAGGCAGAAAAATACCAGGAACCACATAGCGGGCGTGCGCCAGGAGTAGGAGATGTTTAGCTCACTGGAACCACGCTCAATTTTTAGTTTAGACATTATTATGGGCAGTTGATCCGTAAATATATTACGGATCACTCATATTCCTTACCTGGCTACGAGAGAAAACCTTGCGGCCGCTCCATCAAATTTATCACTTCTCTCACGCAGTTAACCTAAACCGAAGGGTCCGGCCACTGCTGTTGCACCTCCTCCAGGTCCTTAAGTACTTCTTCAGAAAGCTGAAGTTCAACACTCTCGATGTTGGTTTTTAGCTGCTCCAGGCTGGTGGCCCCGATGATGTTGCTATGGTTGAAATCCTGATCGTTAACGAAGGCCAGGGCCATCTTCGTCATGTCAAGACCATGCTTTTTAGCAACCTCGGCGTAGGCCTCCGTAGCGGCCAGGGCGTTGTCGTTGCCGTAACGGGAGTACTGCGGGAAGAGGTTCAAACGTGATTTTGCGGTGGCTGTACCGTCCAGGTACTTACCGGTCAGGCGGCCCATGCCAAGCGGACTGTACGGAAAACCGGCGATGTTCTCCCGCAGGCAAACCTCGGCCAGGCCAACTTCAAAGCCCCGGCTCAACAGGCTGTACGGGTTCTGAATGCTCACCGGGCGGGGCAGCCCGTGGACGTCAGCCAGGTGCAGGATGCGCATCAGCCCCCAGGGGCTCTCATTGCTCACGCCCCAATGCTTGATGGTGCCGGCTTTGATCAGCTCGTCCATTTTGGTGAGGATCTCCAGAAAATTATCCTCCCACGGGTCGTTTTTGATGGACTGTACACCACGTTTACCGAAGAAATTTACCTTCCGGGCGGGCCAGTGCAGCTGGTATAAATCGAGGTGATCCGTTTGCAGGCGGTCCAGGCTCTGCCCGAGCGCTTCGCCGATTTGCGCCTTGCTGAACCCGAGGTTTCCGTTGCGGATGTGCTCCGCAAACTTGGCAGGGCCAACAACTTTACTGGCCAGGAAAATATCCTTGCGTTTCCCCGTCGCCTTAAACCAGGTACCGATGATGCTTTCCGTCTTGCCCCACGTATCGGGCTTACTCGGTATGGCGTACAGCTCGGCGGTGTCGAATGCGTTCACGCCGTGCTCCACGGCGTAGTCCATCTGGGCGTGGCCCTCGGCCTCGGTATTTTGCTTGCCCCAGGTCATCGTGCCGAGGGTTACTTTGGAGATTTGGAAATCGGTGGTGCCGAAGGAGTT
>CAYWMW010000106.1:8709-13375 GCA_964458975.1 uncultured Lewinella sp. | reverse complement strand
CATCCTTCCCGTGGCTGAGCCGCAGCACCACCGTATTGTCCGGCAGGAGGTCTTCCACCACGGCGGGCCACTCCACAAAAATGGGGTGATTTTCGTGGCCTTCGAAGAGTTCTTCCAGGCCCGCATCAAGGGCTTCCTGAATAGAATCCAGGCGGTAGCAATCGAGGTGGTAAACGGGGCCATCCGGGGTTTTGTACTGGTTCACGATGCTGAAGGTTGGGCTGGACGTTGGCTCAGACACGCCCAGCTGGCGGCACATTTCGGCGACGAGGGTGGTTTTGCCTGCACCGAGGTCGCCCAGCAGGGCGTAGGTACGGTTGCGGCCAGATTTTTCGATCAGGCGGCTGGCGAGTGCTGGTATTTCATCCGTCGTGTAGCGCATAATAAAGGGGTAAGGGGAGAAGGGGGTAAGGGGAGAAAGGAGTAAAGGGGGAGTAGTACAAAGGTATAACGTTGAATACCTCATTCTGGCTTTTACTGCTGTTTGGGGCGCGGCCGCAGGTGCAGGAGAAGGGTTTTCGGGGGTTAATCCCAATGCCTTAAAACTCACTTTGCATCCTGCGGCCGCGCCATAGTAATATAGTTCGGTAGTATTGTAGTTCGGTAGCGACTACATTACTACCGAACTACAAGACCACACTACTATCTTTGCCCCATGCACAGATCAGGTTTCGTAAACATCATCGGCCGGCCGAACGCCGGCAAGTCTACCCTCATGAACAGCCTCATCGGCGAGCGGATGAGCATCATCACCGCGAAACCGCAAACGACGCGCCACCGCATCTTCGGCATCGTGACGGGCGAAGACTTCCAGATCGTTTTCTCCGATACCCCCGGCGTGATCGAAGACCCGCACTATAAGATGCAGGAGATGATGAACCGCTACGTGAACACCACTTTTGAGGATGCGGACCTGATGATTTACCTTATTGACCCCCAGGAAGAATACAGCGAAGACGATATGCTGGTCGGGAAGCTCCGCCACAACCGCGCACCACTTTTTTTGGTGATGAACAAGACCGACCTAGTCAGTTCTACCCACCTGAAAGCGCTGCAAAAGCAGTTCAAGAAGTGGATCAAGCCGGAGAAGGTGTTCATGATCTCCGCCCTGAAGGGGGACGGTGTTTCCGACCTCCTCGCCGCCATCAAAGAGCAACTCCCCGAAGGCCCCAAATACTTCCCCGACGAACAACTGACGGATCGCTCCGAACGCTTCTTCGTCTCCGAGATCATCCGCGAGCAAATCCTGGAGCAATACCACCAGGAGATCCCCTACTCCGTCGAGATCGACATCGAATCTTTCCAGGACAGCGAAACGAAGGGCGGCCAGGAACTGGCCCGCATCAGCGCCCTGATCTACGTTTCCCGCAAGAGCCAAAAGCCGATCATGATCGGCAAGGGCGGCAAAGCCATCAAGGAACTCGGCTCCAAGGCCCGCGTGCGCATGGAAGAATTTTTGCAGCGCAAGGTCTTTCTGGAGCTACACGTCAAAATCCGTGAAGACTGGCGGGATGATGAGGACGCGCTTAAGCGGTTTGGGTACGAGCGGTAGCTCGTCCGCTGAGCCTTGCGTAGCTTGGCTCGTCCGGCCGAGCGGTTTTCAGGTGTGGGCTGTCTAAATTAGTCGTGTTCACCCACTAGAGCATAGAAAACGCTCCGCGTTTTAACGGTAAAAACCCGTTATGGGTTAAGACCGTCAGACTAGACAGCCTACCCTCAGGGGCGACTCATGTTTTAAGGTTGGATCAAATTACCCGCTCGGCGGACGAGTCAGGGCTGACGCCCGCCTCGGCCGACGAGCTAGCCAAGCGCAGCGAGCACGATCGCACAAGCCTCCCGAATCTCCTCTTCGGTAATGATGAGCGGCGGGGCGATGCGCAGGCTGCGCTCGTTCCAGAGGAACCAATCGGTGATGAGGCCCAGTTCGAGGCACCGGGATATGGTGGCCAGTACTTGATCAAAATCGTCGAGCTCTACGGCAAACCACAGGCCAGCGGAGCGGACGTGGCGGATTTTTGGGTGAACGAGGAGTTCGTGGAAGAGGGCTTCTTTGGCGCGGACGCCAGAAATAAGTTCGGTTTCGGAGAGCAGGGTTTTCAGGGTAGCCAGGCCCGCTGCGCAGCTCACCGGATGGCCGCCGAAGGTAGTGATGTGGCCGAGGACGGGATTCTCCGTAAATAGGTCCATCACCTTCTTATTGGCGATGAACGCGCCGAGGGGCATCCCGCCGCCGAAGCCTTTGGCCAGCAGCAAAATATCCGGTACCACGCCGTACTGCTCAAAGGCGAAGAGGGTTCCGGTGCGGCCCATTCCGGCCTGGATTTCGTCGAAGATCAGCAGCGTTCCGGTTGCGTCGCAGCGGTCGCGGACGGCCCGGAGCCATTCCTTTCTGGGCTTACGGATGCCCCATTCGGCCTGGACGGTTTCCAGGATCACGGCGGCGGTCTTGGTGGTGATGCGGTGGAGGCAGTAGTCGCAGTTGAAGTCGAGGTGGTTCACGCCGGGCAGTAGGGGGTGGAAGGCTCGGGTAAAATCCTTCGGCCACTGGAGCGACGCCGCGCCCTGGGTACTGCCGTGGTAGGAGCGTTTGGCGCTGATGAACTCCGCACGGCCGGTGGCGCGCTTGGCCAGTTTCATGGCCCCTTCCGTCGCTTCCGTGCCGGAGTTGACGAAGTAGACATTGTCCAGCTCCTCAGGTAGTTGGGACGTGATCAATGCGGCTAGTTCCGCCTGTGGAGCCAAGACGAACTCTCCGTAGACCAGCGTGTGCATATACTTACCCGCCTGCTCCTGCACGGCCGCAACTACCGCCGGGTGGTTATGGCCCAGGGCGGAAACGCCGATGCCAGCGATGAGGTCGAGGTAACGCTTACCCGAGGTATCGTGCAGGTAAACGCCCTGGCCTCCGGCAATTTCGAGGCCCATTGGGGCGGGGCTCGTCTGGCCTACGTGTGCTAAAAAATTTGCTCTTTGGGACATGGGCGCGAAGGTAAGGAGCGAAAAGGGGGAAAGGAGTAAGGGGTTGTCGAAGAATAATCTATCCGTCTAAAAAATGGTGCTCCCACTCCCAGTCTGATCTGCTGCCACTGAGACGTAGCTATGGCTATGTCTCAGCGTCATCAAATCAAACTGGAAGCGCGATCACTCATTTTAGCTCCGCTGCTACTTCGTGGTCGCCAGAATACATTATTCTTCGGCAACCCCTAAGGGAGCTACATCGAATGTGTAAAACCCACGGGCAGACGTAACTTTACTCCTCCATAGCGAGTTCAATCAAAGCAATAAATTACAGCGAACCCTAAAAACCCTTCGCACCCCACAAAACCTGTTTTACCTCAAGATACCAAATGATAAAACACCTTTTACGGTTAATACCGGCCCTCTCAATCCTTGCCTCCTGCGGAACCTCCCCGGCACCTGCGGCCCCGCCCATATCAGCTTCCGAACCACCGAACATACTACTAATTGTAGCGGATGACCTGGGTTGGGCGGACCTGAACAGCTACGGCAATCCGCTGGTAAAAAGCCCTAATCTGGACGCGCTGGCCCGCACTGGCGTACAGTTTATGCAGGCCTACGCCGCCGCTCCAATGGGGCAACCATCCCGTAGCGCACTGCAAAGCGGGCTGCATCCGCAGCGCACCAAACACGGCGAACTTGGCGGCAACTATGAGACATTGGGAGAGCTCGCGAAACGCGCCGGACTGAAGACGGCCCACATCGGAAAATGGCAGCTCGGCACCGGCAAAAAATCACCCGCAGCCCAGGGCTACGACCACGTTTTTGCTGCCAACGAAAACCATCCGGACAGCTACTATCACCCGTTTTTTACCGAGAACCCGCAGGCCGACCTCCTGGCCGAATCTCAGCCCGGAGACTACCTGACGGACAAGCTGACCGACCACGCCATCGACCTGCTCGACGGTTGGCGCGACTCCACCTGGTTGCTGTCTTTGAACTACTACGCCCCCCACGTCCCGCTCGAAGGCCGCAAGGACCAGGTGGCGGCCTATCGCGCCCTGATTGACAGTACGCACTGGCGCAAATTCCCTACGCTGGAATACGCGGCAATGGTCTCCGTCATCGACGAAAACATCGGTAGAATTGTGGATTTACTCCGCGAAAATGACCAACTCGACAATACCCTAATCATCTTCACCTCTGACAACGGTGGGCTGGACCGCGCGGCCGAAGGCAAACTCCTGCGCCATACGCCACCAACCGACAACGGTATGCTGCGCGGCGGCAAAGGCACGCTCTATGAGGGTGGAATCAGGGTGCCGCTCATCGTCCACTTCCCCGCTTTTGCGACGACCACTTTCGCCAGCCTGGAGCAGGTGATCGGGACCGACGTTTTCCCATCCGTCGGCGAAGCACTTAGCCAGGGCGACTACGCCGCCAGCCCGGACGGGCGAAGTTTTTTACCACTCCTTCAGGGTAAATCCGCGCGCCGCCGCTCACTGTTCTGGACGGCACCCTACGGCGGCCCGGAAGGCCCGGCTTCCGCCGTCCGCTACGGAGATTATAAACTCTACCGGGACGATACTTCGGACTCACTGACCTACTTCAACCTCGGTGCGTTGCCGGATGAGTCTTTGCGGATGGCCATGCCGCCAGCGGAGGTGGACTTGGTTAGGGAATTAGGAATTAGAGAACTAGAAACTAG
>CAYWMW010000106.1:248-8609 GCA_964458975.1 uncultured Lewinella sp. | reverse complement strand
AACTAGAAACTAGAGAACTAGTGACAAAAGCTTACGAGACCAATTCCAATCATGTAAGGCGAATGAGCGAAGTGAGTAATATTTGCGGCAGCACGGACGACTATTAGCTAACTACTCCACCTTAGCCGTCATCGGAAACCGCAGCCCTTCGTAGCTTTTCAGCACGGCCTTTACGCTGCCGACGCTGACGGGCGATTCGATGAGGACGGGCAGGCGGTTCTCGTCGTCAGAAACATAGATTTTCATCTCGTCGCCTTCTTTGAAGACATCTCCGGCGATGAGCTGGGGGCTGAACTTCTGGGTGTTGTACTTGCCGCCGTTGCGGACCTTCAGGTCGGGTTCCGGGCCGAGGTATTTCAGGGAAAGAGGATGAATATCGCGGTCCATCAGAATTTTAATAGGGATTTCATCTCCCTTCTGCATGTCGTTATAGTCAATATTGCGGGCGTAGTAGACGATGGAGATCAGGTCGTGCATGCACTCTTCGAGGTCAATTTCCTGGTCTTCCAGATCGTCCCGGGTGCGGCCGCGGGAGCTGATGGCTTTGCCGGCGGCCTGGTCAAAACTGGTGCGGTCGTAGCGGGTGTAGCCGCCTTCGTTCACGTCCTTGATGTGGATGCGGGGCAGCAGCGTTTCCTTGTCCAGGTAGCTTTCGTAATTATCGCGTACTTTATAGAACCATTCGTAGCTTTCGTAGGTCCGCCCGCGCACCATGATGTGGTAATAATCCTCTAGTTCATGTACCAAAAAGGTTACCTCTCCGGCAGCCAGCCAGACGAAATTCCAGTTGTAGTAGAGCTTATAGACGATCTTCTCTCCGGGCATAAAGACCTTATTTTTCGTCTCGCAGATATCCGGAAGAGACATGGGCGGATGAAAATCGGGCGCGGCCGCAGGTGCAATGCCCCCCCAGCCCCCAAAGGGGGAGCGGCTTTCGAGAGCAAAGTCAGCAGGGCCGCTCTCCGCCAAAAAACCGGAGGGCAGGGCGTTCATCAACAGCAGCGCCGGCAGGGCGAGGAGCATAGTTAAGCGGGTAAGGAAACGTTTCATAAAGCTTCGTTTTTTCTATATCTTCTGACGACGAGTAAGTACCCCGGTAACGCAGGTAGCAAAACATTAACGGCGAACAGGCTCGTGAACGCTGCCAGCGTCGCTACCGCTGCTGCGGGGGAGTCGTTCCATAACAACAAGCCCAACTCCGTTCGGGTTACCAGGTTCACGCCCGGCGGCATCGGAATGCCGGCCTGAACGAGGTAGATGCCAGCAATACCCGCCAAACCTTTCAGCAATGGCAGCTTCAGCCCGAAGAACCAGAGCAACAGGTACAGCTGCGTACAATAAACGCTGAAACGGAGGCAAGCGTGCGCTCCGGCCCGCGCCATTAAGCCGATTTTAACTTCCCCGAGGCCCTTACTCAGCTCCTCGGTCTTCACCTTGAACCTGCTTTCGAGCCACCGCAACGTTCGTAAAAGTAAGGGCATCCCGCCCCACCAGCCAACGATCAGCAGTAGCGGCCCAACGGGCCACAACCACGCTACGGGAAAGGGCAGCCGCTCCCGCAGCAAAGCGTCCGCCGTCCACATCAGGCCCGGCCAGGCCAGCAGCAAAAAGGCGACCCACTGGCATACGCTGCCCAGGATGCTAGAGGTGATCACCCCCGGCCATTCCTCCCGCTTTGCCACCAGCAGCCTTCCGCCGATTTCCCCAATCCGGTTCGGCGTAGCCGCGCTCAGGCTCACCCCCGCCAGCATCGCGCGCCACGTGCGGCTGAAGTCCCACGGCAAAAAAGCCTTAAGCAGGATGTGCCACTTGCGCGCCTCCAGCCACCAGTTGACGGGCATGAGCGCAACCGCCAGCACCAGGTACTTCCACTGCCCCGGCCGGGTAAGGGCCGCCCCGAAGGCCGCCCAATCCAGCGAAGCACTGAACCGCCGAAATTGCCAGACGAAGGCCGCCAAAACGGCAACGCTCAGGAGGCGCAGCAGCCACTTACGAAGGGTTTTGTTTCTTGCTTTTGTCAAATTATTTGTTGGGGGCGATTAATTTAGCCTTACTTTGTGGCAAGTAGTAACGCTCGGCCTGAAGGCCGGGAGGAACCAACCACAAAATTACAACATTGCCCGTCCCCAAAAAGAAGAAGAAACCGGAGCCCGCCCCCTACCGCATCCTCGGCATCGATCCGGGCACGGTGGTACTCGGCTTCGCCGTCGTAGAAATCCACGCCAAATCGCGCCGGGTACTGGAGCTGGGTGTGCTGAAACTCGGCAAGATGCCGGACCACGCCGAGCGCCTGGCCACCATCCACCGCCGCCTCACCCAGGTGATCGGTACCCATAAAGTTTCCGTGATGGCCATCGAGGCGCCGTTCTTCGGCAAGAACCCCCAGTCGATGCTAAAACTGGGCCGCGCCCAGGGCGTCTGCATGGCCGCCGCGATGGGCCAAAACGTGGAGGTGACTGAATACTCCCCCCGCAAGATCAAGCAGTCCGTTGCCGGCAACGGAAATGCCAGCAAGGAACAGGTCGCCGCCATGCTCGCCAATGAATTCGAGCTGGACGATTCCCGCTACATGGAAGATGCCACCGACGCCCTCGGCGTCGCGATGTGCCACTACTACCAGACGCGCGGCGTGCTCGGCGGCGGGAAGAAATTTTCGGGGTGGGAAGGGTTTGTTAAGGCTAATGAGAAGCGGGTGAAGAAGTGAATTACCCACACTCCCCCACCAACCGATACCGCTTAGGCTCCCCCTCATCCACCAGCACCTTCACCCTGTCGCCCTGCTTTACGCCTTCAGTAAAGTACTTATAAATCTCCCCATCGTTAAAGGTCTTGATCACGGAGACGGATTTGCCCGCCACGGTATAGCCCAGCTCTACGTTGTAGATTTTTAGGCTTCGCCCGTAATGGCCGTCTTCGGCATGCCCTGAGGTGATGCCCAGCACTTTTGCCTCCACCGCAAGGCCGTCTTCGCACAGGTCCGTCGCGCTGACGAATTGGTAAAGGGCCAGCGCTGCCAGCCCTAGAAAGACGAACCACAGCCAGGGGATTCCGGGCTTTTTTTCTGTTGGCGGGGGTGGTTTTCTTTTCTTTTTTCGTTTGCTCATTGTCTCATTTAAAAGGTCCCTGGTAGCTCCTCAGGCTGAAGCCTGAGGAACCTGCACGGCCTGAAGGGCCGGGCAACCAGGCCGGGCAACCTAGCCCAAAATCTGCCCCAAAACCGTAGGGTCCTTAATCCGATCATCCTCCGCCAGGAGCTTCATCTTCGAGATGATCTCGGCGGATTTCGGATCGTCGTCCAGGAAGGGCAGGAACATCCGGCCCCGGTGCTGGCTCTGCACCGCGATGATGTTGAGCTGCAAGCCGCCCTTACTCACCATCCCGCTGCCGAGGTGAATGTTGTAGCTGCCGTGTTTCCCCTCAATAATGATGTGCCGTTTTTTGACCTCTACGTTGTCCGCCTTGAACAAACGAGCAGATTCCCGCGCCAGCGCAGCACGCATCTGTAGCGTGGAGTGACTCGCCTCGGGGTCCACTCCGCCGACGTGGGCGACGCTCACCACCAGATCAATATCCCGCATCACCTCGCTAAACAGGACGGGGTCGAGGTCTTCGAGTTTCAGGATTTCTCCTTTACGGCTACGGAAGGTAACGCCTTCGATGACGGGCACTTCTACGTCCGACGGGGAGTACCAGTCGGCCAAAGCGTACATCGTTGCGATCACGTCTTGCTTGTGGTACACCTTTTGGAGGCCTTCGGAGTCGCTGACCGTCCAGCCACGGGTGCGGAGCAGGGCGGTGGCTTTGCGGGGCTGAATTTGGTGGCCCTGGTAACGTAGAGATTGGACCTTCGCCTCTTTTTCGTCCTTCGTCATCAGGTACAACTCCCGGAAGATTTGCTTGAAGGGCTGAACCAACTGCTGGTCGAAGGCGAGCTTCTGGTAGAGGTCCCACTGCACCAACCGGTAGAGGTGGGCCGGGTGGGCGATGAGCATTTTTTCTTCGGCGGCGGGGAGATGGCTTTTGCCCGCAGCATCCACCAGTTGGCCGTCTTGCCAGAAGCCGGTTGCGCCGGTGTCCGGGGAGAACATTACCAGCTTGCTGAGCAGCGGGCGAACGACGGGATGGCGGTTGATCCGCTCCAGGTCTTCGGCCGTAAAGCTTACCCCGGAGACCATCGCGTTTTCCAGCGAGGTCCGGGTGCGGCTGAATTGTTTGCGGAGGTAGGCTTTGTGTTCCTTCAGTTCCACAATCGCCTTATGCTTGCGCAGTTTGGCGGGGATGCTTTTTTGTGGTTTCCCGGCCTTCGCTACGAGGATTTCCGGCTTCCCGCTCTCATCGATGATGAGTTGAACGGTGACGTTGTCGATCCCGATCAGGCTTCGTTCCATGATCTGGCGGGTGGTTTCGGCCTCCATGATCCAGCCGAAGCGGACGGTGTCTTCGTGGCCTGCGTTGCGGGCCAGGTTGTCGAGGCCGATGCGGGCGGCGGTTCGTTCGCTCTCCTGGCGCTGGGCGCCGAATTGCTTGCTTTCGTGGATGAATTGCTGGAGCAATTTGTAGCGTTTCAACGCGTCCTTTTCCGGGTTCGTACGGCTGAACGGGATCAGGCCCAGGGCCTTCACGTACACTTTATCACGCTTCTCCCTGATCTTTTTCAGGGTTTCGGTGATCTTCACTTCGCCGAGCATCACGGAGCTGTAGGTCTTCACCTGCCGGTGGCCGTTGCCGTCGGAAATGTACTTGGAGGCTTCGTGCAGCAGCCGCCAGTTTTTGCGGCCTACGGTTTGGTAGGCGACGTGGAACCAGTCGATGTCGATGGCGCCTTCCCGGAAATCCTCCTTAGAGATCGGGCTGAACTGCGCCACGATCGTTTCCTTCTGCGCATCCATATATTCCGAGGCGTGGGCGTGGAACCACCAGACGGCGATTTCCAGGTCCGGAATCTTGAGGTACTGCCCGATCCAGGGGCACCACTGGGGCGCGTACATGGCCACTTCGAGCCAGCGGGCGGTGGTTATCGGGCTCTTTTTTGCGCGGGCGCTAAACGCAGGTGCCGTGTCGGTTTCCAGGGCGAGGCTCTTCTTCAGAATACCGCTAAAACTTTCTTTTTTGGAGGTCTCGCTGCTGTAAGAATACCCACGGAACAAAGTCTCCTTACCCAGCCGCTCCGTTGCGCGGAAGAGGTAGTCCATACCCTCCACCACGGGCAGCTGGCTGACGTAGGGCGTAGCGTCCGTCGCCAAATCTCCGCGCTGAAGTTCAAGCTCCAGCAGGTTGTTGCGCAGCGGGGTCATGAGGTGCTCGGGTACTTGCAGGTCTTCAATTTTTTGCCAGCGGAGCAGGGAGCGGTTGCCGTTCATGACGGAGAAGATGCCAGGCACGTGCAGGCTTGTTTGCAGCAGGTCGTCGTCAGAGATTTCGCCCTGTGTGTGGAGGTAAATCGTCAGCCACGGATCGGGGGTGGGGACTTTACCATTGCGTGACGGTTTTACCGATGCGACGTCCTGAATACTGCTTTCATCCTTTCCCTGCACCAGCGTGCGCGCCATCAAAAGACGCTGTAGTTCCCAGAGCCTTTTTAAGCTCGTAAGGTCAGCCTTTGCCATCTCTCTATAGGCCGGAGCGCTGAGATTGCCGGGTACAGCACTCTGCAAGCTCCGCGCCCAAAACACCTCGCTTTCGAAACCCCACTTACTCTTTATTTTACGGACCGTTTTCAATTTTTCGGGCAAGCGAGCAATCATATCCTCCAGCACATCCACCTTGAACTGGGTGATGGTTGGCTGATCGGCGTAGGCGTTCAGGAAGTTACTCAGCAGGCTTACCACATTGTTAAGTGCGCGCGCTTTTTCATTCTTCGTTCCCTTCATCTCCGGTTCCGGCAACTGTGGGGCATACTGCGCGAGAAAGGGTTCGAAGGGTCCGCTCAGCTCCTGGTACTCGTCGCGTTTAAGCACCTCTATGCCAAAGAGCAATTCAAAATCATTGAGGCCAGATTCTGTGTACCAACCTTTCCAGACCTCGGGCAAGGGGAAGTAATTCAGCTTTTCCCGGGGACTAAGGTTATGGGCTTGGGGGTCCGTAAAGCCAAGGTGATTTTCCAGCAAAACAACTTCAGAATATTTCTCTCCGTACCAGCAAGTATACTCCGTTTTCCCGTATTTACGCAGCAACTTCAGGAGGTCATTGAAGGCCGCAAACATCTTCTTCTTGTCCACCAAGCCGGGAAAAAGGAAGGGAGAAGCTCCTCCGGTAGTGCGGTTCACAATGCTTTGCGCGGCGGATTTCACCTTGCTCACCAGGCCACCTCCTGCCTCCTTATTGAACTGAACTTTAGGTTCAACCAAGGGCGTCAACTTCGTGAAATCAATCACGTTGAAACCGTTGGCGAAGGAGATTTCGTTCTCCAGCGGCGCGTCGAACCTGGCCAGCAGGACTTCTTCGTTTTTATTGAATTTCTTCCGCTGGGCGTAAAGACCGCGCTGGGCCAAAACGAAGGTCGTAAGCTTGTCCTCATCGTAGAGGACGGTCATGATTTCGAGGCCCGCCAGGCGCTGGTCCACACTCTTAGCCGTGAGGAGCTCGGCGACCATTTCCTTGAGCGTCGTTGCGTCCTGACTAATGATGACCTTGATGAGTTCTCCTCGCAATTCCTTGCCCTTGCGGCGCAGCAGGCTGATGATGAGTTTCCGGTCAGCTTCTTCGAGGTCTAAAGCTCCGAGGAAGCGGATGCCGGTGGCCATCACGGCAGCGTTACGGTCGGTGGCCGACTGGCGGATGAGGTCGCGCTTCCAGTCTTCGCCGGCGGATTTCTTCGCCTTCTTTTTATCGAGGGGCGAGCCGTAGCTCAAAGACCAGGTGTAGTTGTCGGGAAAAATTTTCCTCAGCAGGCGCTCGCGGGCTTCGGAGGGGACTTTGGCGATGCCTTCGCACAAGCGTCGGAGTTGAGGCTTGCCGCCCCGGTTGATGATGAAATTGTAAAAGTAATCTGGCGTAACCTCAACGGTTTGCCAGCTAAAGACGGTGCCCTCAATTTTCCTCCCCGTTTTTGGCAGGCTTTCTCCGTACGCGATCAGTTTTTCGAAGAATTTGTCGGAGAATTCAAAGGCTGCGGGAACACTCATCAGCGCCCAGTAATCCCGTTCCAGGTCTTCCCCGAAGGAGCCGATGATCCATTTGCCCACCGTTTTATTACTGAGGTTCATTTCACGGATTACCTGCAGGGCGACCAACCGGGTAACCTGGTTGTCTGACTTGAGCAGGTCGGAGGCCGTCCAAAGCGCATTGTCGGCGCTACGCAGGGCCATGCACCACAGGGCGACGTATACTTCCAGGCTGTCTTTAGCGGTAAGCTTTTCCTCCACCCCTGCTTCATTGTCGATCAGCTCGTGGGCAAGTTCGAGTACGCGGTTGATGGTTTTCACCTTGGGCGCTTCCCAGCCGAAGCCGAACCAGGTATCCACCGCACGCACCACGGCGCTGAAGCGGGCTAGTTTATGCTCCAGAATCACGCCGATGAAGTGCTTTAGGGCACCGATGGACGTTTCGTCCACGCTCTCCAGGATGGTCTGCCGCAGCCCTTCCTGCCGTTGGGCGGCCAGCAGGAGGTCCTCGATTAGTTTCCAGTTCTGTGGATCATCCGTGAGCAACAGGCCCTGGATGATGCCGCGGTTGACGAGGCCGATCTCCTCTTCACCGGCGATGATGTCGGCCAGGAGGGTACGCAGTGGATCGCCGGTTTTGGGGTCGTTAAGGCCCGCCGCAAACCAAAGGGCGAGGTTGGGGGCCTGCCACTGGTTGTAGCCGCTGTACTGGGCGGTTTGCATCAGGTCCAGGCCAGCGAAGCCAGACTTACCTACGTGGTAAAGTTGACGCATCCGCTCCAGGCGGCGCGCCAGCGGGTTGGCATCCGGCTTGCGGCGGAAGGGGCGGCGGCTGTAGCCGGTTTGGTAGGGCAACGTGCGGGTGATCTCCCAGATAGCAGGGACGAGGTGGGCCTTGGGGCCACCGTAGAGGATGGTGGCTAGTTTTTGGCCGTCTTTCGTCTTCCAGGGATTGAAGGTGGGGTCGGCACCGAAGGTGGAGATGAAGATCTCCTGGTCGGTCTTTTTATTTTTCCGGGCGTGGTAGTCCCAGCGGGTGATGGTGCTGGCCAGCTGTTGGTAGGCTTTGCCCAGGTGGCTGAGGTGGGAGGGCTTCAGCTCGGGTGGGGTGTGTTGTTCGAGGAATTTTGATGCTTGTTCGGCGGAGATCATGCGCTTGGGGGTGTGAGGGTGGCCCGGGGGGCGCCCGGGGGGGGGGGGGTGGGGGGGGGGGGGGGCGGGGTGGGGGGGGGGTGTTGCCCCCGCCGGCGCGGCGCGG
>CAYWMW010000106.1:0-238 GCA_964458975.1 uncultured Lewinella sp. | reverse complement strand
GGAGAGCAGGCTGTGGGGGGGGGGCGGGGGTCCCGGGCGGCGCGGGGGGATGGTGGTATGGTGGGTGAGAGGGCAGGTCTCGGGGTGGTGTGTGCCCCCGGACTGCGCTGCGCTGCGTCCGGGGTTACTCATGTGTATCCGCTACGCGGATGCTCGTGTCGGAGTGTGGCAGGCGGGAGGGGCGGCCAACCCGGACTACGCTGCGCTACGTCCGGGGCAGGACCCTGGACTGCGCTGC
>CAYWMW010000105.1:0-13396 GCA_964458975.1 uncultured Lewinella sp. | reverse complement strand
CCCCTACGAATTATCTGCGTTCAAAGTCAGGTCGATGAGAGAATCTATGCACTAGCCAAAGCCCAGTATAAGCAGTGCACGAACTTCACATCCGTACGCTTACCTTTGTAAAGACCAAATTCTTAGACTCATGATTCCCCTTTCAATTCCCAACCTGGCAGGCAACGAATGGCAGTACGTCAAAGAGTGCCTCGACACTGGTTGGGTGTCTTCAGCGGGGAAATTTGTCAATATTTTTGAAGATCGGCTGCGGGAATACACCGCAGCGGGCAATACAGTAGCCTGTATGAACGGCACCGCCGCCCTGCACATAGCCCAGGTACTAAGCGGAGTGGGGCCGGGTGATCTGGTCGTAGCGCCTAACATCACTTTTGTTGCTACCTTGAATAGCATCAGCTATACTGGGGCGGAAGCTGTTTTGCTGGATACGGACCCCGCTACCTGGCAGTTAGACCTGGATGTGTTGGAGAAGTTCTTCGTTGAAGAATGTAGTCTTTCTGACCGGGGCTTGCTTCATAAAGCAGACGGCAAGGTGATTAAAGCGGTCATGCCGGTCCACGTCCTCGGCAATATGTGCGATATGGATCGTTTGACCGAGCTTTGTATCCGCTTCCGAGCCCCGATTATTGAAGACAGCACGGAAGCAC
Source organism: uncultured Lewinella sp. (assembly GCA_964458975.1). Classification (GTDB taxonomy): domain Bacteria; phylum Bacteroidota; class Bacteroidia; order Chitinophagales; family Saprospiraceae; genus Neolewinella. The sequence goes on along the minus strand of CAYWMW010000105.1, from coordinate 12,749 downwards.
TTGGTTCAACGTTCAACGGCCGGCACGCTGGCACCTTTGGCCGCTTCGGTACGAGCAGCTTCAACGGTAACAAAATCATCACCACCGGAGGGGGAGGAATGATCTTCACCAACGATGATGAACTGGCCGCTAAAGCAAAACACCTGACGACGACCGCCAAGACGGACCCAATGGACTATTTCCACGACGAAGTCGGCTACAACTACCGCCTCGTAAATATCCTCGCAGCTGTGGGAGCGGCCCAGATGGAACAACTGTCGGGCATTTTAGCCGCGAAAAAAACAATGGATGCTTTCTACCGCCGGGAACTCGCCGGGGTAGGGGATATTCGTTTCCAAACCATCACCCCCGGCGTAAACCCCAATTGCTGGCTCTTTACTTTTCGGACCGCGCGCATGCGTGAACTGCTGACGTACCTGAACGAAAACGGCGTACAAAGCCGCCCTTTCTGGACACCGATGAACCAATTGCCAATGTTTGCGGCTTATCGTTACTACCACCAGCGAGACGAAAGCAGCAAGCTTCATGCCGAAGCCATCAGTATTCCGAGTTCCAGTAATTTAACACCGGAGCAGCTCGCTACGGTAGTGGCTACCATCAAACAATTTTATACAACCTAAGCCTATGCGCCCTTTCGATCTACAGCGTTTTATCAACGAATACGTCACTGGCCGCAACCATAGTTTGCTGGCCGACGATCTGGCCGCCAATCGCACGGTTATGGCCGAGCGGCTGGATGGCAAACGCCTGCTGGTAATTGGTGGGGCTGGTACCATCGGTAGTTCCTTTATCCGTGCAGCGTTAAAGTTTTGTCCGGCCAAGCTCGTCGTCGTGGATACCAACGAAAACGGGCTGACTGAACTGACGCGTGACCTGCGCTCTGGTGCTGGCTTCAATGTTCCGGAGGAGTATCTCACCTACCCGATGGATTTCGGTACGGCGGTATTTGAAAAGATGTTCCGGCATCACGGCGGGTTCGATGTTGTGGCTAACTTTGCGGCGCACAAGCACGTCCGGAGCGAAAAAGACCGTTTCAGCATAGAAGCGATGCTGAACAATAACGTCTTTAAAGCCAAAGATTTACTGGACCTGCTACTTGAGTTTAAACCCGAACGCTACTTTAGCGTGAGTACGGATAAGGCTGCAAACCCGGTCAACGTGATGGGTGCGAGTAAGAAGCTGATGGAAGAGGTAATTCTGGCTTACGGCCGGGACTTTCCCGTCACGACAGCTCGTTTTGCCAACGTAGCATTCAGCAACGGAAGCCTACCCGCAGGTTTTCTGGAAAGGTTACAAAAGCGGCAGCCTTTGAGCGCTCCAACGAACGTGAAGCGGTACTTTGTAAGCCCTGATGAATCCGGTGAGCTGTGCCTCATCGCCTGTGTTCTCGGGGAAACGGGGCAGGTGTTTTTCCCGAAGCTGGGGGAAGAGCAGATGATCACTTTTAGCAAAATCGGCGAAGACTTCCTGAACGTTCAGGGGCTTACCCCGCTGTTTTGTGAGACGGAAGAAGAGGCGCGGGCGCAGGCGGCAAAGCTGGACGATACGAGCAATGAGTACCCCGTTTTATTCCACCCAGCCAATACCAGCGGAGAGAAGAGTTTTGAGGAGTTTTACACGCCGGGTGAAGATATTGACCTGGAAAAATTTCTTGAGTTGGGCTTTGTGAAGAATGCCGCGCGCCGCGACCGGGAAGAACTCAGTCCGCTGATAAATGAACTACGTACGCTGATGGACCGGGAAAGCGTTACTAAAGCGGACATCGTCAAGGCTCTGGCGGAACGAATTCCTAACTTCGCGCACATCGAGACGGGGCGGTCTTTAGACGGTAAGATGTAGCGTAAACTACCATAGAGATGGATGATAAAGACGTGATTTTGGTCGGTATGGGAGGGCATGCGCTGGTTGTTTTAGACGCGTTGCGCGCGTCTGGCCGGAGGGTAGTCGGTTACTGCGATCGGGTCAAGAAGGAAAATATTGAGGCGAAGAAAATCGCTTACCTGGGCCCAGAGACGGAGGAAAGAGGGCGTGCGGCATTAGCCTTGCACCCGTTTGTGGTTAGCATCGGAGATAATAAAATTCGTGAATCGGTGGGTGATTTCTTGTTGTCGCTCGGGTTCCGGGAGGCGGAGCCGGTGGTTCACCCAACCGCTACTTTGGGGAGCGACGTGGTATTAGGGCGCGGCACGCAGGTGCAAGGTGGGGTTTTTGTGAATGCGGATAGCACCATAGGCCGGGGGGTGATTCTGAACACCGCTTGTATCATTGAGCATGAGTGCAGGGTTGAAGATTTTTCTCACGTTGCTCCGGGGGCGGTGCTCGCCGGAAATGTGTACGTAGGCCAGGGGGCTTTTGTGGGCGCCAATGCGGTTGTACTTCAGGGGGTGTCAATCGGGGAAGGAGCTACCGTTGGTGCGGGCACGGTGGTCCTGAAAGACGTACCGCCGGGCCGAACCGTTGTTGGGAATCCGGGGCGGCTATTACCGAGCTCTTAGTTTGGAAGGGCTAAGCCTTACTACCTTTGCTCTTCATTAACCTCACCCTGCACCCTGCGTGCGCGCCGAAAAATGACCATGGATCGTAGAACCCTCATCATAGCCGAAGCCGGTGTAAACCATAACGGAAGTATCGACCTGGCGAAGCAACTCATCGATGTGGCGGCGGAAGCTGGGGTCGATTTTGTAAAATTTCAGACCTTCAAAACAGAGAAGCTGGTCAGCAAAGCTGCCGCCAAGGCCGACTACCAGGTTGAAAATACCGGAGATGCCGCCGAGAGCCAGTTTCAGATGATAAAAAAGCTGGAGCTTGATGCGGATACCCACCGCATCTTAATTGATTACTGCCTGCAAAAAGGGGTTCGTTTTTTCTCTACTGCTTTTGATCTGGACAGCATCGATTTACTGGAGGAACTCGGCCTGCCACTCTATAAAGTACCCTCGGGAGAAATCACGAACCTGCCGTATCTGAGGAAAATTGCCGGGCTATGTAAACCCGTTGTTCTCTCCACGGGGATGTGCAACCTGTCTGATATCGAAGCTGCAATTTTGGTGATGACGGAAGGAGGGCTGAAACGAGAACACCTCACCGTGCTTCACTGCAATACTGAGTACCCGACGCCGATGGGAGACGTAAACCTGAAGGCGATGACCACCATTGCCCGGGCCTTTGGCGTTCAGATTGGGTATTCGGACCATACGCTGGGCATTGAGGTGCCTATTGCTGCGGTCGCGATGGGGGCAGTATGCATCGAAAAGCACTTCACCCTGGACCGGACGATGGAAGGCCCCGACCATCGGGCAAGCCTTGAGCCCCACGAGCTAAAGTCTATGGTTGCTGCCATCCGAAACATCGAAGTGGCACTGGGAGATGGCGTTAAACGCCCTTCCGCCTCGGAGCAGAAAAATATGACCATCGCCCGAAAATCCATTCATTTGGCGGCAGATTTACCAGCGGGGCATGTACTCACCGAATCGGACCTGGCGATGAAGCGACCTGGTGATGGCATATCGCCTATGGAAATGAAGCAGGTAGTTGGGCGAAGGCTGGCCACTGACTTAGGTTCAGAAACTAAACTCGAATACCACCACCTCAAATGAACGTAGGCATCCTTACCAGCACCCGGGCAGATTATGGAATCTATTACTCCTTACTGCGCGCCCTTTCAAAAGATTCGGAGATCAACTTTGGCTTGTTTGTATTCGGAACGCATCTGTCTGCGGAGCACGGAGCAACTGTGGGCCTGATTGAACGAGACGGCTACAATATCTATGAGCGCGTTGATACGCTACCAACTAACGACGATGCTGCGGGAATCAGTGAGGCGATGGGCAAAACCACAGCTCACTTTAGTAAGGTGTGGAAGACGTGGGAAGCAAAACTGGACGTAGTGGTAGCCCTGGGAGATCGCTACGAGATGTTTGCGGCCGTAGCGGCCACGGTTCCTTTCGGTATTCCCGTAGCCCATTTGCACGGGGGGGAGACGAGCCTGGGGGCCATTGATGATAAGTTTCGGCACGCGATAACCCAGATGTCTACCCTCCACTTTACCGCCACGCCGGCTTATGCGGAGAAGGTGACCCAACTGACGGGTAGTAATAAAGGCGTCTACTACGTCGGAGCCCCCAGCCTGGACGGATTAAAAGAGCTACCACTTCTGACCGTCCCGGAGCTAGAGGAACGGTTTGGGATAAACTTCGGCGAGCCGACGGTACTGGTCACCTTTCATCCCGAAACCGTTGCCCGGGCCGAAAACGAACGCTACGGCAAGACACTTTGCGCTGCGCTGAATCGGCTCTCCGAGCGTTATCAGGTAGTCATCACGATGCCTAATGCAGATACGATGGGCTCGGTTTTACGCAGTCAGTTCTCCAACCTTTCCGCAGCCAATGAGAAAGTGATGACGATAGAAAGCTTTGGAAAGATCGGCTATTTTTCTGCGATGCGGCACTGTGCTTTTTTGCTGGGTAATACTTCAAGCGGAATCATCGAGGCGGCATCGTTTGGGAAATACGCGATTGACCTGGGCGACCGCCAAAAAGGAAGAGCGGTGAGTGAGAACCTGGTCCGGGTTGAGGTGGACGAAACCAGTATTCTGACTGCGGTGAAAGGCCTGGAGCAAAAAGGCTTGCGGTATTTCGGAGGGAACGTTTACGTTAAAGAAGGCAACGCTGCGGATGAAATTGTTGCATGGCTCAAAGCGACGGAGGTGTTTGAAGGAGGTTAATTAAGCGTTTGTGTGGAAGCACCACCTCCTTATTCCCAAAGCTTCGAGTAAGTTTAAACGAGTTCTCCGAGGAATTCCGACCTTGTGCATTCTTTGATGCTTAAGAATCACTAGTTCAGCGTAAACTAAAAGATACCAAACCATGCAAGCAAGTGTAAGCCGGCACCTATTAGATCAAAACACCTCGGTGCGTGAAGCACTGCGCCGGCTTGAGGTGCTGGCCAAGGATGCTGTACTGTTTTTGGTGGACGGAGACAATAGGCTGATTGCCTCGCTCACAGATGGAGACGTAAGGCGGGGGCTAATCAGTGGGCTGGATATGGAGAGTTCGCTGATGGCTTTTACCCAGAAAGAGCCGAAGGCTTTCATCCGGGGGCAGTACGATCTGGCCCAGGTCCGAGACTGGAGGAAGCAAAATTTCCGGGTTGTGCCGGTAGTAGACGAGCATAAACAGATCGTAGACGTTGTGAACTTTCGGACGCAGCGATCTTACCTCCCGCTGGATGCCGTAATTATGGCCGGAGGAATTGGTAGCCGGCTGCGCCCCCTGACGGACAATACCCCCAAGCCGATGTTGCCGGTTGGCGATAAGCCCATTATTGAACACAACATTGATCGGCTGAGGGCCTACGGAATCAAGCACCTGACGCTGAGCATAAAGTACCTCGGCCAGCAACTGATCGACTATTTCGGTGATGGTTCCCAAAAAGGGATGGACATTAAATACGTCACTGAAGACGAGCCCCGGGGCACCATCGGGGCGGTCTCCGAAGTGAAGGATGTTTACAATGACTACATTCTGGTAATGAACAGTGATTTATTGACCACCATTGATTTTGAGGGGATGTTCACGGAGCTACTGGAAAAGGAAGCAGACATGGTGGTGGCAACGGTCCCCTATGAGGTCCAGATTCCGTACGGTGTAATTGAAACCGAAGGGGATTTGATCAAGTCGTTGCGGGAGAAACCCACCTACACTTACTACTCCAACGCAGGAATTTACCTGATAAGGAAAGAGCATCTTGCGAAAATTCCCAGTGCCGGGCGCTTTGGGGCACCTGACCTTATGGAAGCCTTGTACACCACCGGTCATCGTGTTGTTCACTTCCCTATTTTTGATTATTGGCTGGACGTAGGCAAGCACGCGGACTACGAAAAAGCACAACGAGACGTGTTAAAGCTTTCTTTATGACCAGTATACTTATCACCATCTGTGCCAGAGGAGGCTCTAAGGGGATTCCGGGTAAAAATATTCGCGTGTTGAACGGGAAGCCATTGATCGGGTACACCATAGCAACGGCAAATGCTTTCCGGAAACGGTACCCCAACGTTGATGTAGTGCTGTCAACCGACAGCCCGGAAATAATGGAGGTGGCTGCGGAGTTCGGACTTTCGTCAGGCTACCGGCGGCCGGAGGCGCTTGCTTCAGATACAGCCGGTAAAGTAGACGCGATGGCAGATGTTCTGGCTTATCAGGAAGAGAAAGAGAATAAAAAATACGACTTCCTACTTGATCTAGACGTTACCTCTCCGTTGCGTACCGTAGAAGACCTCGAAGTCGCACTCGCGCAGCTTCAGGAAAGAAAAGACGCACTGAATATTTTTTCCGTAAGCCCCGCAAATCGGAACCCCTACTTCAATATGGTAGAAGAACAGCCGGACGGGACGGTTGATTTGGCCAAGCGCCCGGAGGTGCCTTTCCTCACCCGGCAGTCCGCTCCGGCGGTCTACGACATGAACGCGTCGTTTTACATTTTCCGGCGCAAGTTCTTCTCTCTGGGCGAGAGGAGTAGCATAACAAAAGCCAGCCTGGCTTACGTGATGGATCACATCTGCTTTGACCTCGATCACCCCATCGACTTTGAAGTGATGGAATTTTTGCTCTCGCAGGATAAACTTGATTTCAGAATATGAGAGTTGTTATCATTGGTCTGGGATCGATTGCTAAGAAGCATATTGCAGCTTTAAGGGATATTGACCGAAAGACGGAGATTTATGCGCTGCGCTCCGGATTTAGTAAGCACGAAGAGCCAGGTGTAAGTAGTTTTTACGAACTAGAGCAAGTGAGCAGGATTGATCCTGATTTCATATTACTGAGTAACCCCACGAGTGAAAGAGGAGAGGTGCTGAAAAAGTTGGTTGGTCTTGGTAAACCACTATTTATCGAAAAGCCTGCTTTGTCCTCTTTGAAAGATGCAGATATGCTACAGGCGGCATTCACAAAAAACGAACTGCTTACGTACGTTGCCTGCAACCTGCGTTTTCATGCTTGCCTGGTGTTCATGAAAAACTATTTGAGTACAGAGCAACCGCAGGTCAACGAAGTGAATATTTATTGTGGTTCTTACTTGCCGGGGTGGCGGCCCGGTCAGGATTTTCGAAAAACTTACAGTGCTCTTCCTGATTTGGGAGGCGGTGTTCATTTGGATCTGATCCACGAGATTGATTATGCCTACTGGATTTTTGGCGCACCGACAAAGAGTAGCTCTCTGCTGCGTTCAGCTTCTTCGCTCGATATAGCATCCGTTGATTACGCCAACTACCAACTGGTCCATCCCCGTTTTACAATCAACGCAGTGTTGAACTACTACCGGAGAGATTATAAACGAACGCTGGAAGTAGTAACGGACGAAGAGACGATCAGTGTAGACATCGCCGCGAATACGGTGACCTCTTCTGTTCAGGGGGTGCTCTTTAGTAGTAAAGCCACTATCCTCGATACTTATTTGGAGCAGATGAAATACTTCGTCTCGCTTCTGCAAGACAGCACACTGCCCAATATGAACTCTTTTTCAGAAGGAGTGGAAGTGCTAAAAATTATACTAGATGAAACTTGATCTCTCAGGTAAAACGGTCGTCGTTACGGGCGGGAGCGGGCTGCTCGGTAGCCTATTCGTGCAAGCGATAAGAAGGGCCGGAGGAAGATGCATAAACGCAGACATCGTTTGTGCGGAAGACTTGAAAAACGACGAGTATCATCTCGACATTACCAGCGAGGAATCTGTCGAAAACCTAATCAGCGTACTTGAAGGCAGCGGGCTGGAAATATACGGATGGGTTAACAACGCCTACCCCAGAACCAAGGATTGGGGCGCGAAGTTTGAAAACATCCCCCTCGATTCCTGGCGCAAAAACGTCGATATGCACATGAACGGGTACTTTTTGTGCTGTCAGAAGGTACTAGAACACATGAAACGCAACGGCAGAGGTAGCCTGGTTAATATCGGATCAATCTACGGAGTCCTCGGCCCCGACTTTAGCGTGTATGCCGGGACCGAAATGACGATGCCCGCAGGGTATGCCGCCATTAAGGGCGGGGTAACCAACCTTAGCCGTTACCTGGCTTCTTATTACGGCCCTTACGGAGTTCGGGTAAATACACTGTCTCCCGGCGGCATTTTTGACCACCAGCCGGAGTCGTTCGTTGAGGCGTACGAAGCTAAAGTTCCTTTGAGGAGAATGGGTAGGCCTGATGATATCGCTCCGTCTTTACTCTTTCTATTGTCCGATGCATCGTCGTACATTACCGGGCAAAACATTATGGTTGATGGAGGATGGGGAATAATATGAGTGTAAAGGGAAAAAACATTTTGGCTTTCGGTTTTAACGATCCTTTCGTTTTGCCAACAATTCCGGAACTCAGCCGGGATGCCGGGGTGAACCATATTCACTGGATCACCAACGCACTGGGGAGCGATGTCATCAACGAAAACAGCGAGCAGCTATCCCTGATTGATATGCAGGTAGCCCTCAATGCTAAACCCGGGGCGGGGCCGCTCTCACTCAGAGGTGACGCAGAACTGAACGACGAATTGTTCTCACTCTATTCTGAGATGATGCCGGTAGTCATGAAGATGATGGACCGCATGGAAAAGCATGGCCCTAAATTGAACTACTACCAAAGGAAAAAGCGCTACCATGATCTGTTCTTTTACTGGCTGTCTTTTTTAAAGGAGTATCGTATTGATTACTTCATAATCGTTGATGTGCCCCACGAAATGACGGACTACGTACTGGCGGAACAATGTCGCATCCTCGGCATCCCGACCCTTAGCTTTACCCAGGTAGGGATTGATGCCGTCCTGCCCGTTGGTCACTATAAGGAGGTTGGAACATCGGATCAACGCCGGTGGGCTAGCCTAAGCAAAGTGCAACTAGATCAGTTAAGTGAAGTAATTAGCACCCGCGTAGCTATTGCCCGGGGAGAGGACAAGAAAACTAAAGCTAAACCCTTTTACGCCAATCAGGCGTGGATGAAAACCCACGAGAAGAACGTCCGCCAGCGTCAGCAAAATCGTATTTTAGCTAAGCTTTCTGGTGTCTTTAAAATGCTTCAGGACCCTGCTGCCTGGAAATACCTCTATTATCTCGTCTGGCAAAAGCCTGTAGTCGAAAAAAATATCGAAAAAAAATATTGGCGTAGGTATGCCTCCCATTGCGTACCTCAGGTAGATTTTGATCGGCCCTACGTTTACCTCCCTTTGCACTATCAGCCCGAAATGACCACCAGCCCCCTGGCGGAAGAATTCAATGATCAATACTTGATGGCGGAGGTTTTGCTCGCTGCATTCCCGGAAGAGGTAGATGTATACGTTAAAGAATATCCGCGCCAAAGACTCCCCGGACGCTCGCTGGATTACTTCGACTACTTTCCCTACTCCGACCGGATCAAGTACATCCCGATCTCAGTAGAGAGCAGTAAACTTCAAAAGCACGCGTTGGCCGTAGCAACCGCAACCGGCACTGCTGGCTTTGAGGCTTTATGGAACAATAAACCAGTACTCGTATTCGGAAATGCCTACTACCAGTCGGCGCAAGGTGCGTTCCGGGTGCGTACTGTAACGGATGCGGTTAAGGCTGCCCGAAGAATCATGAAAGGCCCTGCTCTGACGTTTGATATGGAAGCTTTTATGCGATCGCTCGAACAAAGCGTACTGCCCTGTAACCTGAACGCTTACTGGTCTGGCGCTTCCTTCATCGGCCTGTCCCCCGAAGATAATAGCCATGTTTTGCTGGCTGAAATAAAAGCCCGCCTGCAGTTGGTGTAACTTTACAGCATGAGAAAGACACTATTCTTGTCGGCTCAAGGTATCAGCCCCATGCATCAGGCTACGGAGACGGAACTGATGATGCGCCGGCGGGAAGAAGGCGTTGAAGTATATGTCCTCTTTTGCGGGGCGGCGCTGTCTACTTGTAGCTTGAATGCCACCCACAACCTGGTAGGCTGCGCACTTTGCCAGCAACGGGCTCAACGCCTGGCGGGCCAGGTCGGCATTCCTGAGGCTAATCGATTTTCTTTAGACCGGGGCTTATTTCCGAAGTCTTATCCCGAGCGCTTTCCTGCTACAGTAGCCGAATTAATGGAGCTTAATTTCGAAGGCATCAATATTGGACGGGGGGCTGCCTCTTCAACCATCTCTATTCTCCGGGAATATGCGCTAGATCTCAACGGGAAAGACCGGCAATTAGTCGATTTAGAGCTGTGTAATGCCCTTGGAGCACTCCTAAACTATCGTCGAACACTGGACGAGGTGAACCCGGACGAAGTTATCCTCTTCAACGGGCGGCACTCAGAATTACTTCCCCTGCTCGAACTCTGCCGGCAGCGCAATATAGACTTCGTCTGCCACGAACGGGGGAGCAGCCCCCAACGGTTTCAGGAATTCGTAAATGAGTTGCCACACAGCATAAGCTTCCGACGGGGTTTACTGAAAACCCTCTGGGAAAGTACACCGGTTAAGGAAAGAGAAGCCGGAGCAATCCGCTGGTTTGAGGATAAACGTAAAGGAGCTTCCCGGGATGATCGCAGTTACCTCGATGGGATGGAATCTGGCCAACTGCCCAACGGGTACGATAAAACCAAGCACAACATTGTAATCTTCAACTCTTCTGAAGACGAGATGCAAACCATTAGCGAATGGGATACCCCACTGTTTCGCAATCAAAATGAGGTGGTTGTCAAGCTGCTCGATGCGTTACAGCATCGAGACGACGTTCACTTATACGTAAGAATGCACCCAAACCTGGCGGTAGTAGATAACCAGCAAACCCGTGAGTTGTACGAGCTGAAACAAGCAAACTTCACGCTCATCGGCCCCGGGGAAATAGTAGATAGTTACACCTTGTGTGCTGCGGCAGATGTGGTGCTTACGTTCGCCAGTACAATTGGAATAGAAGCAACTTACTGGGGGACGGCAAGCGTACTTTACGGCAGGTCTTTCTACGAAGGAGAAGATGCTGTGTACGAACCACAAAACTTCGAAGAATTAGTGAATATCCTCACTTCGCCTGATTTATCCCCGAAGCCGAGGGTAAACGCTTATAAATACGGTTACTTTGTTTCTCATTACGGTGAAACTTACCGGTTTGCCAAAATAAAGTCGCCAACAGAGGTTAGCATTATAGGTACTCCGCTTAAAAAACTGACTCCGTCAGTAGTGTGGCAGTTTTTACAATACCTTTCACAAATTCCCCGCTGGCTCCGCACCCACAAAATCATAACCGGCACCCAACTGAAACTAAGCCAACTAACCAAGCTATATTCTCACCTCAGAGAAAAAGCCTAAGGTCAATCCACCCGTATGGGCATCATCCAACGCCAGGCCATCAAGAACAACATCGTCTCCGTCCTCGCCGTGGCGGTAGGGGTGGTGTCTACTTTGGTCGTTTATCCTAACGATAAGGCCCTTCAGGGATACATCGTGGCCATCGCTTCCTGGGCCCTGCTGTTGGTCCCCTTCGTTTCCTTAGGCACCACTGCCGTAATGGTCCGCTTTCTACCGTCGTTGGAGGGCGACCGTGTTGACGCAGCCGGGCAACTCTTCACCAGGGCGGCAGCGGCCATGACCGCAGCGCTTGTCCTGCTCGCTTTGGTGAACGGCCTGGCCGGAGATGCAATCATCCGCTGGTTACAATCCTGGGGAGTCGCCAATGGCGTACTGGCTGAAAACCGCTGGACCATCCTCGGCGTACTCGCCGCACTGTCTTATGGTGGTTTACTTACTACCCACCTGGTCAATTTCCGACGCATTGCACTACCGGTCGTTTTTAACAACCTTTTGGTCAAATTGGCAACCCCTTCATTGTTTCTCTTGATCTTTTACCAGCTGGCTGATCGGGAATGGCTGAACCCCGGAATCGTTGCCGTGTACACACTAGCGCTCTTAGGTCTGATCGTTTACGCCGCCTACCTGGGGGTGTTGCGTTTCCGCTGGGGGAAACTTAGACTTAAAGGAGTTACTACGGAAGATTTATACCGACTAGCCGCCTACAGCGTCTTCGGTGCCATCGGCGGCCGCCTTTCCATCTACATCGATGCCATCACGGTTAATGATGTATTGGGGGAAAGTGAAACGGGTATCTACGCATTTTCCGCTTTCGTGGTGAGCGTAATAGTGATTCCGAATATGGCCATCAACGCCATCACCTCTCCTATCGTCGCGGAAGCCTGGAAAGAAAAGGATATTCCACAACTGGGCTTCCTGTACCGGGAAACTTCGCTCGTTCTTTTCGCGCTGGGAGGATTGATTTACGCAGGGGCATTAATTTGTTTGCCCCACGTCTACGAGTGGACGGATAATCTGGGGGGGTACCAAACGGGCTACTTCGTAGTGCTATTTCTGGGGGCCGCCAAACTTTTTGACCTCCTGACTTCCATCAACGGCAACCTGATCGGGATGACCGATTATTACCGCTGGAACGTCGTCTTCATCATGGTTCTGGGCCTGCTGAACGTCGTACTCAACTACACCTTCATCGCCGTGTGGGGAATGGGGATAACCGGCGCGGCCATCGCCACCATGCTCGCTTCGGTACTGTACAATGTACTGAAGGTGGTACTGATTCAATGGAAGATGGGCCTGCAGCCGCTTGCAACCGGGCACCTTTATATAGTCTTAGCCCTTTGTGTGTTTGCGTTGTGCGCCTGGTTCGTTCCAGTACCCGCTAATCCTTTCCTCTCCGTACTGGTGAGAGGTAGCGTACTGACGTTGCCTTTCCTTGCTTTTCTGCGGTATAGCAATAGTGT
>CAYWMW010000104.1:2772-13580 GCA_964458975.1 uncultured Lewinella sp. | reverse complement strand
AGGCTCGGCGGACGAATTAGAAATCCTCGCCGAGATGAAACGTTTGCACACCCCAGTTACAACTTTAAACACGCCAAACTCGACAGGCGAACTTTTTTGTTGAATAATTGAATCAGTTTTTTGCCCAAACCATATATTATTCATCCCAACAACGATGCTCTGTTTAAGTATTGACAAAAAAGAATTCGACTGGCGAGTTAAGGGTTCGCGTAACAATAACTTCCTCGTCTGAAAACGGCGCTCGCGGCGTTGGCGAGCTTCGACCATAACAACTTTTTATTGCGCGCCCTCTAAGCATGGCGGCTAAAGCCACCGCTACCGGATGCCTCACCCTGGATTCGCCCGTGCGAAACTCGCCAACATAACGATCACTCCTTCCCACCAGAACAACTTATTATTGCGCGAACCCTAAGCATGCCGGCTAAAGCCACCGCTACCGGAAACCTCACCCTGCACCTGCGCCCGCGCCAAAAAAAACAACGCCAAAGGCAAGAGAATATGCGGCAAACGCACCACCATCTGCGGCAACCACTGAGACAGTAGGGTATCAAAACCGACGAAGCCACCGTAACTCCAGAGCCGGGCGAAGGTGGTCAGTATGGCCCACGGGATGACCCAGGCTAGCCCCACCAACCAGGCTTTTTTCCAGGGCAATAAAAGCAAGGCGGCGGCCAAAAAATCAAGCACACCAACGGCAACCAGCAACCGCCGCGCCGCATCCTCCCCCACCCCGAGGCCAGCCTGGGTCATGAACACAAAGTGCGCCGGCACCGGATGAAACCCAATAGCGTACATGCCATGACCGATAAAAGTGACGGCCACCGTAGCGCTAACGCACCACCAAAATTTGTGCTCCGACGGCCCGCCACTTTGCGTCATAAAATGATCAGAACGCGCTAAGTACCACACAAAAAGCACCGGCGCAAGGGTTTGCATCCCCAGCTCCAGCAAAGCCCCGATCTGATAAAAGTGCTCCTTCCAGAAGAGCAAAGGACGAATAAGCAAAAGGGCAAAAAACGGTATCGTGCAGAGCAGAAAGCCACTGGTAGCCTTCTTCCGCCCAGCAAGAAAAACCGCCAACAACAGGGAAAGCACGCCGATAGCCTTTTCGGTCAGCGTGATGCCACGGTCAACGGCCGCACTCGTCACCCACTCGTTCCAGGTCCATCCGAAGGCTTCGGGGATAAAGCTGAAGACCGCCGTATCCCAGGCCAGCTCGCGCAACGACAAACCACTCCTAAAAGCCAACCAACCGATGCCTGCCAGCGCAAATACCGCCGCTAAACGAAGAAGAAAATGAGGTTTAAACATCGCCAAAGGTTAGTACTGATCGCTTGCGAGTAACACCAGGGTGCAGGCCACTTCCGTTTCAATGCCTGCCCGCCGCGCAAGCATACTCAATTCTGCGTTTTCGGTGCCAGGGTTGAAGATGATCCGGCGGGGTTTGACCTCATCCACCAGCCAATCGTAGTACGGCTCCTGGTTTTTAGGGCCTACGTAGAGCGTTACGGTATCGATGTCTTCCAGCTCCGGTGTACCGTTCAGGATTTCTACACCGGCTACCTCCCCCTTTTTAATGCCGACGTTCACGATTTCGTGGCCTGAACCGACGAGGCGATGCGCGGCGGTATGGGCGTAGCGTTTGGAGTTGGGGGTTGCGCCTAGGATTAGGGTTTTCATGTTAATTTTTCAACCTAACGAATGGTAGTGGGTGGCGGTTTTAGTGCGCCTATAAAACTCGGCTTGGAAAGTCTCGACCGGAGTAATGCTTTTTTACAGCTGGTCAACAATCTTGCGGTCATTGCTAAGCCGTGGCACCTTATTCTGCCCGCCAAGCTTGCCCTGGCTCTTCATATAGTCGCGGAAAGCGCCGGGTTTAGTCGGGGTAACTACGAGAGGTTTTAGGATGGCCCCTTTGATGAGGTCCTGGTAGTAAATGTTTTGCTTCACCATTGCGGCGTCGAGGTCCTGGGCGAACGCGGCAGCGTCCGCTGGCGGGCGGTCGTACTCAACGAACCACTCGTGGTAAGCGGTACCTCCTTCGGGGGGAGCGACCTGGGGGGCGACGGTAAATTCGGTCACGCGGACGTTGTGCTTCGCAGTGGCCTCCGCCATGGCAAGCTCCACCTCCTTGCCGATAACGTGCTCGCCGAAGGCGGAGATGAAGTGCTTGATGCGGCCAGTGACGAGCAAGCGGTAAGGTTCCACGCTCACAAACTGCACGGTATCACCGATGTTGTAGCCCCAAAGCCCTGCGTTGGTGTTGAGGATGATGGCGTAGTTGACCCCGGTTTCTACCTGTCCCAGACTGAGCCGGGTTGGGTTGTCGTCGAAGATCTCTCCGGCGGGGATGAACTCGAAGAAGATACCGGAATCGGCGTTGAGCAAGAGGCCTTTCTCGTGCTGGCTGTCCTGAAAGGCGATGAAGCCCTCGCTGGCCGGGTAGGTCTCCACGCTGGGGATGCGGCCGCCGACGAGCTCTTCCAAAGCATCGCGGTAGGGCTCGAAGTTTACGCCGCCGTAGACGAACATTTCCAGGTTGGGGAAGAGCTCCAGGATGGTAGACTTACCGGAGCGTTGCAGCAAACGCTCGTAGTACATCTGGACCCACGGCGGGATGCCGGAGATGAGGCGCATATCGGCGTTGATGGTTTCGTCTACGATGCGTTCGAGCTTGGTTTCCCAGTCTTCGATGCAGTTGGTTTCGTAGCTCGGCAGTTGGTTGGTGCGCAGCCAGGCGGGTACCTGGTGGTTCACGATGCCGGAGAGGCGGCCGGTGAGGATGCCGTTGGTGTCGCCCATCTCCGGGCTTCCGCTGAGGAAGATCATTTTGCCGTCCAGCCATTTGCTTTTGCCCGTTTCAGCGATGTAGTTGAACAGGGCGTTACGGGCGGTACCGAAGTGGTTGGGGATGCTCTCGCGGGTGAGGGGGATGTACTTCACCCCGCTGGTCGTGCCGCTGGTTTTGGCGAAGTATTTGGGTTTCCCGACCCAGCTGACGTTCTTCTCGCCGTCCCGAATACGATCGGCGTAGGGCTTGAAAAATTCGTAGTCGCCTACGGGGACGCGGGCTTTGAAATCCTGATAGTTTTTGATGCCGGCGAAGTCATGATCCTTTCCGTAGGCGGTGTCGCGTGCCGTCCGGACCAGGTCTCCCATGGTTTCTTGCTGGGCGAGAACGGCGCGTTCGGCGGCGTTCCTTACCTGACGGCGGACGAAGTGGGCGTATGGTTTTAAGAGGTATGATTTCATGTTACGGGGTGTTATGGCACAAGGTAGTAAGGGAACGGTGTCTTATACCAACTTGTTCCTCGAAGAACTTTCCTTGCACCTGCGGCCGCGCCCACAAAAGACCATAGTTGCCAAGCAAGTTCTTAAACCGGAATCCTGACCTCATAGCTATTCCCTTTACCAACGGTAAGTGAGCCGCTGATGAGCCAGGGGTTGTAGACCTTCAGCATCCGGTAAGTAGTGCCCTGCGCTTTAGCAAAATCTGCCAGATTGGGGATACTTTTTGACACCGTAACGAGCTTGACGTTATCAAGCTCGGGATAATGCTCCGCCGGAGATATTTCGTAACCAAAGGAGGCGGGGTTCTGGAGGATGGTTTTCAGCGCAACGATGCGGAAGACGTAAGCCATCGTTTCGCTGTTGATGTCGAGGTCAAAAACAGTCTCAGCTTTTTGCTTGCTTTTCCATTTATCAACGTTTGGCCCGCCCATGTTGTAGGCCGCAGCGACCCAGCGCCAGTCTTTATAGGTAGCGTAGTAGCTTTTGAGGTATTTGCAGGCCGCTCGGGTGGCTTTCTCCAGGTGGTAGCGTTCGTCTACTTCACCGTTTATTTCCAAACCGTAGCCCTTTCCCGTTGGGGTCATGAACTGCCAAACGCCCTTTGCCCCCGCTACGCTGACGGCGTTGGCAAGGCCGCTTTCCGCTACGGCGAGGTACTTCAGGTCTTCGGGGATGCCCTCTTCGGCGAGGATGCGTTCGATGGTAGGGAAGAAGCGTGTTTGTCGCTTCAGTAACATGATGGTATTGCGGTGGAAGTAGGCGTTGCGCAGCAGTTCCTGATCGAGGCGCTCTTTCACGTCAAAATTGTCCATCGGAATGGGCTCTCCGGCGAAAGAGAACGGGCCAGCGAGGTCTACGCCGCGCACCCGTTGCGGCAGCTGTACACCGTCAGCGGATTCAATTTCCATCTTCCCGGCCTGCCCCGGAGTTGGATCAGCCCGTTCCGTGCTCAGTAGTACGAGCCAGCCAGTAAGAAAAATGAGGCCTATTCCCAGGCCGGTAAGCAAATGTTTCATCGGGATATAAATTTCAAGCGTACAAAGTTACTTGCTTATTTTCGGTAGATAAAGGTAGGATCGGAATTTTATTTGGGCTTTTTGTTTATGTTTGCCGAACGGGAAGGCGCTGCGTACCGTTAGTGTCGCAGAGTTCCGTACCGACAACTACATGAAGCTAACAGATTCAAACCAAAGACAGGACGTCGTTCTTCAACTGCTGCAACAGCGGGATGAAGAAGGTATGCGCCAGCTCTTTAAATATTACTCTGGTGCTTTGATGACGATTGTTCAGTCCGTCATCCCTCAAAAAGAGGTGGCCGAAGAGGTGCTTCACGATGTTTTGCTTAAGGTTTGGAACAACATCGACAGCTACGACGCGGGCAAAAGCAGGTTCTTCACCTGGATGGCCAGAATTGCCCGCAACGCGGCAATAGACAAGACCCGTTCAAAAAACTATCGCAAATCAAATAAAACCGATGAAATAAACGACATCGTAGGTAGACGAAAGGAATTGAGTCAGACGCCATCAACTGATTATATTGGCGTAAGTTCACTGTTAGAAAGTCTGGATGAGGACCACCGTCCCATAGTAGACTTGCTGTACCTACAAAGCTACACTCAGTCCGAAGCAGCCAAGGAACTGAACATCCCCCTGGGGACGATCAAGACCCGGGCACGCCGCGCTATTTCACAACTTCGCACTTTACTGCAAAACGAAATGGTATGGCTGACGTTATTTTCACTTTTATCTAATCTATCATTTTAGCTTTGAATATTAAGGACTACATAACCTCCGGCAAACTGGAACTATACGTTCTGGACCGCCTCGAACCCGCAGAGATGCGGGAGGTGGAGGCGATGGCCGCCGAGCATCCGGAAATCAAAGCTGAAATCGAGCAAATTGAGTTTGCGCTTGAAGGGCTCGCCCTAACGCTGGCCCCGGACGTAGACCCGACTATTCTCGAACGTTTACTGGCTGACATCAGATCTGCACCAAGTGATGCTCCTACCGGAAATAAGGTCCCGAAAGTACCAACTGAAAAAACGAACCGCAGTATGATGGCCTCGGTGCTTCCGTGGGTATTTGCCCTGGCGGGAGTGCTGGGCTTATTCTATTTCTACAACCAGGCGGGAGAACGATCAGATAAGCTGGAGACCCTGCAAGCCAGGTATGATAAACTCGAAAAAGACTGCAACGAGAGCCAGCAGATACTACAGTCTACCCAACGGTTCATTAACCAACTGACTAACCCCGCTACTCAAAACGTCGTTCTTGCCAGCGCCGACGATACGCAAGACAGAAGTGCTATTGTTTTTTATAATACCGCGACACAAAAGACGCTGTTCAAGGCAACCAGCCTGCCACCGCCACCAAGCGGCAAACAGTACCAACTCTGGGCGATTGATGCCGACGGACCTAAAGATTTAGGTGTTCTGGCGACTAACCTTGCCGGAGATGTAATTCTGGAAGTTGACTATCTTTCGGGTGTAGCTGCGTTCGCCATCACCCTTGAGGATGAAGGAGGTAAGCCTACCCCAGACCTCACCCAATTACAGGTGATCGGTAATGTGGGCTAAGGAACGTTAATTCAACAACTGTGATTTAAGCCTGAGGCTTGAAAATCGGCGATGCAGCCTATCCTGGCATCAAATATCTTCCCGCCGCTCCAGAATATCCCAAGTGTGGTCACCGAGTAATTTTATGGTGGCGATGTACTCGTACGGGATGCGGGGGCCCCATTCTGCGGGGCTAACCATACTGAGCAGGTGCTTCCCCTTCTTATTCCGGTACAGATAGTAGGTACGCCCGATGATCGGGTCGATGCCCATTTCGGCTTCGTAGATGCGCTCGCTGATCGTCATCCGGTTCTGGATTTCGTTGGCCTGGCGGGCGAGCAACTCAATCTGGGCCTTGATCTGATCGAGCTGCATATCCGTTTGCTCGTACATCG
Organism: uncultured Lewinella sp.; assembly: GCA_964458975.1. Taxonomy (GTDB): domain Bacteria; phylum Bacteroidota; class Bacteroidia; order Chitinophagales; family Saprospiraceae; genus Neolewinella. Next base: position 7,339 of record CAYWMW010000104.1, on the reverse strand, counting down.
ACGACATGGCCAGGCCCTTCACCTTCCCGGCATCGATGGGCTTGATGGTAGCGCCGCCACGCTCGTGCGCATACGGGAGCAAGCCGGGGTTCTCGGCGATTTTCTCCGGATCGATGTTGATGAGGCTTTCGCGCGGAGGGGTCGTTTTGTCTTCTTTTTTGGCCATACTTCGGAGTAACGGTTGGGGGCGGGAATTGTTGGGAAAAAATTGCTTTGCTGCGGCTGTTTGCTGGGCGCGGACGCGGGTGCAGGGTGAGTTGGAAGGGGTTGGGGTGCGCAGCCCTAATACTCTAGTTTATTAGAGTATGTGTTTGAACACGAAACCTAATACTCTAGTTTATTAGAGTACGCGTTTAAACACCAACCCTGATAAATGGGGTTATCCAGGGAAAGAAAAGTCAGTACCACCGCTTCCCCCGAGAAGCCTTAAGCTCTCCCCGCCGTTTCTTCCGGTCTAACCGCTTACGCTTGTTGGCAACGAAAGCTTTGCCCTTATGCGGCTTCGGAATCGGGCGGGAACCACGCTCCAGCATTTCCTTTAGCCTTTGGAGCGCACGCTTTCGGTTGGTGTGCTGGCTGCGGCCGGATTGGTCTACAACAGAGATACGGCCGTTCGCATCAATCTGTTTCGCCAGGTGGTGGCGGAGGTTTTTGCGTTCCCGGTCAGTTAAGCCTTCGCTGGCCTCCAGGTCAAACACCAACTCTACCCTACTCTCCGTCTTGTTCACGTGCTGGCCGCCCGCTCCGCTGCTGCGGGAGGTTCTTAGTTCTAGCTCTTCGCGGATTTTTGGCCAGTTCATGGTTTTGTGGTCTTGTGGTCTTGTGGTTTTGTGGTCTTGTGGTTTTGTGGTTGGAAGGCATCACGGGGTACAAAGGTTTCATTTCCGCTCGAAGTTTCAAGCTTACGGATTGTTTTTTGCCCGGAAACCCCTCCTTGAACCTGCGGCCGCGCTGAAAGATGAAGTAAAGCATGAGTCATCCCGAAGTTTAGATTTCTTTTTATGTTCTGTACAAATTACGGTTTTCAGGGTTCAGAATTAAGGCTATCGCACATGGCCATCTGATCTCTGATTTTTGAATGCTGAACGCTGAATGCTGATTTGCGAATACTACTCCGTAGGTGCAGTATTACTACTCATCCAGGTTTACTTCTCTAAAATTGGCGATGACTCATATTTAACTCCTTAACTACCTTCGCCCTCGAAAAAATCAACAAAGCCGGTGGCCAACAAATACTTTGATCTCATCGATCAGACCTTCGATTTCCCCCAAAACGGGTTTGACCTCACGAACGGATACCTGACGTTCAACAACATCCCGCTGATTCACCTCATCGAAAAGTACGGCACGCCGCTGAAACTGACCTACCTGCCGAGCATTGGCCAGAAGATAAAAACGGCCAAAAACCTCTTCCGCCGCGCCATGCGCAGCCAGGGCTATTCCGGCAAATACCACTACTGCTACTGCACCAAAAGCAGCCACTTCGCCCACGTTGTGGAGGAGGCCCTGGCCCACGGTGTTCAGTTAGAAATCAGCTCTGCCTATGATGTGGACCTGATCCGGCGGCTCCACGAAAGAGGAAAGATTTCTAAAGACATCACCATCGTCTGCAACGGCTTTAAACCCCTGGATTACCTACAGGCCATCACGGGCCTCATCAACGACGGTTTCACCAACCTCATCGCGGTGGTTGACAACGCCCATGAGCTGGATTACTACTCAGAACACGTGCGGGATAAGGCAAAAATCGGCATCCGCGTAGCCACCGAAGAAGAACCCACCTTTGAGTTCTACACCAGTCGCCTCGGCCTGCGGGGCGCGGATGTTGTGCCACTCTTCAACAAAAAGATAAAAAACAACCCGAAGCTGGAGCTGCACATGCTCCACTTCTTCGTTGATACCGGCATCAAAGACAGCCTCTACTACTGGGGCGAGCTGAAAAAAGCCGTGCGCCTCTACGGAGAGTTGAAGCAGGAAAGCGAACAGCTCAACGCCCTCAACATCGGCGGCGGAATGCCCATCCAAAACAGCCTCGGCTTTGAGTTCGACTATAAATACATGGTCCGCGAAATCGTCTCTAACCTCCTTGAAACCTGCGAGGAGATGGAGGTGCCAGAACCCGATATTTATACCGAATTTGGCAAATACACCGTCGGGGAATCCGGCGCAACCATCTTCTCCGTCCTGGAGCAAAAGCAACAGAACGACTCGGAGATGTGGTACATGATTGATAATTCATTGATGACCACCCTGCCCGATGCCTGGGGCATCGGCGAACGCTTCATCCTCCTGCCCATCAATAAGTGGGGCAACGGCTACCGCCGCGTCAACATCGGTGGCCTCAGCTGCGATAATTCAGACTACTACAACTCCGAAGTTCACGAAAGCCAGGTCTACCTGCCCGTCAATAAGCCCGACGACACAGAAAACCTTTACCTCGGCTTCTTTCACACCGGCGCTTACCAAGACAATATCGCAGGCTTCGGCGGCATCAAGCACTGTATGATCCCCAGCCCCCAGCACATTGTCATTGATATTGACGAAAAGGGGAATTTGGTGGACCGGCTCCTCTACCCTAAGCAGACTGCGGAGAGTATGCTACGAATCTTGGGGTATTGAGCCAGAAAGCAGAAAGCAGAAAAAAATGGTATTTTATTTAAATCCAAGTTTTGACACTAATTTCTGCACTTTAATTTCTAAACCCTGATCTCTGATCTCTGCTTTTTGAACTCTGCTTTCTGAACTCTGATCTCTACGCTACCGAAAACGAACGCATAGCCTCCTGCAAACCGTCAACATCCCGGCAGCCGATGAAGTACTTCCGGCCATCCTTGGTGGTTATCGATAAGCCGTTGCGGCCCGACAGACTAAAGCTTGACTCAGTTCCGTAGCTGATGTTAGCACCGTGCCATTGGGCAATTTTCGGTGTCCGCACAATACTACAGTCCTTGACCTCCTTCCACTTAATTTTCCGGTTCGTGGTATGAAGGGGAGCCATTCTGAACTTGATGCTCTTGTCACTGATCTTAACCCTCAACTGAAGCTTTACCAACCAGTACAACCATCCGCCTAAAGCGAAAGCCGTAAGGAAAAAGACACCCGCCCGGAAATAATTGGCGGGATCCGTAAGCAAAGAACTTACCGCAGCATACAGTAAGCCGACGGTTCCAGTACCGAGCAGAGCCATAGCAACTTTGTCGTTAAAGCGCTGCTTTTCTTCGTGCAATTTGTTTGCCATAAAGCAAGAATTTTAGTGAACTTCTCAAATTAAGTAGCCCGTAGTTAAGCGCAAAGATATAAGCTTTACAATGAGTTAACATTAGATTTACCCCAAATTAACGCAATGTGCAATTTAAAAGTTGCCCATCCAGTCCCCCTAAAGCGACGATAAGTCCTAAAATTTTGCCATAAACGAAGTCGCTTAGTTACTACGCGACGCGTACCAGTTCGTCTCCGGAAGCAGGTCCCATTTCACCAAACGGCATCACTTCTATGCCTTGCTGTAAGCAAACTTCCCGGAAAGCATCCGCCTGTTCCGAAGCGACGGCACAGAGTAGTCCTCCGCTGGTCTGCGGATCAGCTAATAACCATTTCTGGCGGTCCGTTGTCAGCGAGACATGGTGTCCGTAGCTGGCCCAGTTGCGTTTCGTTCCGCCGGGGATGCAGCCTTCGGCTAGGTAGTGGTCCAGGATGGCTTCGTCGATGAGCGGTACGTCAGTAAGCCGGATATCGGCAGAGGTAGCGCTGGCTTTGCACATTTCGGTAAGGTGGCCCAGTACCCCGAAGCCGGTTACGTCGGTCATCGCGTGTACGTAGTCTAACCCGCCGAGCACGATGCCAATTTTATTGAGTCGGACCATCTGCTCGGTGGCTAAGTGGCTGTGTTCTGGCTGAAGTTTCTTCTTCTTTTGGGCGGTACTCAGAATCCCGACACCGATGGGTTTGGTGAGGAAAAGCTGGTCGCCCACCTTAGCGCCACCGTTCTTTTTCAGGTTCTTGATGTCTACCCTACCGTTCACGGCGAGGCCGAAGATTGGCTCGGGGCTGTCGATGCTGTGCCCGCCCGCGAGGGGTATTCCGGCATCAGCACAGGCCTGCCGGCCACCTTCCACCACCAGACCCGCTACCTCCGGCGGTAGCTGCCCGATGGGCCAGCCGAGGATAGCGATGGCCATCATCGGCGTTCCGCCCATGGCGTAGACGTCGGAGATGGCATTGGTAGCGGCAATGCGCCCGAAGGTAAGTGGGTCGTCCACGATGGGCATGAAAAAATCGGTGGTGCTGATTACGGCGGTACCGTCGCCGAGGTCGTAAACGGCCGCGTCGTCGCGTTCGTGGTTCCCGACCAGGAGGTTGGGGAAGTCCGGCCCTTTTTGTGTTTGCCCGAGGATGGTATCGAGGACGGCGGGGGCGATCTTGCAGCCGCAGCCTGCGCCGTGGGAGTATTCGGTTAGTTTTATGGACATGGGGAAGTGGTTTTGTGGTTCGGTGGTTCGGTGGTTCTGTGGTTCGGTGGTTCGGTGGTTCGGTGGTTTTGTGGGCTGCAATGATAGGTAACTAAGTGCAG
>CAYWMW010000104.1:0-2672 GCA_964458975.1 uncultured Lewinella sp. | reverse complement strand
GTGGTTCGGTGGTTCGGTGGTTTTGTGGGCTGCAATGATAGGTAACTAAGTGCAGGATAGTGTTCGCCGGGGGTAATGTTTTGCGGATAACGACAATTCTTCCGTATCATGCCCGCCGAACCACCCTCCACAAAACTACCGAACCACAAAACTTCTCCTATGCAAGAAATACTAGTCATCGGAGCGGGCAACCTTTCCTGGCACCTGGTGCAGGTGCTTCAGCAGACGGGGTACGACGTTACGCTGGTCAGCCGCGCTCCGCAGCGGGTGGCGGACTGGCCGGTACGGGTGCAAGCGCTGGCGGAAGTTTCCCACCAGCCGGACCTGATTATGCTGGCGGTTCCGGACGGAGCCATTCACCAGGCGTCTACGGAGTTGGCCAATCATTTCTCGTCCGCAACGCCGGTGATTCATACCAGCGGGGCAACGCCTGCGGTGCTCATCAATAGCCATTTTGCCAACCGTGGCGCACTCTGGCCGATCCGGAGCCTGCGGGCGGGAGAACCGGTTTCGGACTGGCGGGATTTGCCCGTTGTTTACCATGCGACCAATGCGGCGCTGACGCAGGTGCTGGGCGAGTTAACGGCCACGCTCTCCGACCAAACCTATTCGCTCGACGACGCGCAACGGGCCAAGCTCCACCTGGCAGCCGTCTTCAGCAACAACTTCGTCACCTGGCTCTACGAGATCAGCCATCAGCTCTGTACCGAGAGTGGTGTTCCCTTTGAGGTCCTCCTGCCCATCATCCGGAACACGGCCCTCAAGCAAGATGCAACCTCCCCCGCCCTTCGGCAGACCGGTGCCGCAGCCCGTGGAGACCAGGCCACGATAGACCGCCATTTGCACCTGCTGGCGAGCCACCCTGAATACGCCAGCTTATACCAAACGATGACCGATGCCATCCAACGAGGGGTGAAAAGCAAGCGTTGAACCAGTCCACCAAGCCCTCAACCCCCTACCCAACCTATGCGCTTTACCTTCTTGCTTTTACTGCTCTTCCCACTTTTAGTTCACACCCAAACGGAAAGCTGGACCGGAGTTTCGCTCGATAAAGAGGTCAGTTCCCGCTGGGCCTACGCCGTAGACATTGAGCACCGCCGGTCGTTGAGCGCAGCGCCGGAAGAAATCTACCTTTTCCTTTTAGCTGGCAACGTACAAGCGTTCCAAAACGCAAGCCTGACCTTCGGCTCCCGCTTCGAGCCCGCCGCCCACGGCGATCCCGGAACCCTACGCGTTTTCACCGACCTCAACTATAAATACCCCCTCGGCAACGGACCCTTTACGCTGGAAAGCCGCTTCCGCTACCAGCAAGACCGGCCGCCCGGTGAAAACGGAAACCTGCGGCGGGTAGCCTTCCGCCCCCGGCTCGGTGTCTCCACCCAAATCAACGACCGCTTCACCCTGATTGCAGAGTTCGAGGGCCGCTTCCGCTTCGACCGCCGCAACGAATGGAGCCGCGCCCGCTACACCGCCGGCCTGGAATATTCCGCCACCGACCGACTAAAACTAGAGCTCTTCTGGCGGCAGGAAGACCGGGTAAACTCCGCCCCCCGCTCCGACACCATCTTCGGCTTGTACGCAGATTACAAACTGCCGAATAAACTCGGCAGCGAGGCCAAGAAGCGCCAGCCGCTGGGGCGGAAACTTACCTGGTAGGCGACCTTTAGCCAAACCTTAACACCTCCCATACATCCTTATATAAGGTCTCATCGTTCCTTTGAGCGAAACAAAAAATATATTTTCATGCGTACCCTTTACTCTTTCCTCCTTTTGGCCGCCTTATTGTTCACCGCAGCGCCCGCCCAGGCCCAGTTCGGCAAACTCCTGAAGCAAGCCTCCGATAAAGCGGACGCGGTGCTCAGCGGTAAAAACCCGCTTTCCGAAGACGAAATCGGCAAAGGCCTGAAAGAAGCCCTGAACCAGGGCGTAGACAAAGCCGTAACCTCCCTCTCCGCCGCCGATGGCTACTACAAAAGCCCCTACAAAATCTTTCTTCCGGAGGAAGCCCAGACCGTAATTAAGAAACTGGCCGTGGTCCCCGGTTTCAGCAACCTGGAGCAGGACCTGACCGAGCGCGTCAACAAAGCCGCCGAACTGGCCGCAACCAAAGCCAGCCCCATTTTCATAGACGCCATCAAGGGGCTGACGATAAAGGACGCCATGAACCTCCTCCTAGGCGAGCAGGACGCCGCCACCCGCTACCTGGAAAGCAGCACCTCTTCTCCCCTGGCGAATGAATTCCAGCCCATCATCAAGAACAGCCTGGATGAGGTAAACGCCAACGAGATTTGGCACAAAGCCGTAACGGCCTACAACAAACTCCCCTTCGTCAAAAAAACCAACCCCGAACTTGATGCCTACGTCACCGAGCGGGCATTAAACGGATTATTTGGTTTGGTGGAAGTAAAGGAAACGGAATTACGTAAAAACCCGGCCCTGCGAAACACCGATTTGCTGAAGCGCGTATTCGCTCGCCAGGACAAAAAGTAGGTAGCCTGCGGAAAAGCCAACGCAAATGAATGACACCCAAGACTTAACATTCAGTTAACGTTGGCTATTGGATAGATTGAGACCTTTGTGGTACAAAAGCGGTGTAACTCACTATGCACCGATGGTTTAATCAACTAATCCAATTTTTTTCGCATGAGGATCTTTACCAAATTATTTACCGT
>CAYWMW010000103.1:11375-13613 GCA_964458975.1 uncultured Lewinella sp. | reverse complement strand
GCAGCGTCGCGAACAGTACTTGCGGTAGCGACTCCCGACTCCCGACTCCAAACTCGAAAGCGCAGCGTCGCGAACAGTACTTGCGGTAGCGACTCCCGACTCCCGACTCCAAACTCCCGACTCTAAAGATTAAACCAGCGGGAAATCGTAAAGCCCATCCGGAACTCGCCTTCTCCCCAGTCCGTGATCGTATACGGGATGTAATCGGTTTCGTAGAGGCCGGTAGCGTTGGTGAAATTGAGTTGGAAAACGTGGCCGCCCGTATCCCACTCCAGGCCGAAACCCATCGGAATATTGTAACCGTTTTCACTCGTGATGGTATTGCTGAAAGGTACGGTTAGGTCTCCCACCAGGGCCATAACCCGGGACACCTGAAAGCGCGCGGCACCGCCGAGGCTAAAAATGGTGTTTTCGCCCTCGAACGGCACCAGGTTACGGTGCGTTACGCCCGGAATAACCTGAAGGCTCAGGTTTTTCATTTTCTTAGCGATTACCAGGCTGCCGTTGAAGGCCATGCGGTGGGCGAACTTCGGGAAACTCTGGATGAGGTCCACGTTATCTTCGATTTTTTGGGCCGCGCTCATCGTGGCCGTCCCAACTACCGTAGCGGAGAAGGGGAAGCCTTCTGTTTCCTGGTGCAGGAAACGAAGTTTTGTGACCAGGTTCAGGTTCTGGCGCAGGCCGGAGTTGCCCTCCGGAGTGCGGCCAGCGCCTTTAGCGCGGTAAAGACCAAGGTTGAAATTATCGGTAAAACCGTACTCTCCACCGATGGATACATCTTCGGCAACTTCCAGCCCGTAGAAGGTCTGGAAGCCGCCGTTGTCGCCAAACATATCGCCGAAGCGGTGGCTGATGCGGATGTCAAGTTTGCCCTTCGGTAGGGTTTCTACGCTGTGTACGTTGACTACGCGGGTGTCCTTAAACGTCCGGTATACGCGTTCGCGTTGGGCGAAAAGCGTCGTAGTTGTCAGCAGAAAAAAGAGGAAAAACTGGAGTGAAAGCTTCATGATTCTATGATTGTTAGACCGGGAAACACCCGCTCCGGGAAAAACTGTGTAATATCGTTTGCGGCAACTGTTTTAAGCCATCACATCCGGATAAAGGGGCGCGGCCGCAGGATACAAAGATAGTTTCAGGCAAGAGATCTGACGGATTGATGGTTGCAAGACCGGGGGCTACGACTCCGGGTGCCCGGCATCGAGCCAGCAGGTGATGATCATCAGCTCGTCGGCGGTAAGGTCTTCGGCGCGCCCCTCGGGAGCGTAGTTCGGGGGCATACCGACGTTGGGGTCGTCCTTGCTTACGATAACTCGCTGACGAAACAAACCACTTTCAACAACAGGCAGAAGGCCCTCGTAGCTGTCATAAATCCCCGGTGCACCACCGAGGTGGCAACCACTGTAAGCACAGGTCCGTTCCACTATTTCCCGAACCTCGTTGTCGTAAGTAGGCGTTACCCCGTCGCAGGGTAGAGCAAGGGGTTCCGCCAAAGCATCGCTTGTACAGGCATCAACGCTGATTACGGTACAAGCCAACAGGCATAAAAACCAGATCTTTTTCATAAGTGATGATTCTTTAGCAGCATACTTTAATGGTTCGCCAACCAAAACGGCTGCTTAATTGTAGATAAGTTCGGTTGCTAACGACTAGCAAACAGACAAACTTACACTATTCAGCCCGGTCTGGTTTTATAACCTCCCCATCAAAACGAATAAAAACAACGATATGTATCCTGCCGAACTAACAATCCCCATGGCGAAGGACCTCACGGCCTTCGGATTCACCAGCCTGACGAATGCTGACGAAGTAAACGCCGCCCTCGGCGCTACGGAAGGCACCGCCCTACTCGTCGTCAATTCCGTCTGCGGCTGCGCTGCTGCCAACGCCCGCCCCGGCGCTAAGATGGCCTCCCAAAACGAAAAGGCTCCCGACAATCTTTACACCGTTTTTGCCGGTGTAGACCGCGAGGCCGTAGCCACCGCACGGGAGCACCTGCTGCCTTACCCTCCCAGCAGCCCGGCCATTGGTCTGTTCAAAGATGGCAAGCTCGTTCACTTCCTCGAACGCCACCACATCGAAGGCCGCTCCGCAGAGATCATCGCTGAAAACCTGAAGTTGGCTTTTGACCGGTTTTGCTAGTTAAATAAGGAACCTGAACTCGGCGGGGGGGGGGGGGGGTTTTTTTAAAAAAAAAAAAAAAAAACCCCAGAAAAAAAAAAAAAAAAAAAAAAACCACCA
>CAYWMW010000103.1:0-11365 GCA_964458975.1 uncultured Lewinella sp. | reverse complement strand
TTAAAACTTGATTTTTGTTTTTTCCGTTTTTTTTTTTTTTAAATACCAACATGCACGGGGGGGTCATATTTTTTTTTAAAAAAAAAAATATTTTCGCCCGTCGAGTTTAACGGCAAAATAACACCCTGAGCCACCACAAATCAGTTCGGGTTGCGTTTACCTTTCCGTAAACCAACCTTATTTTTCGTGCAGCTTTTTGTCTTCCTCTCCCTCTTGTTTTTCACTTCCGGCCCGCAAAACGTACGCGTGCAGGTAAGTTCCACCGCCGCTCAAAAGGGAGATATTTACCTCGCCGTTTACGCCAACGCTGAAGATTACGCCGCAGAACGCATCACCGTTGGTGACGTAAAGCCATTCAACAGCAAAAACGTTTCTTTCACGATAGCGCTGCCCAAAGCCGGCGATTACATCATCTCCGGCTACCACGATGTGAACGGTAACGGTAAGCTCGATTTCAACATGATGGGTATTCCCAAAGAGCCCTACGGTTTCGTAACTCCTCCCGCAAATAAATGGAAGGAGCCCAGCTTTGAAGACATCGCCACAACGGTAGATGCAGGCCAACTCGAAGCCAAAATGGAGTTTAAGCTTTGGAAGGAGTATTAAAGTTGGAGCGAGTTGCCTCCGGTGGCGAACTTTAATCTCCGAGTAAGGGGCGGAAAGACCCGATTTGTAGCATAACTTTTCAGCGCCCCCTAAGCATGTAATCGGCTTGCAAAATCCTACCCGACTCGTTGCCGGAGGCAACTCGCTTCAGTGCAAAAATCGGGCCAGCCTCCCAACCTTACCCCCAGCCGTGTGTTCCCCGTTGCAGAATCTAACGAATTTCATGCTCGGTCAATCTCAGAATACTTCTCTTAATCAGTCGTTCAGCCCCCGGCAGATTCAGCTCATGCAGCTGCTCCAACTGCCCGTGATGGAGCTCGAACAACGGATCAAGGAAGAGCTGGAAAAAAACCCGACCCTGGAGGAAGCCCGGCCCGGAGACAACGAATCGCCCGACAAACAGGAGGAGTTCGAAGCCAAAGGAGCCGACGAACGCAACTCTGAATACGACGACGACTACTTCCAGCAGTACATGGACGACGACCCCGGTAGCTACCAACAAAAAGCAGGTGCCGACCTCGACGACTACGCCGCTCCCGGAAGCTACACGGCCAACGAAACCTCCTTCTTCGAATACCTGATGGACCAACTGATGAGCCTCGAATTCGAGAGCCACCAGGAAATCCTCATCGGTAAACAGATCATCGGTAACCTCAACGACGATGGCTACCTGGGCCGAACCCTGAGCGCCATCGCCGACGACCTGCTCATCAATTACCACCTCGATGTCCGTAAGCCGGAGATTGAACGCGTCCTCAAGGTCGTCCAGACGCTCGAACCCGCCGGCCTCGCCGCCCGCGACCTCCGCGAATGCCTCCTCTTGCAACTGGACAGCAAGATCGAAGATGGCGAAGACCTCGACATCATGGTCTACGCGGACCTCATCCTCGCCCGGACCATCATCCGCGAGCACTTCGAGCTCTTCACCAAAAAACATTACGACAAACTCCGCGAAAAACTGGATGTAGACGAAGACGAACTACGTGATGCTCTCGGCGAAATTCTCCGCCTCAATCCCAAGCCAGCCTCCGGGCTGATGGGTGCTGCGGGCGGCCGGGCGGCCCAGGCTGTCGTGCCGGATTTTATTCTCAACATGGTCGACGGTAAGTTTCGCCTCCAGCTCACCGCGCGCAACGCGCCCGACCTGCGGGTGAACGATCACTACCAGCAGATGCTCGCAGAATACCGCCGCAAGCAAAAAGAAGCCGGAAAACTATCCACCGCCCAGAAGCAAGCCGCCGGATTCATCCGCCAGAATATCGACTCCGCCACCTGGTTCATCGAAGCCATCCAGCAGCGCCAGCAGACCCTTTTCAGCGTGATGCACGCCATTCTCCGCTACCAGGACGGGTACTTCAGAACGGGAGACATCGCCATGCTTCGCCCCATGATCCTGAAAGACATCGCCGAAGTCACCGAGCTCGACATCAGCACCATCAGCCGCGTCGCCAACAGCAAATACATCCAGACTGATTTCGGCACCTTCTCCCTCCGCAAATTCTTCAGCGAGGGCATGACCAATCAGGAAGGTGAAGAAGTCAGCACCACCCAGATCAAAAAAGTTCTCGGTGAGATCATCGCCGCCGAAAACAAACGCAAACCCCTGGCCGACGGCAAACTGCAGAAAGCCCTCGCCGAAGCAGGCTACGAAATTGCCCGACGGACGGTGGCTAAGTACCGGGAGCAGTTGGGGCTGCCGGTGGCTCGGCTCCGAAAGGAACTTTAGATTGATAGAGCTGCCGCGTGCAATAATGGAGCTATCCGCTCGCTTATTGCGCTTCGCTTGTTTATAAGGTGAGCAAGCGAAGCGCTGCGAACGGTACCTGCGATAGCGCTATAAATCTACCCACTATCACATCTATCAATCTACAGTATCTAACCTCCGCTCTCCCAGTAACACCAACTGGCACCGCCCGTCCCTGTATTTGGGGTTCATCATGAACCGGTCGAACAGGTACTCCCAGGTTTCACTGTGGCATACCACAACGCGCTCGCCGGGGGAAAACTCGGAGACGGGCTGAACTTCGGCGGAAAGGAAAGGCATCAGGCGCTGGATGCGCTTCAGCTCAACGGCCTCGCCGCGTTCGCGGGCCAGCTCTACGTAAAAGCGGTAGTTGGGCTGGTAGTCTTTGATGACAACGGAGTAGGGCGGCTGCACTTCTTTCATACTCATGAACTCTTTTATGCCCCCTTTAGACTCATGCATCACCAGGTAGCGGCTGCGGTTCAGAACGTGGTGCGTCGTCAAAACCATCGGAGCAAGGAACAGGCCAGCCATAAGGCTGATTCCCATAACGGTTCCTTTTTGCCCGCCTACTCCTTTTGCCAGGCGCTTACCGAGGTAAAGCGTACCGGCCCCAATCAACATTCCGAGCAGAGGTAAACAGGGAGCGTGGTACCAAACCAGCTTCGTTGCGGCATTTGAGACGACCAGTAAGAACAAGGCCGTCGTAATAGAAAGCAGCAGCGTTGGGCGTCGGTATTCGGACGGATACAGGTATACGAAAGCCGGGACTAGCAAAGGAAGCAAGTGTCGCCATCCTTCGTCGGTTATCAGCAGGATGAGGTAAAAGTTAAAAGGATAATCGTGGCCTTCGTTGGTCTCCTCAAACCGCCCGCCCAGCTCATTATCAAATACCATTTCAATGTAACCGGGGTCTACTTGCTCGCGGAGGTAGTAGTAGTAGAGCACCAACCCGATGGCTCCGGCCGGGATCAACCAGGTACTGGGCCTCAACAGTTTCTTGCGCCCTTCAGGATCGAGTAGTAGCCAGACACCGATGCCGGGTAGGAAGAACCCTCCGGCGACGCCCTTGGTCATTCCCGCCAGGAAGATGGACAGCCCGGCGAGCCAGATCCAGCGCCTCTGCCCGTCGGCCACCCAGCGGTAGAAGAAGATGACCTGGGCGGTAAGAAAGAGGATCAGCATGGCGTCAAAGTCTCCTGAGCGAGCACCATGATTGCTGATATAGAACCAGTTGCCCAGTACGGCTACCGCAGCGAGACTGCCGACCAGCGGGCTGCCCCAATCCCGCTTCCCCCACCAGGTCAGTAACCAAAACAAGGCCAAGGTGGCCAGGGCGGAAGGCATCCGGACGGCCAGCTCTCCCGGCCCGATGATCTTCATCCAAATGGCCTGGCACCAGACGAGTAGCGGAGGCTTCGTCCCCCAGTGGTCTGGCCCGCCGTAATACGACGGCGTTAGCAAAGAAGGTGCCTCTCCGCGCGACATTTCCAGCGCACTGACCCCACGGCGGGCCTCGTCGTAAAATTCCAGCTGCACGTCGCCCAGGTGAGCGAAGACGGCCAGAAGCGCCCAGGCGAAGAGAATGGTAATTATGATTCTTTGCAGTGTCATCGGTGGCGAAGGTAGTGCTTTTGGCTTTTCAGCTATTTAACTCGTTTAAAGTTTAAGCCAGTTCACGGTCAGGTACTTCCAATCTCAACCAATAATAGCTGCGTAGCGGATCTATCTTTTATCAATCTATCGTACCTTTTTTATGGGCGCGGCCGCAGGTGCAGTGAAAGGTTTTCAGAGCGTTGCCCCTCTGGCCAAAGCTTCCTTCCTGAGCCGGAAATACCGTTTCAACCCCGCATACCCGAACACCGCTATCAGGATCAGCCCCGTACCCCAGTAAAAGCTGGGCGTCAGTTCTTCGGCATCGTTGAGCAGGAAGTAGGCCAGGGCGATGCCGTAGACCGGCTCCAGGTTCACCGTCAGGTTGGCGGCAAAGGCGGAGAGCTTCTTCAGCGCCCGCAGGAAAAGGAAGTTGGTGAAGGTGGTACAGAGTACGGCCAGTACGATCAGGTAAGCCCAGTCCATCAGACCAGGCATAAAGTTGCCCGGCATGAAGGGTAGGAGGGGCGTTAAGAACAATGTTCCGGCGGAGAGTTCGATGAAGGTGATCCGAAGCGGGTCCGCCTTCTCAACGTACAGTTTATTGTAGGAGGTGAAGATGGTCACCAACACCGCCGAGCTTAGCCCAACGAGTACGCCCGTTGTCATAGATGAATCTACGCCATCAATGATGAGCCAGATGCCGGGCAGAATGAAGATGCCAAGTGCGAGCTCGTACCATAGAAATTTGCGCTTCACGATCAGCGGTTCCAGAATGCTCGAAAACAGGGCCGTGGTAGCCAGGCAGATCAGCCCCACACTGGCGTTGGCCAGTTTGATCGCTCCGTAGAAGGTGACCCAGTGCAGCGCAACGATGCAGCCTAACCCGGCAAAAATCAGCGCTTGCTTCTTACCTACCTCCTTGAGGAGCTTCCCAACACGAACAAAGGCCAGCAGGCTTATGCTCGTGAGCAATACCCGCCACCACACCAGCGTGACCGCATTGAGCATAATCACATCGCCCAGAATGGCGGTGAAACCCCAGAGAAAGACGGCTAGGTGTAGCTCCAGGTAGGCGCGGTTTTCGGAGTAGGCCATTTTCGGTTGTCAGTTATCAGTTTTCGGTTGTTCGTATTTGGTTGGGGCAAAGGTCATTCATCGGGATGAGAAAAAACACTTTCTGCTGAATCCTTTTTTGAGGAATTTGGATAAGGTTGAAGAGACTTAACCCGACCGGCGAAGCTTTCTTTCCGCAGTAGGTACAATGAGTGGCTGAGGTAAAATACAGAAGGCCAGCTCGTCCACTATGGAACGAACTGGCCTTCAAATTTCAGACTCATTTTATCTTGAAACTGAGCTTACTTAACCGTCACGGTGTAGTGAGGGGTAGGGTTCAGCGGGCAAGAGTACTGGTACTCACCGGGGGCGAGGTAGACAACACCGGAGGTATTGGTCTGGCCTTTGCCGACGAGCTTCTTCAGACCGGATTCTTTTACCTGGTCACCAGCTTCGTTCTGGAGGTAGAAGCCAAGGTCTTTCGCTACCTCGGTGTTGGTTACTTCAAAAACGTAGTAACCGGGGGAGAGGTCAAGCTTACCTTCGTTGTAGATACCTTCGTTCTGCGTCAGCTTTACTACCTGCGGAGCGCCTACGTTGATGGTGTAGCGCGGTGTAGGGTTGAGCGGGCAGCTGTAGCGGAAAGAACCTTCAGTGAGGGTAACTACGCCGGTGCGGCTGGTTTCACCGTTGCCGACGAGGGCGGCCAGGCCAGAGTTGGTTACCTGAGCACCTTTGTTGTCTTGGAGGTAAAAGCCGAGGTCTTTGTCTACTTCGGTGTTGGTTACTTCAAAGATGTAATCACCGGGGGTGAGGTTCAGGAGTTGGTTGGTGTACTCGCCTTCTACCTGGCTGAGGTTGATGACGGTGGGCGCAGCTTTAGCGCTCATCTTGTCCATCTTGTCCATCTTGTCCATTTTGTCCATTTTGTGGGACATCTTGTCGCCTTTGGTGGCCATATCCTGGGCACTTACGAGGGAAGCAGCGAAAACGAGAACGAGGAGGGAAAGAAGTTTTGCAAAATTTTTCATTGTAATATCAATTTTGTGGTTAGTGGCACGGTGGCCGTTTTGATTTGATATTGCAAAGATGGGGGTGTTGCGGAGCGATTCATTTACCACTTTTGCCCGGGGGGAGGTCATTTTTTCCCTTTGTGGTAGAAATCCTATCCCTTCTTCCGAGGCGTCCGCTGCTTCCGAGCCGGCTTAGCTGAATTGCCAGCAGCTTTTGACTTGGATTTTCCCCGTCCGGAGGAGGAAGACTTTGCGGTAGTACCGGATTTGCTTCCACTGCTCCTCCGTCCTGTCTTAGCACCTGCTGCCGAGCCCTTATCGTACTTCTTGCGGGAGCCTTTCTTGGCGGGCTTGCTGGTGCCCTGGTCGTCTTCGGTACCGTGAATCTTGAGGACGTCGACGAGCTCCATATCGATACGGCGGCGCTCAATGTCTACCTTCTTGACGCGGATGCGCACCAGATCGCCCATCTTGAGGCGCTTGCCCGTCTTGCGGCCGGTGATGAAGAGTTTGCCGGAGCTGATGTCGTACGGCTCGTCCATATCGTCGAAGGAAATCATGCCCTCCACGTAGTTGGCGGTGAGCTCGACGAAGACGCCGAAGTCGGCCATGCCGTTGATGATGCCGTCGAATTCTTCCCCGACGTTGCCGTCCATGAACTCCACCTGCTTGTACTTGATGCTCTCGCGCTCGGCGGTGGTCGCCTTTTTCTCCTGGGCGGAGATGTGCTTACAGAGTTCCTCCAGTTTCGTGGGGTTCATCTTATAAAGGCTGCCCTTCTCGATGTTCTCGTCAAGAATACGGTGCACGAGTACGTCGGCGTAGCGGCGGATCGGGCTCGTGAAGTGGGTGTAGTTCTCGAAGCCGAGGCCGTAGTGGCCAATGTTCTCGGTGGTGTAGATCGCCTTGGCCATCGTACGGATCGCGATGGGGGAGAGCATCTTCACCATCGGGTCTTCGGCGGCCTTGGCCAATAATTCGGTGTAGCTCTTGGCGATGGACTGCGGCGTGCGCAGGTCCATCTTATGGCCTAGGGCTTCGGCGAAATTGGCCAACTCTTCGACCTTCTCCATGTTCGGCTCGTCGTGAACGCGGAAGACGAAAGGAATCACTTCCTTCAGCCGTTCGGCCTTCTTGATCATGAAGGTTGCGACCTCTTTATTGGCCAGCAGCATGAAGTCTTCGATCAGCATATTGGTGTCGATGCGCTCCTTCACGTAGACTTCCAGCGGCGTACCGTCTTCGTCTAGTTTGAAGCGGACTTCGTTGGTCGCGAAGTCGATCGCGCCGTGTTTGAAGCGCTCCTTGCGAAGCACTTTGGAAATCTTGTCGAGCTTCAGCAATTCGTCACAGAAGTCACCACTTTTGGTATCCAGCACCTCCTGCGCTTCCTCGTAGGTGAAGCGGCGGTCGGAGTGAATCACCGTGGCACCAAACCAGCGCTGGGTGATCTTGAAGGTCTTCGGGTGCATGTTGAAAACGGCCGAGTAAGACAGTTTGTCTTCGTGTGGGCGCAGCGAGCAGAGCTCGTTGGAGATGCGCTCGGGCAACATGGGGCAGACGCGGTCTACGAGGTAGACGGAGGTGGTCCGGGCGGCGGCTTCCTTGTCCAGGGCGCTGCCGGGGCGGACGTAGTGGCTCACGTCAGCGATGTGTACCCCAACTTCAATCTCGCCGCTTTCGAGGGTGCGGATGGAGAGGGCATCGTCAAAGTCCTTCGCCGTCAGGGGGTCGATGGTGAAGGTCGTGATGTCGCGCATATCCCGGCGGATGTTGATTTCCATCGGGCTGATCTCGCTGGGCAGGGCTTCGGATTCGGCGATCACGTCGTCGGGGAAGGTGATCTGAAAACCGTTGTTGATGAGGATGGACTGCATGGCGATTTCGCTACTGCCTTCCTCGCCGAGTACGGCGGTGATTTTGCCGCTGATCTGGTCGAAGCGGTTGGGTTCCCAGTCGAGGATTTTCACCACCACCTGGTCGTTGTGTTCGGCCCCGATCAGTTCGGCGCGGTGAACGGCAACGGCCAGCGTCGCGTCTCCGGGTTGCTTAACCACCACTTCGGCGTACTTGCTATGAATCTGGAGCGTGCCGACGAAGTGGGTCACGCTGCGTTCGAGTACTTCCACCACTTCGCCCTCGGGCTTGCGGCGGCCGGAGGGCGTCCAGGTGCGGATCTTTACTTTGTCGCCATCCTGGGCGTTGCCGAGGCGGCGGCCGGTGACGAATACGTCGTCGGTATCACCGTCCAGGACGATGAAGGCAGAGCCGGAACGGGTCATATCGACCACGCCCTCAGCGTAATTTTTGGAGGTCTTCTCCTGTATGTTCTTAATTGCTTGAAATTTGTAGTCGCCGTTTTCGCGAACGAGACCGTCGCTTACCAGCTTGCTCAGTGCGCTTTTCACGCTGTCCTGAGAGTTTTTAATTTTCAGCTTCCTGATGAGCTGTTTAGGGTTGTACTGTTTGCGGGCGTTGAGCTTGAGTTCTTTCAGGAGGGCGCGGCGTAAATCGCTGGCCTTGAGCTTGGAGCCCTTAATCTTATGCTTAGACATGTAAAATATTGCTGGGTGTGGATGGACCGTTGGCCACCACCGCGTTCGTTATGTTGGGCGCACTAGAACCTGATTTTAGGCGGCGCTTACGCGGATTTTGGGGTTATTTCTATAAGTTAGAGTAGTAACGGCTGGGTTGGGGCAAAAGTTTCGTTTGGGTGTTTGGAAGCTTTTTTTGCGCGGCCGCAGGTGCAGTGTTGGGTTGAAGGAGTAAGTTTCTTTGGGCACGGCAACGTCTTGCGGGGCTTTGGCGTTATTCTTTGGAAACCATTATCTTTGGAAGTATGAACATCGAAGACATCTATAAGGATATTCTCGAACTGCCTGAACCCGTTCAGAACCAGGTTAGAGACTTTGTTGAGTATTTAAAGGTGAAATATAGGCCGGAGAAAACCATGAATGAAGGCTTGTTCTGGCGGCTTATCGCAAGCATTGATCAAGAGAAAGACAATAGGAAAGAAATGTTAGCTCCTCTAGTTGACCAATTGTCATGTCTTACCATTGAAGATATTTATGCTTACCAAGATATTCTTGCGGAAAAACTATCTATTCTGGACGCTCCAAAATTTTGGAACGTCGGTGGCGGGTCATCAGACAGTTTTTTATACTCCCGTTGTTATGTTATTGCTTCTGGGAAAGAGTTCTACTTAAGGGTTCTCGAAGATCCAGATTTATTCCCGGATAAACCATGGGTTGAATTCGAGCAACTACTCTATGCTCACGATGAAGCTTATGAAAAGAAAACTGGTGAAGAACTCACGAGAGTACCTGCAACAAACTACGAAACCATGTTTAACGTTGCAAACTGGGGAGCTGAAGCTATCCAATTATGAAAGTAAGCCCAAACCCGAATGAGATTATTATAAACGATAAGCCATATCATCTTTACATAATTTACGATCACCAAAGAAGAAGTATTTATAAGTTCGGTGTCTGCGGAACTCCATTGAGGAAAAACGGTAACTCTCCGAGAATGACGGCTCAGGTTAACTCGCTTAATCAACCAGATAAAGATATAGCGATTAGGTACACAGGAAGAATCTTACTTGAAGATATCAAAGGAATTATTCGAGCTTATATTGCCGAGGATGACATGGTGGATTTCTTCCGTTTGAAAAACAATGACGAACTACCACGTGGCAACGAAGGGCACCTGTACCTTGGTCGGAAATACGCATACCTGCTGCTGGAGGCTGGGGAAGATTTATAGCAAACCCGCCGTATCTTCGCCCCATGTCCCACAAGAAAACAAACATCTTCATCATCGGTGCCGGCCCCGGTGGCGCAGCCACCGCCCTTCGGCTCTCTTACCTCAACATCCCCTGTGTCTTAGTGGACAAGGCGACCTTCCCGCGCGATAAGATCTGTGGCGATGCCCTTTCCGGTAAAGTCCCGACCCTACTTAACCGGCTCGATCCGGCCATCATGGATCGCTTTCGCCAGCGCTTCACCCCCATTGATGTTTGGGGCATCCGCTTCATCCCGCCGAGCAAAAAACTCATCGAACTGCCCTTCAAGGTCGGTTACGAGCGGATTCCCGATGCAGCCCCCGGCTACGTCTCCAAGCGGATAGACTTCGACGCCTTCCTCATCGAAGAAGTAAAGCGCCGCGACAATATCGATCTCCGCCTCGGCACCGAAATCGGCAGCTGGGTGAAAACCGCCGACGGTTATACGGTGACTACCAAAGACAAGTCCGAAAGCTGGGACTGCCGCCTGCTCGTAGATGCCAGCGGTGCCCACTCCCGCTTCAGCCGCAAGGAGGCGGAGCAGGAAATGGACCACGACCACCACGCCGCCGCCGTGCGCGCCTACTGGAAGGGCGTCACCGGTTTCCACAAAGACAACTTCATCGAGTTGCACTTCCTGGAGAAATACAACCCCGGTTACTTCTGGATCTTCCCCCTGCCCAACGGCGAAGCCAACATCGGCCTCGGTATGCGCTCCGACATCGTGAAGAAGAAAAAAATCAACCTCCGCGATGCCCTCGATGAAATCGTTGTCTCAGACGAGTTCAAAGACCGCTTCAAAGACGCCGAGCAGATTGACCCCACCGTTGGCTACGGCCTCCCGCTGGGGTCTAAAGACCGGGTGCTTTCGGGAGATAACTACCTCCTCGTCGGCGATGCAGGCCACCTCATCGATCCGCTTACCGGCGAAGGCATCGGCAACGCCACCTACTCCGGCTTCATCGCCGCCGAGCTGGCCGAAAAGTGCCTGGCCCAAAACCGCTTCGACGCAAAATTCCTCGCCGATTACGACGTCCGCATCGAGCGCGTTCTCCGTACCGAACTCCGCCTCAGCTACCGCATGCAGCAGATCATGCAAATAAAATGGCTAACTAATTTCCTTACCGGCATCGTCGCAGCCAACCCTAAGGTCATTGAAGTACTCTGTAGAATGTACACCGACTTCGAGTTGCGCAAACAATTGGTCAAACCAATGTTCTGGTGGAAGCTTTTCCGAGCCAAATCGGGTAAACTTCCCGCAATAGATGCTTCAGTGTCCGACCAATGACACAATTTTTACGTTAATTTTTTACCAACTACGTAACAAATTGCCCAGTCAACCGGTTAATGTTTGTAGTTGATTAAGTTTCATATACTAGTGAGTGTAAAGTGAGCCTCCGACCCTATTTGACGGGTACGGGGGTTCTTTTTTTGAGTCGGGAGTCGCGCTGGAGTCGGGAGTCGCGCTGGAGTCGGGAGTCGGGAGTCATGGAGTCGGGAGTCGCTACCGCCGTTGCCACTCATTTCGCTTCGCTCATTCGCCTAGGGTGAGCAAGCGAAGCGCGGCGA
>CAYWMW010000102.1:0-13668 GCA_964458975.1 uncultured Lewinella sp. | reverse complement strand
GCATTGCGTTTTCACAATCTCCCTCCCCCGTGGGGAGGGCCGGGGAGGGGGTTTCGTAACCATTCGGACTTGTGTAGGGAGAGTAGCTCCCTTGGAGAGGGGCTGGGGGGGTGAGGTTACGAGCGGGAGCGAGCTAGCTCAACAATATGCTAATTTCAACCTTGAAAAAACATTAATTTAGAACCACCGAACCACCGAACCACCCTCCACAAAACCACCGAACCACAAAACCACCGAACCAATTGAAAACCCTAGGCATCATCCCCGCAAGAGCCGGCTCCAAAAGAATTTCCGGTAAGAACTGGCGCTTGCTCGCTGGCCGGCCGCTGGCGGATTACGCCCTGGCCGCCGCCGCCGCCGCCGAAACCCTGACGGAGGTCGTCGTCACCTCAGACAGCTCCGAGGTGTTGGCCCTGGCGACCAGGTATCCTAACTTTCATTGCATCCCGCGCCCCGTCGCCCTGAGTACCGACCGCGCGGAAGCCATCACCTACGTGCAGCATGCTCTGGACTGGATGAAGGAGCGGGGCCATACTGGTTTCGAGGCCACCTGCATCGTTCAGCCAACCTCCCCTTTCACCCTGCCCACCGACATCGACGCGACCGTGCGCCTGCTCGCAGACCCCGGGGCAGATTCTGCCGTAAGCGTTGCCGCCACCCCCCACGACCTCAACCCTCTCAAACTGAAAGTACTGAAAAATGGTATTTTACAGCCTTACTACGACGACGAGGCTGGCCGGATGGCCGCCCACGATTTGCCCACCACCTACATCCGCAACGGCTCCGTTTACGTAAGTAGGTCTAGCCTGGTAGAAAGCGGAGCCCTGATCGGCACCCGCTGCCGCGCCCACCTGATGCCCCGCGAACGCTCCGTGGACATCAACGACGAATTTGACTGGCAACTGGCGGAGTTCCTGCTCGGCCGCAAAAAAACAGTGTAATCCGAGCACGCAAATTAACCTACCTCGCCACCCACGGCTTCGCCGTACGCATGATTTTCCAGACCGGTCTGCTGCGCCAGCTCACGGAGGCCGGCCTGGAAGTAAGCGTAGTGGTGCCCGACAAGAATGACCCTAATCTCGTAGCCCTCGGCGAGCGGGATGGCGTAGCGGTCGTTCAATTTTCCCGGCGCCCCCGCCCGGTAGACCGATTTCTGAAAACGATCCGTAAATACCTCGTGGAGGACATCCGCAAGAATCCGCCACTGTGGGACAAACACCAGGAGTTACTCGGGGCGGGCAACGGCAGCGGGAAGCGGCAGTTGCTGGCGCGGTTCGGTTTGTTCCTCGGGGATGTCGTGCAGCGGTTCCCCGCCTTGCGCACCGCGTTTCTCCGGTGGGAGAAAAACGTTTTACTGCGGGATGCCGAGGTGGCCTTCGTCCGCAATCTGGCGCCAGACCTGTTGGTGTCTACTTATCCGGTTACGGTGCCCGAGCCGGGGTTGCTGCTGGCCGCGCAGTCTTTGGGCGTACCGACGGTCTTGCATTTGCTGAGTTGGGACAACATCACCGCGAAGGGCCATTTTCAAGCCCTGGCCGACGACTACATCGCCTGGGGGCCAACGATGGCGGAAGAACTGGAAGAATTTTACGGCGTCGGGCCGCAGCGGATCACCCAGTGTGGCGTGCCGCATTTCGACTTGTATTTCGGTGACAAAGAGCTGCCGGTGGGGGCGGGGCCGCTGGTGCAAAAATTGTTGAAGGAGCAAAGGCCGTACCTGTTCTTCGCCATGTCTGCGGCGCGCTACGCGCCGGGCGAAACCGATATTCTCCGCCAGCTTTGCGCTGCGGCCAGGGTCGGAGGCCCGCTGGAGGGGGTCCGCATCGTAGCCCGCCCGCACCCCTCCGCCCTGGGCGGCGTCCTCAACGATACGAAAACCCTGGCGCGGCTCAAGGAACTGGAAACGGACGCGGGCCTCCTGGTCAGCTATCCGGACATGACGGCCGGGAGCCGCATGAACTGGAGTGTCCGGGATACCGACATGTACGAACTGGTGTACTTGCTGCGCGGCGCGGCGGTGGTCCTTAACAGCGGCTCCACCGTTAACGTAGAAGCCCTGGCCCTCGGCCGGCCGGTGGTGGTTACTTCCTTCGACGGTGCGGAGCAGCAGCCGTACGCAAAGTCAGCCCGCCGCCTCAAAGATTACCCCCACCTCCGCAAACTCTTTGCCGATGGCGGCGGAGAGGTGACAACAAATACGGAAGAACTACTGACTGCAATCACCGCTTTTCTCAAGGATCCCGGTTTCCGGGCTGCGGAACGAAAGTACGCCCTGCAACGCCAGATCGGGAGCCAAAACGGAGAGGCTACCAGTAAAGTGGCGCGCACGCTGCAGGAGCTATTGGTACGGAACAACGAGGGCTTATCTTCAGCCAAAATTAAGCGCCATGGGTAAGCTTAGCCGGATGTTGAAACAAAGGGGAACTGCCTTTGTGCTTCGTCGTTTGCAGGAGCGGATCACGACGACGGTACTAACCCCAATCTACGGCACCTTTACGGGCCTGCGGGGAAAAGGGTACCGGGTAACCGGCTGGTGTACCGTGCGTAAGGATCGTTTTTCGACCATCGAACTCAACGGCTGTAAGATCGAGCGGAAGGCCATGCTCCGGGCCTTCACCTGGAGTGAAGATGAGCGCCGTGGGGTGGTGCAGATCGGAAAGGCATCGGTAGTGAAGGAGGGCGCGCTGGTGTCCGCGATCAACGGAAGCTGCCTGATCGGGGCAGGGTGTGCCGTTGGTGCGCGGGCGGAGATAAGGGCCGTTGGGGCCGATATTACCATCGGAGATCACGTACGCATCGCGGCTGAAGTGGTGATTATGACCCGCGACCATGAGTTCGGGGGGGAGATCGATACCCCGATGTTGCAAAAAGGCTACAACCACCAACCCGTTAGCGTGGGCAAGCTGTCCTGGATCGGCCGCCGCGCGATCCTGCTGCCGGGGGTAACGCTTGGGCGCAACGTAGTGGTGGCCGCAGGAGCGGTGGTAACCAAAGATGTAGCTGACTTTGCCATCGTAGGCGGCATCCCCGCCCGCATCATCGGAGATACCCGCGAAGTATGACCCCGGCCCCACTCAGCATCATCCTCTTAAACTTCAACGGTACCGAAGATACCCTGGAGTGCCTGGAAAGCCTCCTGAAAGCCGAGCTTGGCACCGCCGCCATTATTTTGATCGATAACGGTAGTACCGATGATTCCGCAGCTCGGCTCACGGCCTGGAATGAGAAGCACCAACTATTCACCCGGGTGGTAGGAGACGAAACGGAAGCGGCGGGCTGGGCGGAAGACGGCTTCGCCCCGCCCTTACTAGCCGACCATGCGCACACCCTGATGCTGTCTCCTGACAACCTCGGTTTTGCGGGCGGCAACAACCTCGGCAGCCGCCTGGCACTGGCCAGGGGCGGGGAAGAGGTCTTACTACTCAACAACGACACAACGGTGGAGCCTGATTTCCTGGTCGCGCTTCGGTCTGCCGCGCAAGAGCATCCGCAGGCCGTCCTCATCCCCCAGATACGGTTGTACCACCAGCCGAACAGAATATGGAACTGCGGCGGGGAGCTCCGCTGGCCGGGGCGTAAGGTCTATAACTACGAAAATGCCGAGGTGAAGGACTTGCCAACGGAGGAGCTGCTGCCCGTTACCTTCGTAACCGGCTGCGCACTGTGGTACCGGCCTGCGGCTACCGGCCTGCTGACCGAACGCTTCTTCTTCGGAGAAGAAGATATGGAATTTAGCCTGCGCCTGCACGATACGGGAACAAAAGCCTACTGCGTCTTAACGGCCGTTGTCTACCATAAAGTAGGGAGCACACTAACGAATAACTTCAGGAAAAGCGAAATATTTACGCTGAAAAGATTGGTGAACCTGAGAACCAGAGGAGGGCTCCTGCTCGTAACTAGTGCCTATGTCTTTTACCTGACCAATCTGCTGCGTATACTGGTGTCGACTTATAAAGTCAGACCTCATATTGCAATCGCCAGGGTGTTGAAGGTGGGCAGGGCTTCATTTAGTAAACGAGGAGTAGGCAAAGACCTGTGCGTAGCCTACGTTCGTGGCGAAGAAATAGATTTATGAAGGTACTCATTACCGTTAGTTTTTTTGCCATGGCTGTTGCTCACCTGGTTGACCTTAGTGTATTTCGCTACGTGCCGATCATTGCTGCCATTGTACTGACCTTCATAGCGGGCCGGCGGGTGTACCTCACGAACTATTGGTGGTATAATGTTGGTGGAGCTACAATATTGCTTAGTTCTGCCTTGCCCAGTATTCTGTACGGAGACTCTTTGTCTTACGCTTACGTTGTTTTTGGCGTACTCAACTTTTTCCTCTATCCGCTTTTTGAGAAAATAGAACTGACGAATACTCATCTGGCGATGATTTTCGTGGGGCTGTCAATGACGATTGTGCCGCTGGGTTTTGGTAAAAAGGTGATCTCCATCTACCAAAACCCGAACAACTACAGTGCCGTGGTTTTTTCAACCCTGTATTTCGGAATGCTCCTGTTCCGCAACCGAATGGTGGCACAAATCGGGGTGTTGGCTGTGTTTACGGTACTTATTTTTTTAGGGGCAAGCCGTTCAATGTTAGGGGCTATCGGGGTATTTGCCCTTTTGTACTTTGGCCAGCGCTGGGTGCTGCATACTGTCTTTCGGAAGTTACTTGTTGCTGTTTTTGTGGTGTTTGCTTTTGGGTATTACACCTTAATCACCAACGATCAGTTCAAGTTGATGGAGGCCATTCAGAACAATACAATCGGGGATAAGAAAGACCGGGGCCTTAGCCATCGGGACGATCTCTACTACTACTCTCTTGACCTGGTAGACAAGCAGCCGGAGGGCTACGGCCTCGGGATGTCTAAACAAGCCCTGAAGCCTTACTACGGAGAGAAAATAAGCCCTCACAGTACTTACCTTAAGGTGTTGGTGGAAGGTGGTTGGGTGGCCCTGGCGGGGCTGCTTATTTTGATGTTGGGTTTTTTACTGACGAGCCAATCTCCCCTGGCGTCCTCGTTCATTTTTGCCTTGCTGGTGAGGGGCTTTTTTGAGTCTGCAACTCCTTTTTCAATAAGCCTGGTTTCGGGTATGTTGATCATCCCGATGTTTCTCAACGAACGGTCTATCGGCATAACGCACCGGCTGGTACTAAAACCTTCTGATGGAAAGTAAACCTTACGTACAGGCTTTGCGGAACAAACTCTTGTTCAACTGGGTGCCCTTCATCCGGCCCCTGGTGTATGCTTTTTATACTCCGCAGGCGGCCCCTGTCTTCGTGATGGGCAACCAGAAGTCGGGCACCTCGGCCGTGGCGGCCCTGCTGGCGCGGGCTTGCGGGCTTAGTTACGACATTGATATCGGAGGGTTTCGGGTACCAGAATATACCGACATTTATACAGATCGGGCTAAGCTCCCCGCCATGATTCGCCGGAGCGCAAAGATCGAGTTCAGCAAAGAATTGGTCAAGGAGCCCAACCTCACTTTCCTGCTCCCTGAAATCCGTCGTTTGCACCCGCGTTCGCGCCTTGCCTTTGTTGTTCGTGATCCGAGGGCCAACATTCGCAGTACGCTCAACCGCCTGAAAATGCCGGGCAACCTGCCAAGCATAGACCCCGACAACTACCCCGAACTCTCCCCAATGTGGCGCGCTATTTTGTTCAACGAATGGGTCGGAGACCCCGGCCGGGCCCTCAACTACATCGGCCGGAGCGCTGAGCGCTGGCGCATCGCGACCGAACATTACCAAAACGCCGGAGAGGCGGCAGAACTGATCCGGTACGAAGATTTTAAACACGCCAAACAAGCCGCTATTGAAGACCTGGCGCGCCGGCTCGGCCTGGAGGTCAAGCATGATATATCTTCCCTGGTCGATGTCCAGTTTCAACCGGCAGGGAAGCAAACAACAGACTATCTCTCTTTCTTCGGTTCCGTCAATTTGGCCACCATTGAGCAGGAGTGCGCCGTAGGTATGCGGCTATTTCAGTACCACACATCCCCCAAGGCTATATGAAAAACACTATCGTTTTAATCTCCGTTTTTCGGGAAAGCCTGATCGGTGGCCTGGCCGTACACAGTAGTAACCTCTACGAGCGTTTGCTGGAGAACAACTGCCGGGTAGAGAAGATTGATTACGCCTTTCTGTTTCGCCGCTCTTCGGTGCCTCGCCGGATATGGATTGTGCTTAAAATTGGAGTCAGGTTGCTAGAGTTAAGGTTGCGGGGCGCAAAAATTTTTCACCTCCACGCCAGTAACCGTGCGCTGCTGTTTTACATCTATGGCCCGCTGCTGTACCTTCTTGGTGGTCATGTTGTTTTATCGCTGCACTCCGGCTACGGCTATGCCCGTTGGGTGAAAGATAACCCGGTCTACGGGCGGTTGAACAAGGTGTTCTTTCGGCTACTGAGCCGTCTCATTTTTATGAACCCCGAAGAGAGCGCCCGCATCCGCGCCTATTATCCTTTTTTAAGCGATCGGATAATTACGGTGAACCCTTTCATCGGCCCGCCCGAACGGGATTTACCCGTCCTCGGCCGCCACGCCGATCATGCGCGTATGAAAATGGCCACCATCGGGGTATGGGAGCAGCGTTATAACGTTGAGGAGGCGGTTGCCGCCGCGGTGCGCTTCAACGAAAATACGGGCGTACCGACCACCATTACCGTGCTCCAGTCTACCATCCGGGACGAGCCCGCGTACCACGAAAGAACGATGAAAGAAATTGAAGAAGCCCGGAAAAGTATTGAGGTGATCGTTCTGGAAGATAGTAAGGACATACTGGCAATTCTGGCGGCTCACGATGTCTTCATCCGGCCGTCCTATCTGGACAGCTACGGGCTCTGCGTCGCGGAAAGCCTCCTGGTTGGTACCCCCGCAATCGCGACCGATGTCTGCCGGCGCTGCAGCGCAGCACTACTGTACACCAGAGGAGATACGGAAACCCTGGACCGCCACATCATGACCTGCTGGGCCAACCGCGATGTACCCCGCAAAAGCGGCCTGGAGGTCACAGAAGACAGTTTCAACGGTTACTTTCAGGAGTATCTGAAGCTGGATTAAGAGGCTAAAACGTAAGTCAGGGTGGTGATGTTCGGTGAATTTTGGAAATAAAAAAAAGAATAAAAAATTATACATAATCAAATCCAAAACAGGTAGTTATACCGTACGTGTAGATAGTGAGCGTCAAAACCTCACGTTTTAACCAAATTAATCCACAAACTACACGATTATGTACACTCTTTACCTCAAGCGCGTATTGCTGAGTTCTTTGTTCAGCATGTTAACGCTTCCCCTTCTCTTCGCCGCCACTATTGTGGTGACTTCTACCGCCGACTCCGGCGAAGGCTCCCTGCGCGCGGCCATTGCCGACGCTGCTCCGGGAGACGAAATCCGTTTTGGTTCCAAAACGCTGCGCATTCCCATAACATTAGCGAGTGAAATCGTTATCGATAAAGACCTTCGCATCCGTGGTAACGGTATGGGTAATACCATTATTGATGGCGGTGATAACACTCGTGCTTTCAATATCAGTGGCGTGGTTAGCGTCTACATCGGAATCCTGACAATTACTAATTGTGCCGCCAGCGACAACGGCGGTGCTATTATGAATATGGGCGAAATTCTGACCCTGGATGGTATGGAAATCACTGAATCCTCCGCGGCTGGTGCTGACGCGGATATGGGAGGTGGTGCGGTATTCAATACTGGTAACCTCCAGGTCAACCGCACACGGTTCATTAACAACTCTGCTACGGGAGCATCCGGTAGCGGTGGCGCAATCATGAACTTTGCTGGTGGCTTTAGTATCACCCGCGGAATTTTTACCGGAAACACAGCCAGCCGCGCTGGCGGTGCGATTGAAGACCGCTCTGGTAGTGGTACTTCTCGCCTGACGCTGTCCACAATGACCGGTAACAGCACCGGCCCAGCACCAGGTAACGGTGGTGGTGTCCACATTACTGGTGCTTCTAACCTGGTGGTAAGAGGAGGCTCCTACACCAGCAATACCGCCGCCCGTGAAGGTGGCGCACTTTGGAATGGTGCCGGTATTATGGTAATAACCGGTGCTAACATCTCTAACAACACGGCTTCTGGCCCAGCTGCTGACGACGGTGGTGGTGGTGTTTTCAACAATGGCGGTGAGCTGCGGATTTTCGCAGGTACTACCATTAATAATAACGTAGCCGACGGTGCTTCCGGTTCCGGTGGCGGCGTATTCAACGCTGTAGGAGGAACGCTCCGGGTCGTAGAAGCTGACATTTCCGGTAACACCGCCAACCGTGCTGGTGCAGGTATCGAAGATGCTTCCGGTACTGGTACGGCTTTTACCGTTACTGACGCAACCATCAACAATAACGAAGTATTTACCTCTCCCGGTAATGGTGGTGGTATCCACATCTCTGGCGATGGTAGCTTAAGCGTCTCCGGTGGTACCATAAACGGTAACATTGCTGGAGCCGAAGGTGGCGGCATCTGGAACAACGCCGGTACTACGGTAGTGTCTGGCACCGTCATTGATGGCAACACTGCTTCCGGAGACGATGCTGACCAGGGCGGCGGTGGCCTCTTTAACAACGATGCAGGCGGTACGATGATCGTCAATAAAGGGACCGTGATCAGTAACAACACCGCAACCGGAACCTCCGGCTCGGGCGGGGGCATCCTGAATACCGCCGGTGGTACGCTGGAACTTGACGACGTAGTGGTTATGAAAAACACCGCTAACCGCGCCGGTGGTGGTATCGAAGACGCTTCCGGTGGTGAAACACTGGTCGTTATCGCAAGGACTACCGTTGACAGCAACGAAGTATTCAACTCACCGGGCAACGGTGGTGGCATTCACGTAGGCGGAGACGGTAACATCTCCTTCCGTTCCGGTATGCTTCGTGGCAACGTGGCTGGCCAGGAAGGTGGCGGAATCTGGATCGGTTCCGGTACCCTCACCGTAGGCCAGGGCGTACTCTTTGACGGCAACGTAGGTGCCGGAGATGCTGCAGACCAGGGTGGTGGTGCGTTGTTCAGCAACGGTAACGGTACCATGATCATCAAAAATAATGTAACCTTCAACGACAACCACGCAACCGGTGCATCCGGTAGCGGTGGAGCTATCCTGAATACTACGGGAGCTACCTTGCTGATTGACGGTGCAGTCTTTACGAACAACACTGCCAACCGCGCCGGTGGTGCCATTGAGGACGTATCCGGAGACGACGGTGGCTTTGACGGCTTCCGGATCAACAAATCAGTATTTACCGGCAACGAAGTATTCACTTCCCCCGGCAACGGTGGGGCCATCCACATCTCTGGTGATGGCGACCTCCTGATCGTGAATGGTTCGTTCGACAACAACATCGCAGGAAGCGAAGGTGGTGCGGTATGGAACAACCGGGGTACGATGAAAATCATCGGCGCTACCTTCACCGGTAACGTAGCCAGCGGTGCTGGTGGCGATAACGGTGGCGGTGCCATCTTCAATAACGGTGGTACAATGAACGTCCTCGGTATTACCGCTACGGACAACCAGGCAACCGGTGCTTCCGGCTCCGGTGGAGCCCTGCTCACAACGGGTGGTAACATGACCGTAATCAGCTCTACCTTTACCGGTAACACGGCCAACCGTGCCGGTGGAGCAGTGGAACAGATCGACGGTCTCTTCTCTTCTACCAACAATACTTACGACGGTAATGTCGTCGGTTCTGCCCCCGGCAACGGTGGTGCATTCCACGTAACGGGCAGGAGCAGTACCGTAATCATCAACGGTGGTTCCGTAGTCAATAACCAGGCCGGTAACGAAGGTGGTGGCCTCTGGAACCAGGCGGGTACTACGATGAGCGTCAATGGCGTAACCATAATGAACAACTCCGTAACCGGTACCTCTGCAGGTGACGCCGGTGGTGGTATCTTCAATAACAGTGGCATTACTGAGGTTTCAAACTCCACCATTGCGGGCAATACCGTAGCCGCACCACTCACGTTTGGTGGCGGTATCTTCAACAAAGAAGGGGGTGACTTCACCCTGACGGCTTCTACCGTGTCCGGCAACACTACCGGCGGTGACGGTGGCGGTATCTCCAACGAAGGAGCATTCGACCTCGTGAACAGCACCGTAGCGTTCAATACTGCCTTCACCGGTGGTGGTTTCTCTCAGTTCAGCCCGGAAGCTACGCTCAGTATTACCGGAACAATCATTTCGGATAACGACGCAACTACAGATCAGTTCGAGGATTTCAGTGCCGCCATCAATACCATGGCATCCGGTGGCTTCAACCTGATCGGTGATGACGACCAGGATACCTTCGACGAAGCTGGCAGCGACATCATCGGTGGCGACGCTGGTCTGGACGCGCTGGCCAACAACGGCGGCGTAACTATGACCCACGCACTTGATTGTGAAAGTGACGCAATTGACGCTGGTAACCCAGCCGATGACACCAATGACCAGGCCGGACAAGCTCCCGAAGGTACCCGTGATATTGGTGCTTTCGAATCGTCTGAAGACTGTGAAGTAGACGGTCGTGCAGCAAACGGAAGCAACCTGGTGTTGGATGCTCCAAACCAGCTCGACGAAAACGTCAGCCTCTTCCCTAACCCAACGGGTGAGGGTGCCGTAAACATCAACATCCCGGCATTGATCGAAGGTGAAGTAACCATGCGTCTCATTGATGGTAATGGCCGTGTGCGCCAGGAACGCCGGACGAATGCCTCCGGTATCTTCCGCTTCCCAATGAACGGCCTGCCCAACGGCACCTACAGCATGCAAATCATCAACGGTGAGCAGGTGGCTACGCGGCGTTTGGTAAAGATGAACTAGCACTTGAACATAAATGCGCATTGTTGCGCAGCTACGAGCCGCCTTCCTTTCTGATCCCAGAAGGAGGGCGGTCTTGTTTTGGTACCTTTGTGGCACCAATAAAAAATGAGCCATCGCTAAGTTATTTCGCCTCTTTCACACCCTGCGTTACCTCCGCCCCCGGCAGGTCGCTTACCAGCTGTACTACCGGGCTACGGGAAAGCTGACGGCAAATAAGGCGGCGCAAACGCAGGTGCAAAAAAAGGTAAAAGAGCAAGGGGCAGAACCCGTAAACTTCAACTTCCTAAACCGTGAGGTCCGCTTCTCCTCCCTCAACAACATCGACTGGAACTACGCCGCCAACGGCAAACTCTGGACCTACAACCTCAACTACTTCGAGTTTCTCTCAACGATGTCTTTAGCCCAGGGGCTACCCCTCATCAAGGCCTGGATTACCAAAGAGGCATCGCACAAAGACGGCTGGGAACCCTACCCGCTAAGCCTCAGACTGGTAAGCTGGATCGCTTTTTTCATCCGCAACGGTCAGGAACCCGGAAAGGCGATCACCGCCTCCCTGCACCGGCAGTACGAAGCACTCTGGACCAAGCTGGAATACCACCTCGGGGCCAACCACCTGCTGGAAAACGCCCTGGCCCTCACCCTGTCTTCCTACTATCTGGGCGACGGTAAAGGCCACCAACGGGCCACCCGCCTGCTCGTTACGGAACTAAAAGACCAGTACCTCCCCGACGGAGCACACTATGAACTCAGCCCCATGTACCACATCATCCTCCTGGATCGGATGCTGACCGTTTACCAATGCCTCAAAACCAGCCCTGCACCAGCGCCCCGGCGCCCCGCTGACCCTCCAAAAATAACGACCACCCTCGGGCAGAGCCTCTCCAGACAACTCGGCTGGATCATCGCTTTTGCTACCAAAGATGGCCGCTACGCCCAGTTCAACGACGGCACCGAAGGCATTGCCCCCACCGTACCAGCCGTACTGAAACGCGCCGCCCAACTCAAACTGGAACCGAGCCCCGTCCATCTCAATGCCTGTGGCTATCGCCGTTGGTCTACCGGGCTCTATGACCTCTGGATCGACGCTGCGGCCATCGGCCCGAACGACATCCCCGGCCACGCCCACGCCGACAACCTGAACTTCGAGCTGCACCTCAACGGCCAGCCGATTATTGTGGACGCCGCCATCAGTACCTACGAAAAAAACGAACGCCGCGCCTGGGAGCGCTCCACCCGCGCGCACAACACGGTCACCGTCGCCGAACGCAACTCCTCCGACGTATGGGGAGGCTTTCGGGTAGGTCGCCGGGCCGTCACAACATTAGAACAAGAAACAAAAAACACCCTGACCGCCAGCCACAACGGCTACGGAAACACCCACCGGCGTACCTTCGGCCTGGCCGCAACGGGGCTCACCATCACCGATGAACTCACGCCAGCGGAAACGGGGACCGCTCGCTTTCACTTCCACGAAAGCCTGAACCCCAACCTTACCGCCGAGGGGTGCTCTGTGGCTGGCTTGAACATCAGCTGGAGCACCGGTGAAGCAAAAATTGTACCCTACGAAAGGGCAATTGGCTGGAACGAATTACGCCCGGCCCGGTGCCTGGAAGTCGCCTTCAGTAGCAGGGTGAACTTTCGCATCACGCCGAACTCATAATCCCGTTAATTCGCAAACAAAACCAGGGCGGAAGTTCCGTCGTAACTCAAGGCAAAAACTATGAATAAGCTATTGGTCACCGGCTCCTCCGGTCTCATCGGCTCCGAAGTCGTCCGTCATTTCAACGCCCTCGGCTGGAAGGTCTACGGCATCGACAATAATATGCGGGCAGACTTCTTCGGCCCCAAAGGAGATACCCGCTGGAACCAGGGCCAGTTGCTGGCGCAGTGTGAAAATTTTGAACACATTGAGCTGGACATCCGGAACCGCCAGGGCGTCCTGGACCTATTCGAGGAATTACGCCCAACGCACATCGCCCACACGGCCGCCCAACCCTCCCACGACCTGGCCGCTTCGCGCCCCTTCGATGATTTCGACGTCAACGCCGTAGGTACCCTCAACCTACTGGAGGCCGCCCGCCAGTTTTGCACCGCCAGCCCGTTTGCGCACATGAGCACGAACAAGGTGTACGGCGATGCCCCCAACCGGCTCAACCTCACAGAAACAGAGACCCGCTGGGACTACGGCGACGCCGCTTACCACAACGGCATCAAGGAAACCTTCACCATCGATCAGTCTAAGCACTCTCTCTTCGGAGCCTCCAAGGTCGCTTCCGACGTGATGGTGCAGGAATACGGCCGCTACTTCGATATGCCGACCTGCGCCCTGCGCGGCGGCTGCCTCACCGGCCCCAACCATTCGGGCGTAGAATTGCACGGTTTCCTGAGTTACCTCATCCGGGTCAACGTAACGGGCGGGGAGTACACGGTCTTTGGCTATAAGGGCAAACAGGTGCGTGACAACATTCACTCCTACGACGTGGCGCGCTTCATCGAGGAGTTCTTCAAGGCTCCCCGCTGCGGGGAGGTCTACAACATCGGCGGTGGGCGAGACAACTCCACCTCCATCCTGGAAGCTTTCGACCGGGTAGCCGGCATTACCGGCAAGCCGATGAACTACACCTATTCCGAGAAAAACCGGGAGGGAGACCACATCTGCTACATCTCCGACCTCAGCAAAATGATGGCGCATTACCCCGAATGGGGCATCACCAAACCTTTGCAGACGGTGTTTGAGGAAATTGTTGGAAGTTGGGAGCGGCGCTTGAAGGCGTAAGGGGCGGATGGTGTCAAAATGTAAACCGCTAAATATTGACACTGATTAAGCGATCTTTACGCTAAAACGCGAAGCGTTTTTACAAGTCCCT
>CAYWMW010000101.1:0-13791 GCA_964458975.1 uncultured Lewinella sp. | reverse complement strand
CCCCCTTACTTCATCGGTACTTCCATAAGGAGCACCTTAGCATCCGTTGTTGCGGTAATGGAGATCGCGTCGGTATCCCATACGCCGAAGCCGTCCCGCTTGTTCAGTGCCTGGCCGGAAATGGTGACGTCGCCTTCGAGGATGAAAGCGTACACGCCGTTGCCTGGTTTTTTAAAGTCGTAATCCAGTTCGGTACCGGCAGCGAGGTTGCCGAGGTGGAACCATGCGTCTTGATTGATCGTTACGCCCCGGTCGTCTGAATTTGGGGAGACTACCTGGTCGAGTTGGTTAACCAGGGCTTCCGGCTCCAGCGTGATCTGGCTGTAGCTCGGAGCGATGTTGCGGCTCTTGGTAAGTACCCAGATCTGGAGAAACTCTACCGGCTCATCAGCACTCGCGTTCATCTCGCTGTGGGCAACTCCGGTACCGGCACTCATGGCCTGGACATCTCCCTGGCGGATGACGGTCTCGTTGCCCATCGAGTCCTGATGCTTTAGGTCTCCGGACAACGGAATGGAGATGATCTCCATATTGTCGTGCGGGTGCTTACCGAAGCCCCGACCGGGAGCTACGTAATCATCGTTCAGTACCCGCAGCACACCGAAGTTCATCCGCTCAGGGTTGTAATAGTTGGCAAAGCTGAAGGTGTGGTTACTCTTAAGCCAGCCATGATTGGCCAGGCCGCGGCTTGCTGCTTTGTGAAGAATGGTCTGCATAGTTCAATTTAATTGATGTACATACATTAAATACTTTAGCAACGATAAAGTTTAACCTGAAACTATTTTTAAATCTGCAACTATTTTTCCTAAAATGCTTGTTCAGTTAAAACAAGCGTATTACTTTTGCGCTCGCTCCGGGGGAATGATTCTTGTTTAAATCTCGAAGCAAAGGCGAGCAAGGCGAGCTGAGCTTCGAGATTTAAACAAGAATCATTCCCCACACTTCGCCCAGATGGTGGAATTGGTAGACACGCCAGCTTGAGGGGCTGGTGTCCATTACGGACGTGCAGGTTCGACTCCTGTTCTGGGCACATTTACAAAGACTTCGTACCATCAGGTATGAGGTCTTTGTTGTTTCAAGGCGTTCCTAAGCCCGATTTTGTCCGTACCTTGTGCCGACACAAGCAGATTTACCCGCCATCTATGGTATACCCCATCCTGACCAACGCCCGGGCCGCCGGCAAGAAATTACTGGCCGTGCTCATCGACCCGGATAAAGCCCGACAGGACAATCTGCAACAGTTGGCCGTACACGCCAATAAGGGAGAGGTGGATGTTTTCTTGTGGGGCGGGAGTTTGGTCAACGCGCCGCAATCAGAATATTACCTGAAGTTACTGAAGGCCAGCGCCAAGTCTACTCCGATCATTCTTTTCCCCGGTTCGGTCAATCAATTGGATGAGCAGGCCGATGCCCTTTTCCTCCTGGCCCTGATCTCGGGCCGCAATCCGGATATGCTTATCGGCCGCCACGTTCAGGTGGCGGGTAAGCTCAAGCGGATGGACCTGGAAACCATCGCTACCGGCTACATGCTCATTGACGGTGGCCGCCCAACCTCGGTCTCCTATATGAGTAACACCACGCCCATCCCGGCGGATAAACCCTCCATTGCCGCGGCTACGGCGCTGGCGGGCGAGCAACTGGGCCTGAAGATGATCTATATGGATGCGGGAAGCGGTGCCCTCAACCCAGTCTCCGGTAAGATAATCAAGGCGGTACGCCGCGAGGTAGACCTGCCGATTGTCATCGGTGGCGGCATCCGGACGGCCGCCCGCGCCGCAGAATCCCTGGAAGCCGGTGCGGATATGATCGTGGTCGGTAACGGCCTGGAAAAAGACATCAACTGGCTCCCGGAGCTGGCGGCGGCTGTCCGGAAAGCTTCGGCTACTCCTGCTTCGCCCAAACAAGAGGTTGGGGCTAAGGCGGAGGCTTAGGGGTTGCGCTGTGGGGCTAACACTGCTGTGGTCGAGGGGTTGCGCTGAGCGGCTAACGCCGCTTGCTCCACCCCTCGCTGGGCTAGGCGTCCCTCCGGGACTGGGGACGCTGTGGTAGCGAAAGCCGAGGTCTACCCATCGCGAATCACCCTAAGCGTAAACCAGTGAGTAACCACGAGTCCAAAACCGGAACAGCCTGCCGCTAAAACACACTAACATACCCCAAATGCACCTTAGGTGCATCCAACTGCAACGGTATCCCATTACTTTTCCCCAACGCCAGGCTAAGCCCAAACACCCCCGCCCGCGTATCCACATTAATGCCGGCACCGAAGCCGAGCGGATAGTCAATCGGCAAATCAGGTCTTCGCTTATCGCGGGAATTAACGCGGGCCGCGTCGAGGAAGCCGTAGAGGAAGGCATTGCCGCCGAGTAGGAGACGAAACTCGGTGGTGAGCACGGCGTAGTCGCGCGCGAAGACGGATTGCTCATCGAAACCGCGCAGGATCCTTGCGCCGCCGATGCGGAACTGTTCGTTGGGCAGCAGGTCTTCGCCGCTGAAAATACCCGCTCCTTTGAGGCGGAAATAGAGGACCGTCCCGGAAATAGGGTCTAGGTAAAGCTCGGCGGCGGCCTGGAGTTGGGCTTGGGCGGAAGTCCTTTCGTCGGGGTCGAGACCAGCGATGGCGGGCAGGCGGCGGAAGCCCGCTGCGGCACTGATGTCGAGGGTATACCCCCGGCGGGCGCTGAAGCGGCGGTCAGTCCGTTTGCGGCGAGCCTGGAGGCCGAAGAAGGAACGGACCACGCCGAGGGTGTCGGGCAGGTTCCCGTTCACCGGCTCCTGGCTGAGGTCCTGGCCGGGCACGATGGTCCGTCGGTTTTCCCAGAAGGCGGAGAGGCGGTCGTTGCCTTCGCGGAGGTAGGTAGCGGCGAGCTTCCAGTTGAGGTTGAGGAAGGAGGTGTCGCGGCGGTAAAGGTCCAACGAGCCCTCGAAGCCGAAGGGCAGGCCGAAGAGGAAGGGGTATTCGAGGCCCAGCTCCAGCTCCTGGGTCTGCGGCCGGAGTTGCTCGAAGCGAACGGCGATGCGTTCGCCCTGGCCGAAGCCGTTTTGTAGCTCCCCGTTGAGCTCGCCGGTGATGAGCAGTTTGCCGGTCTGGGCGGAGTTGGGTAGCACCCCGATGACGAAGTCGAAGCGGCTGGCCGCACGCTTTTCCAGCGGCAGGTCGAAGAAGGCGAGGCTGTCCTGAAAGCTGATGCGGGGGTTCCCTTTCATCGTCAAATAAGGGAGTTGGCGGAGGCTGGAGGCCATCCGACGCACACGCTGGCCCCGGTAGACTTCGCCCTCCTGCAAACCGAGGTAACGTTGCAAAAAAGCGGGCCTAACGCGGACATCCTCCGGTGCCCGCACCTCACCGATGCGGACAAGCGGACCAGTGTTCAGGGCGATGCTTGCGGAGAGTGCTCCGGCTTCGCTCAGTTCGATGTCTTCCAGGCCGATGGCGGCGAAGGGGTAGCCCGCGTCGGCGGCGCGGACGAGGGTGCTGTCCCGAATACCATTCCAGGCTTCCGGTTGCAGGGGCCGGCCAGCCGCGAAGCGACGGGCGCGGAAGCCGGAGCGGCGCAGCCAGCGCTGGATGTCTTCGTCTTCCGGCGGGGTGAGGCCGGCCCAGGCGTAGGCTTTGCCCCGGTGTAAAACGGCGGTGAAGGTGGTCGGGTCGGTACGGTAAAGGCTGTCTACGGAGGCTTCCCAGTGGGCCTTGGCCTGGGCCTGGGCGATCCAATCCTGGAGGTAGCTAACGATGGCGGCGGAGTCGGGGAAGGTTTTAGGGTTGTCTTTCCACTCGAAGTCAGTAGCGACGATGTTCAGGGCCAGGGAGCTTTGCCCGGAAACCGTTGTTTGCACCTGCGACAGCGCCCAGAAAAGCAGGAAAAACTGAAGCGATGCGTATTTTTTAGGATAGCTTGCCAGCAGCATCACGTAGGCATGAAGCGGCTCAAGGAGCCTCACCCCCGGCCCCTTTCCGAAGGGGAGAGGGGTGACATATCGATGATGATGCTTCAAAGTAAGGTGATTTTACTACAGATTATGGCTTAACGTTGGAGCCTGCTCGAAATGACGACCCTCTTGTTTCCTCAATTGGAAGTTCAACGTAACAGATGCCAAAATCGCATATCAAATATCAAATATTGCTTATCGCTTATCTGTCCCGCCTCGCAAACTCCTCGCCAAATTACTAAGCAAAACCATCCCCGCCAGCAGCAGCGCGATCCGCGAAACCATGTCTCCGAAGCGGACGTAGGGCGTGATGGCGTCGTTGAGTTGCATCGTTCCGCGCAGGAAACCGGCTTCGTTATAGTAAGTTCTGTTGAGGATTTTGCCCCGCTGATCGATGAAGGCGCAGGCCCCGACGTTGGCCGAGCGGACAACCGCCCGGCGGGTTTCGATGGCGCGCAGGCTGCTGTAGTAGAGGTGCTGCCGGTGGCCCGCCGTGTTGGCCCACCAGCCGTCGTTGGTCATCACGAAAATGGCCTGTGCACCCTCGCGGATGTAGTCGGTGAAGTACTCCCCGAAGACGGATTCGTAGCAGATCACCGGCGCAATTTTTGCCTTGGGCGAGACGAAAGGCGTGCGTTTTTCCTGAACGCCGAGGCCCGCAACCGATCCGCCGAGGCTGGAGACGAGGGGCTCCAGGAAAAACAGCACTTTGCGGAAGGGGAAAGACTCGGCACCGGGCACAAAAACGCCCTTGCGGTAGTGCTGCACTGATCGGTCCTCAAGGTCGAGTTGGAGGGCGGCGTTGAGGGCTTCGTAGCGGAATTCGGTGCCGTTGCCCCGGTCAAGAACCCGGACGGCATCGGTGAGCGGTTCGCCGGCCTGAAAGGCGTGGTAACCCGAATAACCAGTGACGAGGTAACCGAGGTTTTTGCCGGCCAACTCGCCCTGAAGGATGCGCATCGGGCCGTTCCGCAGCGGGCGATCTTGCTCAAAATTGCTGAAGCTGGTTTCCGGGAAAACGAGGTAATCCAGCGGTCCGTCGGCCAGGGCCGCTTTGCTGAGGCGTACGAAAGTATCGATCACGGCCGGTTCTCCGCCCACCGCGAATTTCTCGTAGTGGGGCTCGAAATTGGGCTGGATGGCACCCACGGTGATCGCCCCGGCATCGGGTGCGGTGTAGGTGTAGTAGCGCACCAAAGACCCCGCGATGGGCAGCAGGAAAAGTGCGGCAAATGGTAGTATTTTGACCAAGCCAGGTGTTTTTTTGGGCTCGGCAGCGGGTGCAAAGAAGGTTTTAAAGGCCAGGTAATTGCACCCCAATATCCAGGCCGAGCCGCCAAGTACGCCCGTGACCTCGTACCACTGGATGAGGCTCGGCCAGTTCGCCAGCCCGTTGCCCAGCGTGAGCCACGGCCAGTTGAGCCCCCAGTTGTAGTGCAGGTGCTCGAAGGCGATCCAGCAGGCGGCGAAGGCCAGGAAGGCGATGCGGGGAGACTTGCGCCCCGTCCAGTAAAAAGCCAGCCACGGCAAACACATCAGAACACTGTTGGCCATCATGGCGAAGAAGCCTGCCCCAAAACCGGTGTTGGTGACCCAGTAAGTCGTGAAAATGTTGAAGAGCAAAAAGGCTGCGAAGCCGTGGTGGAAAACTTCTCCGTAGCCCGCCTCCCGTTCTTGTAACTTCCGGTAAAGGATGAACATCGGCACAAAGCCAACGAAGAGCAGCGGGAACAGGCCAACGTCTCCCACAAAGCCAATACCCAGCAGCACACCCGTATAAATTGGGAGCTGAAACCCCGGCTTAGGCCCTCCCTTACGCGGATGGTTGCACAGCAAAAAGTAGGCGCTGAACAGGAAGATGTACAGCAAAAAGGGTGCGTAGCCCCATAGTTCCTCCTGCTGCGTACGCCAGTACATCGACCCTCCGATGATGGCGGCGATGGCGAGGAAGATGAAAGCAAGGGTGCGGGGGTTGGGTTGGCGCATGGGGCAAAGGTAAAGTAGATTAACTTCGCTGCTACTGCGTGGTGATAGATTTATGGTGGGATAGATTTATAGAGCTCCGCAAGTTGGAGCTCGATCCATATACTTATTGGTTCAACTTAAGGTGAGCCAAGCGTAGCGCAGCGGGCGGGGTACTTGCGGAAGCGACTCCCGACTCCCAACTCAAGAGGTGAGCCAACCGTAGCGCCATTCATAGCGATAAAAAAAGCGGCACCATCTCTATTGAGAAGGTGCCGCAGGCTAAAAAGATTCTTAGGTAGTACACGTAGGATACTAGTGGATCGTTTCAGAAGTTTCGTTAAGCCCAAGTCTTGATCTCATGGCGCTGGTTCAATTTTAAATTGCCTTCACGTAGCGATGGCTATGCTTGCCAATTTAAAGCTGAACCAGCACCATGATCTCTTCGACTTAACGCAACAAACTTCTGAAACAGCCCACTAGCTTGTTGCGTAATTGTCTGGGCCCGACTTTGAAACGGCGAGCGCATAGATTACCAGTCCGAAGCCAATCTTGTTGATGGCGTCACCGATGTTGTAGAAGAGGTCAAGCGCTTCCAGAGAAAGGACTCCGTCAAGCAGACCGCCAGGGATGGCCATGTAACCGATAGGGTAGATTGCCCAACCTACGAGCAGGAACCAACCAAGTGCCTTGATGGCTCCGAGAAGCTTGGG
Source organism: uncultured Lewinella sp. (assembly GCA_964458975.1). GTDB lineage: Bacteria > Bacteroidota > Bacteroidia > Chitinophagales > Saprospiraceae > Neolewinella. Next base: position 7,189 of record CAYWMW010000101.1, on the reverse strand, counting down.
GTCGTTTGCACTTTGTGCGAGTTTCTTCGCTGACCCGAACCACACTTCGTAGATGATACCTATGTAGCCGAGGGTAGAAATAGCACCCCAAAGCGCGGAAGACTCCCGGAATACCGTCTCACCGAGGTAACCGGCAATCAGCATCCACAATGAATAGAAGACCATCTTCCAGAGCAGACCCTGCTTGGCACCTACGGCACGGAGAATGAGGTAAAACTCTACACACATCAGCGGAACGGTAAGGATCCAGTCGATGTACCGGAACTCAGTCGGGGACGTACCCGTCTCCGCCCAAAAGTCTCGCATGTAAAAGTAGTGAACGGCTGCGATGAAGGTAATGAGGCCCGCAATTAGCATACTGTCGCGCCATTTCCCTTCTACCTGTGTCGTCTGGAAGAAGAAGAAAACGGTTGCGGCCATCATGGCCATGGAGCCGATGAAAAAGGTGAAGCCAACGTAATCACCAGATTGTATACTGGCAAGAAAGAAGGATGGAATGGCTGGTAATAGATCCATAGTAAAACGCATTTAATGAGTAAGAGCCGCACCTTCGCTCACGAATGAGGAAGTATTTGGCCGTGAAGGAATTTGGTTAACTTTATTTGTCTTACCTGCTCGTATTACAGCTTGGTTTTCGGGGCTATTTGCCACCGGAGACCAACTGGCATACAGTTGCTCTACCAGTAGCATGTGTGGCATGGTGAGTAGCGAAATCATGATGAATACTCCACCGATGATGGCTGGTTGCAGGGCGGCTTCCGGGCCTGGGCCAAACCATACGATGAGGCAGAAGACCAAGGCACCAACTACGGTCATCACAACTTCACCGAAGAGCTGTCTGCGTAGTTGGGGGGAAAGACGTCGTTTAAAGAACAGGAATTGATCGTGGGCGGAAGTGAGGGAATGCCAGAAAACGAAGTATACGGTAAAGCCCAGGAGGAGACTGTTGGTGAAAAATACACCGGTTAATAAGGCGTAAGCAATCACTTCCTGAAGTGCCCGGCTTTTATCCAGCATTTTAGTACCTGTCAGCCAGAGGATGCTTATGCCATTTACAACGGCTATGGTTCCGATGATCAGCAAAACACTATCGTAGGGCAGGGCACTAAGCTCGGTTCCGGTCATGGAGTGTACAATCATGATGGCCTCCGGGCTGTGCAAGAGTATAGGCGTCAGTAAAATACCCGAACCCCACAGCAAATAGTGCATAGTAGCTGATAACCTGCTTTTGTACTTAACGTCAACCCAGTTGGACTGCCCGAAATGATACACAGAAAGCAACATGAATATAGCGAATGCCACTACTGGAAAGACATACCAAACAGCTGCGTAGAGACCGATGATGCCCAGGTAGATAAGGTAGAAGTTGTTTTTTTTGCTTGTTTGTTTTTTGCCTTGTAACTGTAAAAACAAGCCATGATCGGTTGCTCCGTGGGGAAGACCGATAAGGAGCATCAAGCCCAGTACCAAAAATGGCTCACACCTCGCCACGAACCCTGCGGCGAAGACGCCGAGGAGAATAAAAACAGCCGTGATGAGCATTACGAACGGAGATACCCGGTGCGTAACTTGTGGAGGTGGGAGCATAGTAAGTACATTAGAACACCATACCCAGCCATGCTGGGTTACTGTATTTAAAACTTTTATGGTTTAATCTAGGCGAACACCTCTAGTGGTGTTGATTCGGAATATAAGTTTGCATGTGGTTGCGTTTTGGGGTTTTCCTATTGAATCGTGGGCCTAACTTAAATTTATGTTCTTTGGTTCATGAGTGGGCTATTATTTTTAAAAAAACATTGTCCGTATTTGCGGACGACTTTTCATACTATAGCTTAAATGCCTCTACTTACAGGTAAAAACCAGGTTGTCGCGTTTGGTCCCCTAATTTTTTAAGTTGGCCTTCCCAAAGGCGATAATTTGATTTGGCGTTCCTAAACGAGTTCAATTCCTCACCCCATCACCTCCCGCAAAACCTTCAAAGAATTAATCTCCCGCATCCCTTCAATGTGGTAACGGAAATAACGTACCAGCTCCACGAGCAACTGGTTGCGTTGCTGCCGGGAGGAGGTGATGCTGCCGAGTTCGTCGTGCCGGGCGTGGAGGAGGGTAAACATGAGGGCGGCCTGCTCTTCGTCCAGGTATTCGGGGTGGCCGGGGTGGTCTCCGGTGAAGGAGCCTTCTTTGAGGTCGAACAGCGGCGTCGCTTCGGTCCACCTGCCAGCCGGGAGCATGCCGAGGTGGGCGGTTAATTCCAAAAGGAAGTGGAGGTGGAAATGGGCGATCGGGCCGTCGGTAGTATCCAACAGGCGGAAGGCTTCGAAGAGGAAGTTGAACAGGGCGGGGTTTTCTTCGGCTTCTTTGATGGAGTTGCGGGTAACCTCCAGCATGAAGAGGCCGACCGTGCCACGGTACACGTCAAACGGCAAGCGGGTGTAGACGTGGGCGGGGCGGACGTCCTTTAGCCGGGTCATGTCTTTGCCCTCGCGCTCGTAGGCGATTAGGTCTACGAGGTTCATCGGTTGGACGAGGCTGGCGGGCGTACGGCTCCGCGCCTTGCGGACGCCCCCAACGATGTACTTGCGGATGCCCTTCGCCTCGGTGTAGGTCTCCAGGATCAGACTGGAATCGCCGTATTTGATGGCGCGCAGGATGATGGCTCGGGTTTCTAGTAGCATGGCGGTTGTCGGTTGGCGGTTGTCCGTTGTCGGTTGTGTACGGATAACGAACAACCGACAACCGACGATAAAGTCGTAATATTAACCCCTCCGGTTTTAAATCGTTTCACCAACTAAATTCTTGATGCCTCATTTTAGCCGCCTGTTCACGTTTTGCATCCTTCTGTTCACCGTCAGTGCCTGCGGTGACCCTGCTGTACTACCGGACAAAACCCAAGGCCCACCCAACCTCATCTTCATCATGGTGGATGACCTTGGCTACGGCGACCTGAGCTGCTACGGCTCCACCCGCATCCATACGCGGCACCTGGACCGCATGGCCACCGAGGGCCTGAAGATGACCAACTTCTACGCCTTCCCCTCCTGCTCGCCGAGCCGGGCGGCGCTGATGACGGGCTGCTACCCGCCCCGGGTGGGCATCCCCGACGTGATCGGCCCGCCCGGAGTACCCTGGACGAAGAACGTGCAATACGGCCTGAACCCCGCCGAGACGACCCTGCCCGAAGTCCTCAAAACAGCGGGCTACGCCACCGGGATGGTCGGCAAATGGCACCTCGGCCACTGGAAGGAGACTATGCCAAATAACCAGGGCTTCGACAGCTTCTTCGGTTTGCCCTACAGCAACGATATGCTGCCCGAACGCGGCTACCCCGACCTGCTGCTTTACGACAACGAAAAGACGGTGGCCATCAACCCGGACCAGGCTTTGCTGACGGGTTGGTACACCGAAAAATCCCTTGAGTTCATCCGGGAAAACCAGGATACCTCTTTCTTTTTGTACCTCGCACATTCCATGCCGCACGTCCCGCTTTTTGTGGGCGATGCTTACGTGGACCTCAGCCGTCAGGGGCTCTACGCGGATGTGGTGGAGGAGATTGATGGCTCCGTCGGGTCGATCCTCGCGGAGCTGAAAACCCTGGGGCTGGACGAGAATACGCTGGTGGTTTTCACCTCAGACAACGGTCCGTGGCTCACCTACGGCAACTATGCGGGCTCCGCCGGTCCGTTCCGGGAGGGCAAGGGGACGACCTACGAAGGCGGTATGCGGGTGCCCATGATTGCCCGCTGGCCAGCGGAAATTGAGGGCGGTAACATCAGCCACCGGGCGACTTCGTTGACGGATGTTTTGCCCACTTTTGCTGCGCTTAGCGGGGCGGAGCTTCCGGCTACAAAGCTCGACGGTCAGGATGTATCCGAACTCCTTACCAATTTTCGGCATCCTGCGGCCGCGCCAAATGAAGCGCCGTTTTGCTACTACCGGTCGGGGAATTTAGATGCCGTTCGGGTGGGCAATTGGAAACTGCACGTGCCGCACAGTTACCGCTTTGTGAAGCAGGTTGCGGACGACGGCGAGCGCGGAAGCTATGCCTACGAAAGCACCGGTTTAGAACTCTATGATTTGCAAGGAGACGCCGCTGAAAAGTACAATGTTGCGGAGAAATTCCCTGAAAAAACGGCGAAAATGAAGGCCCTCATCGAGCGCTTGCAGGCGGAAATGGACGCGGAAATTCGGTCGCCGTTTTATCCTACGCAGGAGGAGGGCGACGGCGCGCAGGTGCAGTGATGGTTCTCGAATAACTTGAGGTTTGGGCGTAAATAAATGGTCTTTACGGGTTAAGTGAGTTTTTAGCGTTTAGCATATAGCTTTTAGGCTACAACCTGTGTACTGCTATACATGATTCGATAAGGCAGTTATCCCGTAGGGATCTAACATTAGCAACCCAAGACGTAGCGCAGCGCAGTCTTGGGTTGCAGCGCCGTCAATACGAAAAACTGCACCGCGAAGCGGTGCTATGTATAGCAGTGTGCTACGGGCTAAGAGCTTTATGCTAAATGCTAAACGCTGAAATGTCTCGAACCCTTTTACCAAGTCACACTGTTCCCCTCCCATGACGACAACCCAAACCATCATCATCGGTGCCGGACTGACCGGTCTGACCATCGCCCACGAACTACACAAAGCAAAAAAGCCATTTCTGTTGATTGAGGCCCGCAACCGCGTCGGTGGCCGCATCCTCACCTCCCGGACGGATAAAGGCGCACCGATAGAACTAGGCGCCACCTGGCTGGGCAAAAAACACCAGCACCTGATCGGTTTGCTGTCGGAGTTGGGCATCGGGGTCTTCCCCCAGGTCACCGGCGGCCGGGCGATCTACGAAGCCAGTTCCCTTAGCCCCGCTCAGGTGGTAGAGCTGCCGCACAACGACGAACCCAGCTACCGCATCGCTGGCGGAAGCGAGATGTTTATCCGGGAACTCCGCAGCAAAATCCTCTCAACTTCCGTCCGGCTGAACGAGCAAGTAACCTCGCTCAAGGGCAACCCCGACCACGTAGAAGTATCCACCGACAAAGGCACTTACCAAGCTGAAAGGGTAGTATCTACCTTGCCGCCCAACCTGTTCGTTTCAAAAATCACCGTCAGCCCCGTCCTCCCGGATCAATTAACCGCAATCGCACGCCAGACCCACACCTGGATGGGCGAATCCATCAAGGTCGGCCTGCGCTACGCCGAACCGTTCTGGCGGAAAGACGGCGCCCCCGGCGGTACAATCTTCAGCAACGTCGGCCCCGTCTCCGAAATGTACGACCACACCAACATCGAAGAAAGCCGGTACGCCCTGAAGGGTTTTCTGAACGGGACCTATCACTCCGTAAGCCGTAAGGAGCGCCGAGAAATGGTCCTGACCCAACTCCGCAAGTACTACGGCGCGGTGGTGGATGATTACCTCGCCTACGAAGAAGGCGTCTGGCGGCAGGAACCCTTCACCTTCGCGCCTTACGACGGGCACGTGCTGCCACACCAACACAATGGGCATCCTGTATTCCGCAAAGCTTATTTAGATGGACGTTTGTTCCTGGCCGGGGCGGAGACGGCGGAGAACTATCCGGGGTATATGGATGGGGCGGTGGGTAGTGGACGGCGGGCGGCGGCTGAGCTCGTTCGTATGAAAAGGTGAATCGCGGATTAGGGCGGATTACGCGGATTAACACGGATTTTCTCGACCTGATAATCTGTGATGATCCGCGTAATCCGCTAAAATCCGCGATTCTTTTTTGTACGCTATCGAGAGATACTATTTATCTCCCGATACGACTACTTAACCACCTCCAGCTCCTTACCAACCTTAATAAAAGCAGCAATCGCTTTGTCCAGGTGCTCGGCTTCATGCCCAGCAGAAAGCTGCACCCGAATACGCGCCTTACCCTTAGGCACCACGGGATAAAAGAAGCCAATCACGTAAATTCCCTCCTTAAGTAAGCGGCTGGCAAACTCCTGCGCCAGCGGCGCTTCGTAAAGCATAATCGGCACGATGGGGTGGTCTCCGGGGATGATGTCGAAGCCAGCGGCGGTCATGCCTTCGCGGAAGTACTTGGTGTTGGCGGCCAGCTTATCCCGCAGGTCGGTAGACTCCGTCAGCATGTCGATGGCCCGGATGGAGGCCCCGACGATGCTGGGCGCAACGGTATTGGAAAACAGGTAGGGGCGGGACCGCTGGCGCAGCATGTCCACAATCTCCTTGCGGGCCGCGGTGAAACCGCCGGATGCACCGCCGAGGGCTTTGCCGTAGGTGCCGGTGATGATGTCTACCCGGCCCATCACGCCGCAGTATTCGTGAACGCCCCGACCGGTCTCACCGATGAAGCCGGTAGAGTGGCATTCGTCCACCATCACCATCGCGTCGTATTTATCGGCGAGGTCACAGATCTTGTCGAGCTGGGCGATGGTGCCGTCCATGGAGAAGGAGCCGTCGGTAACGATCAGCTTGCGGCGGGCACCGTTGGCGGTGGCCTGCTTCAGTTCTTCTTCCAGCGCGGCCATGTCGTTGTGGGCGTAGCGGTGGCGCTGCGCTTTGCAGAGGCGGATGCCGTCGATGATGGAAGCGTGGTTGAGCGCGTCGGAGATGATGGCGTCTTCCTTGGTGAGGATGGGCTCAAACAAGCCCCCGTTGGCATCAAACGCAGCGGCGTAGAGGATGCAGTCTTCCATGCCGAGGAACTCGGCGGTCTTGCGCTCCAGTTCTTTGTGAATATCCTGCGTCCCGCAAATGAAGCGGACGGAGGACAGGCCGAAGCCGTGGGTGTCGATAGTAGCCTTGCTGGCTTTTAGTAGTTCGGGATGAGAGGACAGGCCGAGGTAGTTGTTGGCGCAGAAGTTGAGTACCTGAGTTGTGCTTTCGGTGTCAATCTCCGCGCCCTGGGGGGTGGTGATGACGCGTTCTTCCTTGAATACGCCAGCTTCGCGCATCTCGTTGAGTTCGTTCTGGAGGTCTTCTTTGATGTTGTACATGGCTGGTTCTTAACCCCCGGCCTTCGCTTCGCTTCGTCCGGGGTTACTATGGTTGGGTCCCTGCGGGACGGTTAGTTGGGGTTGTGTCTCCCCGGACTTCGCTTCGCTTCGTCCGGGGTTACTATGGTTGGGTCCCTGCGGGACGGTTAGTTGGGGTTGTGTCTCCCCGGACTTCGCTTCGCTTCGTCCGGGGTTACTATGGTTGGGTCCCTGCGGGACGGTTAGT
>CAYWMW010000100.1:0-13829 GCA_964458975.1 uncultured Lewinella sp. | reverse complement strand
CCGCCGCAACCCCTCGCCAAAATAATCGCGTCAGCCATTGCCACACCCCCTCGCCCTAATGCGCCGTAAAGTAAGCCACCCCCATCCCCAACACCACCACCGCAAGCTTCTTAGCCGAAATCCCGTGCTCCCGCCCGCCGTCGGCTTCAAAGAGAATGGTAGTGGAGATGTGGAGAAAACTCCCGACCACCAGCGCCATCACCCGGTTGCGCCAAACCGGATCGATGCTGACAATTTCTCCGAGCATCGCTCCGATGGGAGAAAGCGAAGCAAAAATCAGCAAACAAAACCAGGTAAACCTTTTAGAATAGCCGGAGTAGCGAAGCAATAAGCCCAAGGCAAAGGCCGCCGGAAGCTTATGCAGAATGATCCCCCAGAGCAAATGCCCCTCATCAAAATGCCCGTGCGAGTGGCCAACGTGGCTGCCAACAGCCTCGCCAACCGTACCGAGCGGAAGCCCTTCCAGCAGTGCATGGATGCCCAGGCCCACCATCACCGTCAGGGCGTAGCGGTAAGACTCCCGCTTGTGCGCATGAACGTGGCCGTGCTCAACGCCCTGGCTCAAACTCTCCAGCAACAACTGAACAAAGAACCCGCCCAGTAGCCATACCCCAGAGTGCAGTTTTGAATCAGCAAAAACAGAAGGAATCAGCTCCATCGCCGCAATGCCCAGTAGGTATGCTCCGCTGAAAGACAACAGCAGCGGGAGGTAACTCCGCCAGCGCACCTCGTCTTCAGCGCCGCGCAGCAGCTGCGCGATGCCGCCACCGAGGAGGACTGTTCCGAAAAGTAAGAAGTATTGCCAAAGGGCCATTCAGGGCGGTTATCAGTTGTCGGTTGTCCGTTGTCAGTTGTCAGTTGTCGGTTGTCTGTTAGCAGAATATCCGACAACGGACAACCGACAACTAACAACCGGACAACCGGAGATACTGTCCGGGTTCCCCCGCTGGGGGTTAGGGGGCTTACATATTACACTGGCAGTTTTCGAGACACTCGATGATCAGGCTAACGTCCCGCTCTTTCAGGGAGTACATCATCGAGCGGCCATCGCGCTTGACCGAAAGAATACCCTTGAGCTTCATATTTTGCAGGTGATGACTGACCAACGATTGCTCGTAGCCCAGTGCTTCGCAAATATCCGTAACGTTGAGGCGGGGGTGCTGCTCCAGCAGATGAACGATCCCTAACCGCAAGGGGTGGGCCACCGTCTTGAGGATGAAGGCGATACGCTCCAGTTTTTCGGCTTCCTGCTCGTTGATTGCGGTGGGCTTCACTTTTTCCATGGTTATTATTGGCTGTTACGTTGGTTTAGGATACAAGGAGGGGCGGGCTTTAGTTGCAATGGGCATTCCTTAATCCCTGCTTCGTATGAAGGTTGCTACTCCCGTATCAAGGTTGATGACGCCCTGGCTGTCTGGCCCTCGGTCTATGTAATCTCCGAGCAGGAAGAGCTCGTCTTTCTTTTCAAGCCCTATTTCACCGATTAATGCAGCGAGTGTTTTGGGACAACCGTGAATGTCGGAAATGGCGTAGCGCATAGATGAGGGTTTTCGGAGTTTTCAACGTTTTGGGAAAGAGGTAGTTCTAAGGGTTCGTGCAACAATAACTTACTCGTCTGAAAAACCACGTAATTTCTCTACCTTACGCCCCGCAATGAAGGAGTTCCTCCAAGCCATCACCGATATCCTTGCCGTGCTTTTCGGCGACGCGCCCGAGCGGCCACGCGCGCCCCGGCCCCTGCCACCAGCTCTGCCACCAGCCGGGCCTGTGCCCTCCAAAGCCGACCCCAACGAGCCCCAGGATGCCGGAGAGGTGAGCAATTCCGAAGACCCCGTTGTCATCAGCCACGAAGCCGAGCCACCGCGCGATACCGAAGGGCCGGAGTTTGACCCCGTCCCCGCTCCTCCTCCAGAGGAAGAAGCGGAACGCCCGGATGTCCCCCTCGGCCCCGGCCGCCCCACCCCACCCGCACCCGAATACCGCGCCCGCTACATGTGGTGCATCGACAATGGGCACGGAGCGTTGACGGCAGGCAAAAGAAGCCCGGTCTTACCCGACGGCCGCCAGTTGTTTGAGTACGAGTTTAACCGGGACATCAGCGCGCGCATCTTCGCCGAGCTGGACCGCATCGGGGTGGCGTACTTCAACGTTCTCCCCGAAGTACAGGTCGGTAACTTCCTCATCGAGCGGGTGGAACGGGCCAACCGGCTGAGTACTTCCCTGCCCAAACTCTTCGTCAGCATCCACGGCAACGCCGGCCCCGCCCCTACCTTTCAGGACTTTACCGACGACAGCGTCCGCGGCATCGAAACCTGGTACTACCACGGCTCCACCCAGGGGCGCAACATGGCGGCCGTCTTCCAGCGTCACCTCATTGAGCGGACGGGCATGGTCAACCGGCACCTGCGCTCTAAGGTCACCGGCCAGTTCTACGTTCTCCGCGCCACCCGGATGCCCGCCGTACTGACGGAAAACGGCTTCTACAACAACCGCTTCGACCTCGAACTCATGCTCACCGATGAGTTTCGGCAGATGATTGCGGATGCGCACGTTGCAGCTATTTTGGAGATTGAAGAGAATGGCATCTGACCTGGAGCGGGCTGCCTCCGGCAGCGAGATTTGTTTTCGCTCCGCGAAACAACATTATCTCACAGAGTTCAGCAGAGGAGGAAACCGGACATTCTGCGCACACTCTGTTCAACGCTGTGAGATAACCCCCGCGCGCAGCGCGCCCCAAAACCTGTTGCCGAAGGCAAATCACCTCACAACAATTTCCCCGCTCTACCCTTTTAATTCCTTCATTCCCTTACCCCCTTGTTCCCATGCCCAACGTAAAAATAGAACCCTCCTGGAAGGAAGCCCTAACCGAAGAGTTCAGCAAACCCTACTTCAAACTACTTACCGATTTCCTGAGGAGCGAAAAAGCCGCCGGCAAAGCCATCTACCCACCCGGACCACTGATCTTCAACGCCTACAACACCACCCCGATTGACCAGGTAAAAGTGGTCATCCTTGGGCAAGACCCCTACCACAACCCCGGGCAGGCGATGGGTCTCAGTTTTAGCGTACCGAAGGGTACACGCATTCCGCCCAGCCTGCGCAACATCAACAAAGAACTCAACACCAGCCTCGGCCTCCCCATCCCCGAGCATGGCGACCTGACGAAGTGGGCCGAACAGGGCGTCTTCCTCCTCAACGCCATGCTGACCGTAGAGCACAAGCAACCCGGCAGCCACCAGCGCTCCGGCTGGCAGTTCTTTACCGACGCCAGCATCAAGGCCATCAGCCAGCAGCGGGAGAACGTTGTCTTTATGCTCTGGGGCGCTTTCGCACGCAAAAAGGCGGTACTGATTGACGGTAGTAAGCACCTCATCCTGGAAAGCCCCCACCCTTCCCCTTTTAGTGCAGACCGGGGCTTCTTCGGCAACAACCACTTTAAGCTGGCCAATGACTACCTGGAGGAGCACGGGAAGGAGGGGGTTGACTGGGCGGTGTAGCGTTCGTTCGCTGGCCGGAGCCGAAACTAGCAGCCTATACCAGCCAGTCTAAAGAGGGTCACCCTCTGCTCGGCGGACGAGTCAGGGCTAACGCCCGCCTCGGCCGACGAGCTAAAAAACGTACTTTTGCCTCCCAAATCATCCGCAGCCTACTAAATGATAATTCCCGTCCGCCTGTCCGTACTCCTTTGCTTTTCAACCCTTCTTTGCACCTGCGGCCCCGCCCAAAATGCAAACAATGACCCCACCGTAGTTATCGGCAACATCCGCTATGATGAGGGTACGCAATTGCTGGAAGCCAACCTGACGGTTTCTCCCGTGCCAACCTCCGCCCCCGCCGTGCTGGGCAACACCCTGAACCCACTCACCGGGATGGGCGCCGGCCACTACCGGGGCCGCCAACAAACGGAATTTACCGACGTGATCGACCTCAGCATCCCCGGGCAACCCGCCCAGGTGATCCGCTTCAGCGCCCCCTTTGCCGACTCTATCCCTGCCGTACTCCGCAAAAGCAGAACCGCCAAAATCCCCGCCATGCGCAGCGGCCTGACGGACGCGGAGAGCCTCGTCTTTTTCCTCGAACCCGCTGACCGCTCCACCCCCAAACGCATCCTCCTCCAGGGCCCGTCCAACTCCGGTACCCTCACCCTGCCCAAGGAAAGCATCACCGACGTAAAACCCGGCCGCTACTCCGCCTACTTCGTGAAGCAACAGCTACAAAAAGACAGTTCCGCCACCCTGGAAACCAGCCTGCAAACGGAGTACTTTACCGAGGCCATTCCCATTGAAGTGAAGGAGTAAAGGGGGAAAGGAGTAAAGGGGGAAGGGGGGAACCGAAAGATTTCTACGCTGCTACAAGTCACCGCTGCGCTCCCAAATCGTCGCGAGGCGGTTTTACAACTATTCTACTACTGTTTAGAACATTCCATTTTCAATGACCGCTGCCATCACCCTCGATACCAAAGCATTCGGCCCAACCGGGTTTGAAGTGGAACTCAACGCAGAAGGGGAAGTTTTGCGGGTAAGCTCCGCGGCCGCCCAGTTGCCGGAGATGGTATTTCGCATCACCTACGGAGACCGCTGGGAGTACGCCCGCGAGCATTTTCAGCGGCTGGCCGAAAACCTGAAGTACCGCGTGGAAGCCGCCGCCTGGCTAAACGATGCGCTGCCGGAGTACAAACTACTGCGCCGGGCCTTCCGAAAAACTTATCCGGAGGCACAGCTCCAAACAGGCACGCAAGCGCCGCTGCACGCGCAACGGGCAACCTTCTGGCTAAACCATCCGGAAGCACGGCCGGGGCTTTTCCTGCAAAAAAAACGGTACAGCGGGTTCGGGGCGATCGCTAAGTTGCTCAAGCAGGGCAAGGTCAACCCCAACGCGCTGGAGCCCTGGCTTTTCTCGCTAATCAGCCTGCTGGATGCCCCCGAAGACCGCAGCGAGGTATACCATCTGATCGGTCTGCTGGGCACCTCCTCCGCTTCAGAATACCTGTTCAGCGAGCTGGAACGGCCCGGTCGCCACCCCTACTCTACTGGCCTGCTGAACGCGGTCAGAGAAGTTGCCAGCCCGGAAAACAGCCAGCGCATTCTGGATCTTCATCCGTTTTTTGCTAAAGAGCCGGAGCAGTTGCGGGAATACCTGAAGGTCGTCTCCCGCCTGCGTGGCCAGGGAGCCCACGCGGTCATCATCAGCATTCTTGACCGCCATTCTTCGCTGGCCAGCGAAGCATTTGCTGCCCTGAAATCCACCAACCATCCCGCTCCGGGAGCCGCGATGCGAGAGAAGTTCAACCAGGAAGAAAGCCTGCATTTTTTTGACCTCATCGCTGAAATTATTGACGAGGAGCCGGAAGGAGTAAGGATCAGCCTTGCGGAAATGAACGCTAAGGTGGACACCCCCACCCTCAACGCCGCCGCGCCGGTTACCTGGCCGCAAATGCTGGGGCCGTACTGGGCAAAGTTGGTAAAAACGGCCGACGAAGCAACGCTCCTCCACCTTGTGTCCGACTATCTGGGCCGCAACGAACCCTGGTTGCAGCGGTGTGCGCTGCTGCAGCTAGACACCTGGATCCAGGCGCAGGCCAGCCCGCCCGCGATCCCCCTGGAGTTGGAGCAACGGATGCGGCAGCTCGTCCGCTCGCGCTACGAGAAGGTGTACACCGTCGTGCTCAACATTGCCGAGAAAATATTCGACCGGCTGGCCGAACGAGGGCTGATGGTTGACCTCGTGTTCCAGCACGCCCGGACTTCGCGCTACCGGCTGATGAACGCGGCGGTCCTCAAAAAAGCTGCTGGAAACCCGATACTGAAGGAGCAGCAGATTGCCCTGATGCGCACGGCTTTGGCCGAGGCTTCGGCGGAAGAACTGCCGAACTTGAAGAGCCTGATTCCGTACCTCCGCTTTTTAGCATCCAAGGAACTCTTCCGCAAGCTGGCCGGGGAAAGGCAGGAGGTTTTGGCCGGCGCATAGTCCGGGGTTCCCAGACTATTAAAGTGTTTCATTTGGGCGCGGCCGCAGGTGCAAAGTACGTTAAGGGACGCCGTTGGTCCGTAAGCATCGGCTCAACGTCGAAAAAAATCATCGCCGGATACATCCTTTTCCGCTCGCCGTCGTATCTATGGGTAAGTATTACATCGTTACAGTTCTGACCTTACGAACCAGGCACTCATTTCACCCCCCGCCATGTTGAATAAAACTCTTGCAGGATTTTTTGCCTTTTTCCTGGGCATGTTTGGTGTTCACCGCTTTTACCTTGGGCAAATGTTCCGGGGAGCTTCCCAGTTTGCCGGTTTTTTTGGCTTTATCTTTTTGTACAATGTAGCCAATGACAATGATGCTGAGATGCTCTTCGGTTTAGCAATTGCAACGATGGTTTTAGCCCCGATTTTCACCGCGATCATCTTCTGGGCCACTCCGCAAAAGAAATGGCAGCAGAAATACGACAAAGAAGCCCTGGAAGACGATCGCCCAATGGGCATCGCCGCCCCGTACGCCCAGCGCGACACCAAAGCCCTGAAGGCTGAAGGCATCCGTTACTACCGCACTGGAGATTACGACCTGGCCATCGAGGCCTTCTCCGAGGCCTCCATCATCGACCTGGGCGATGCGGGCACCCACTTCAACCTGGCCTGCTCCTACGCGCAGTTGGGCCAGTACGGTGAGGCGCTCCGCCACCTTGAGCTCTCCGTGACCTTCGGCCTGCCGAAGCCGGAACGCATCGAGAAGCACCCCGCGCTCGCGGCGCTGCGCAAGCACTCTTCTTACCGCAGCTTCCGCGCCAACAACTTCCGCCGGCTCAACCTGTTGGAACTCTCCGAGCCGAAGGCTACAGACTCAAAAATTGTCGGCGAAGAAGAAACCTTCAAAAACTTCAACGCTCCGCCGCCACCCCGCGCCACCAGCACCAAGGCCGGTACCGCTATTGACCCCAAGGCGGCCACTCCTCCGGGGCCAGATCTACTCGAACAGATCACCCGCCTCCGGGAACTGCACGACGCGGGCGTGCTCACGCAGATAGAATACCAGAAGCAGAAGGAGAAGCTGATGGGGTAGGATAGTAATGTAGTACCGTGGATGCTCGCTTCGCTCGTGCGGCTCCCCGCTTCGGAAAATACTTCCTCCCAAATACGGTAGCAACTACATTACTACAACACTACACTACTACATTACTATCTTTGCCTAATGGTAAAGACACTCCCCTTCCTCCTACTCTTTCTCCTGGGTACCGCTCTGAACGCTCAGGGCCTCGCCGGAGCTAAAAACCTGGACGGTGCGGTACTCATCAACCTTGGTTATGGCCCTTTCAGAAGTGCCGGAGACCTGGAAGAGCGCTTCGGCGGCGGCTGGTCTCTTGACGGCGGCCTAACCTGGGTACCCAAAAACGCCAATGTAGAGCTTGGCTTCAGGGTGCAGTACGGTTTTGGAAACACCGTAAAAGAAGACGTCCTGGCTGGCCTACGGACCCGCGAAGGCCTCATCATCGGCAACCAACGCTCTCCGGCAGACCTCCAACTGCGGCAGCGACAGCTTTTTGTTGGGCCAACGGCGGGCTACACCCTCGCGCTCGGACAGAATAAGCGGGCGGGCATTCACCTGAAGACCAGCCTGGGGTACTTCTTCCACCGCATCCGTTTTCAGGACGATGTGGTGCAGATAGTTCCTCAGCTGCGGGACAACCTGCGGCCCGGTTACGACCAGCTCACCGGCGGGTTTGCCGTTCACCAGTTTGTCGGCTACCAGCAGCTTGCCCTGGATCGGCGCCTGAATTTCTTCATCGGGGCCGAGGTACTGGCTGGCTTTACCCGAGCACTCCGTAATTTCGACATCCCAACCGGCGCTCCGCCCTCTACTGATGGCCGGACGGACATCGTGCTCGGCGCTAAAGCAGGCCTCATCATCCCCCTCTACTTTGGTGAAGGGCGGGAGATCTTTTATAAGTAGTAACGGATTTCTAGTTCCTAGTTCCTAGTTCCCTAACCCCTGCCTCTTTGACCCTCCTGTACTACATCGCGGTTTCCGCCTACCACCTCGCCATCCGGCTGGTGGCGGTATTGAGAGTAAAGCAGGCTAAGCTTTGGGTAGAGGGCCGTAAGGAGCCTGCTTCTTCTAACCTCCCCCTGCACCTGCGTCCGCGCCCAAAAGAACAGCAGCTGCTCTGGATGCACTGCGCAAGCCTCGGAGAATTTGAGCAAGGCAGGCCCGTACTGGAAGAATTTCGCAAAGCTCGCCCTAATTGGAAGGTACTACTCACCTTTTACAGCCCGAGCGGATACGAACGCTGCAAAAACGAGCCGCTGGCGGACCACGTCGCCTACCTCCCCGCCGACGGGCCAAAACGCGCCGCCAGGTGGATCGTGGACGTGAAGCCGGATGTCGCCATCTTCGTCAAGTATGAGTTCTGGTTTTTCCACCTCCGGGCGTTACACCAAGCGGGCGTTCCAACTTTTTTGGTCGCCGCCAGCTTTAGGGCTTCCCAACCGTTTTTCAAACCCTGGGGCGGCTGGTGGCGGCGTATGCTTGGCTTCTTCACCGCCATCATCGTGCAAACCGAAGGCGATCAGGACCTGCTCACCGGACCCGGAAAAATCACCCCGAAACGGGTAACCGTAGCCGGTGATCCGCGCATGGACCGCACCCTGCAACTCGCCGCAACGCCCTTCAAAGACGAACTACTGGAAAGCTTTACCGAAGGCAACCACCTGAACATAGTTGCTGGTTCGGTCTGGCCCCAAGACGTTGCCTGCTGGCAGAAAATATGGCTCCAACTTCCCGCAAACTACCGCCTTGTTCTTGCTCCACATCAACTCCATGAAAAGGAGCTTGCGGACTGGACGGAGGCCTTCGGTGCCGTTCGTTATACAAAAGCGACGTCGGAAAGCATCCTGAAATCTCGCGTCCTGATCCTTGACACCATCGGTATACTGAGCCGGGCTTACCGCTACGGAGATGTTGCCTACATCGGTGGCGCGTTCAAGACCGGGCTGCACAATACGCTGGAGCCGATGGCTTACGGGCTGCCCGTCGTCTTTGGCCCGCGTTACCATAAGTTTCCGGAAGCGATAGAGGCAGTAAGGCTGGGGGGCGCAGTCAGCATCAACTCCGCAGAAGCATTATTGGCGGCCATTGAACCGCCTCCGGGCGAAAAAGCAGAGCAAGCCCAACGAGAGCTATGTGCTAAGAGCGCAGGTGCGGGGCTGCGTACTACGCAGATCATTCTTGACCAACTGAGTATTTAGGGTTCGCGCAACAATAAGGGTTCGCGCAACAATAACCTGCCCATCTGAAAAACGGCGTACCTTGGGCGATACCGATGCCTTACTTATACCTTACTTTGCTACTCACTTTGTTTTCATGCGCTGAAATGACCGCGCAGGCAATACCCGACAGCCCCGCAAAAGCCCTGAACATTGCATTTGAAAAAGGCAACCTAATGACCGCGCTTTCCGGTCTGGAATGGCGGCCGGGGCTCAACCTTGCTGCCGCTCAACTTACCGTTGGGCAAACCATCAGCCTTAACGTTACGCTACGCAAGGATGCGGACTACGTGTTTCTCGCCTCTGGACCAACCGAACAGGCAGACGTAGACCTTTACCTACGCGACACAACCGGTAAGCTCTTAGCGGAGGACCTGGAACAAGACGGAACTCCGGTCATTGAATTCAAACCTTCCGCAAGTGGCACCTACCAGCTTCAGCTTCACCTGGCCGCCGGAGACGCTCCGGAGAGTTTCGTCGCCCTCAGTTTGCTCCGGCGGAGTGGCAGCCAGGTCTCTGAGCAAGAATACCGTAGTGTTTCAACTGGCTTTTTTGCGGCGGCGGCGGAGCTCACCTCGCCCGAGACCGGTGCGCGTTGGCAACAGCAAGCAGGTGAATGGTGCCTGTTCGGTTATTCCCTACGGAAGCAAAGCGGGGTAAGCCTGAGCGGAATTCATGCCTTAGCCGGTCAAATATTTTTTGCCGCAGCAGGGCTGAAACCTTCAGAAATTAACCTATATTTAGCGAACGAGAACGGAGAAATTATTGCCGAGACAGAACGCTCCCAACCCTTTCCCCTTCTTCAGTACACTTCTCCTTCCGATAGCGTACTTGACCTCCGTCTTGAAACAAAAAACTCCAAACCGCACAAGCTGGTGCTGGTAGGCGTTTTTAAAAAATGAACCCGGGTGCTGGCTAAACCATCGCCCACAAATCCTTATACCATGGGCAAAGTCCTGAAAGTAATCGAAGTCCTCAGCGAAAGCGACAAAAGCTACGAAGACGCCATTAAGAACGCCGTAGAGAACACCTCTAAGTCCGTTCGCCACATCCGCTCCGTCTACATCAACGAGCAATCTGCTACCGTTAAAGATGGCAAGGTGGACAAGTTCCGCGTCAACGTAAAACTCACCTTCGAGGTCGACGTATAATTAACACCGCTTCTTGTTGAAAATAAAAAACAGGCTTTCTCGCTGCGCGAGAAAGCCTGTTTTTTATTTTCAACAAGAAGCGGTGTTGCCCCCAACTATTTAGCTAGTTTTTTGATGAGGCGTTCCACCTGAACCTCCCGCCCGCTCTGGTAGCCGGTAAAGGATTTAACGATTTTCCCTGCCCCATCAAGCACGTACATCTGGGGGATGCTGCGGAAGCCTAGTTTGGCTTGTAGCTTACCGTCGGTATCAACGAGGATGTTATACTTCCAGCCTTTGCGGCTTACCAGCGGCTTGATTCTGTTTACCATGTGGCGTTTGTCTACGCTGATGGCAAGTACCTGGGCACCGTATTCGTTTTCCCATTTACTGAGGTAGCTTTTCATGTGGTCCAGCTCCATGTGGCAGGGCTGGCACCAGGTTGCCCATACCGCAACAATTGTTGGCTTTCCGTTGCCTACGTAATCGGACAAGGCCACCGGCTGGCGATCAATCGTTACCAGGTCCGGCGTAGGGAAAGTTTTCTGAGCCCCGAGTGACAAGGTGAAGAGAAGAGAGAATAACAGGAGTGTTTGCTTAAACATAGTGTTGATTGGTTTGGCCCCTTTAAAACGACCATTGGCTGTTTTTGGTAGCGCAAGATAGGTTATATATATCTTAATTTGTTAGGGCGCGGCCGCAGGTGCAAAAAGAGGTAAGGGCTTTGCTATAAATAAAACGGTCATTCCCTGAAGCATCAGGGAATGACCGTTTTATTTTGAGTCTGTTGCTCAGAGATGCCTAAACGATGTCTAGAAATCGTTGATCGAGCGGCCGGTGTAAGACATTACGTTACGGAAACCTACGTAAGACTTGGTGGTGTCCTGATATTCGTAGGTACGGGTACCGTTCTGGAGGTAGAAGCTAACGTCTTTCCAGCTGCCACCACGAATCACCTTACGTTTGAGTGCGATGGGGTCATCGTCCTTTGCGTTGTAGCGGATATCGGGGTTAAAGTCATGGATGAAGCTACCAGCGTTTTCGTTGAACTGGGTGATCGTCCATTCAGCAACGTTGCCGGCCATGTTGTACAGGCCATAATCGTTGGGGTAGTAAGCATCAGCGGCAACGGTGTAAGCACCGCCATCATCGGGGTAGTTACCACGGCCGGGCTTGAAGTTGGCGAGCAGACATCCTTTTGTGTTGCGGACGTAAGGGCCACCCCAGGGGTAAGGAGCGCTTTCCTTGCCACCACGAGCTGCGTACTCAAATTCGTACTCCGTGGGGAGGCGGAAGTTTTCAATCAGCTGGTCATTGTAATGGTTCCAGAGAGAAGTACGCCAGTAGCTGAAGGCGCGGGCCATGTGCCAGTCGATACCAACAATCGGGTACTCATCGTAGGCGGGGTGAGAGAAGTAGCTGCGGGCCATCGGCTCGTTGTAGCTATAGGCAAAGTCACGAACCCAAACGAGGGTATCGGGGTAGACGTTTACCTGCTTTTCGGTAATGAAGTCGTTCATTCCGTTACCGGAGTTGCGGCCAGCGTTAGCAGCAGCACCCCAATCAGCCTCCTTATAGGAGTACTCATAAAGCTTGGTGTTTACTTGCTTCTTACCGGCGAACTGCTCTTCCAGGAAAAGCTCAGCGAGGGTTTCGTCCTCATAGTCGAGCTGAATGTCCCAGTCGATGGCACCACTTTCGGTAAAGTCTCCCATCATATCGTGAGCGATGGAGTCACGCACCCAGTTCAGGAACTGGCGGTACTCATTATTTGTGATCTCGGTATCATCCATGAAAAAGCCATTGATGGTAATGGCTTTAGGACGCTGGATGAACGTTCCGGAGATGTCTTGGTCACTGTTTCCGACGTGGGCGGTTCCTGGTGGTACGTAGACCATGCCGTAAGGCTGTACGCCTTTCCAGTCTGGGCGATCAAGTGATCCAACGAGTTCACCGGTTTCACGGCTTCCACAGCTGGAGAGAGAGAGGGCCATCAGGGATGCGGCCAGGATGAGGTATATAAAATTCTTCATTAAAAGACCCGAGTTTTTCCTCTTGGTTTCAAAAAGCGTTGCAAAGATAGACCAGTTGCCTTCGCTAAACAACTTTCCAGCGAACTTGAAAGGTATTTAACAATACACTTGGTAACTACGGGACGGAAACGTGCCAGCGTACAGCCGTAGTATCAAAGTTGGCTACTAAACCAACTTTTAACATTAAATTTTTACTCTTTGGCTCTGGGGTAGAAGATTCGGGGTGGAGGAACACCCGCTCCGATGCGCTGCCGCAGGTTATACTTCAGGCTTATTTCGTGGCTTCCGGTCTGTACCGTTCGCAGGTTGGAAAGGGTGATGTCGTAGGCATAAGCGAGGGCCACCTTCTCGCTAATGTTCAGGCCACCGGAAATAACAACCGCGTCTGACGTAGGCCCGCTATAGCCTCGATAGGCAACTCCACCAAAAACGTTTTCCCGGAAGCGAAAAGTAGCCCCAACCATCGTCTGGTGTTGCGTTCCGTCACTGACGGCATAGACCATCGGGAACACCTCCCACGTCCGTAAAAGGTCAAACTTAGCCCGCAGGTATAAATGATACTCCCGCTGCAAGAGGTAATCTACCCCAGGAAAGGCAATCGTCGCTTCATTGAGGTTGCGGGCGGAAAGCCCGCCTTCGAACCTTTCAGATTGGTAGTAGATACCCGCACCGAGGGCCAAAGAGCTATTATCAACTGAGCCCACGGGTAAGAGGTCATCGTTATGAATGATCGCGTTACCGTCCTCATATATTCCGTCCGGGGTTCTCAGGATCGACCCGTCGAGGCCCAGTTGAAGCATTCTGGCCGAGACCCCTAAAGACCAAACCGAAGCTCCGCGTACCAGCTGGTAGTTGTAAGAGAGTCCAAAACTGTTCAGCTGCCGGGCACCAATCTGATCCCGCTCCACCTCAAAGCCAATACCACTACTCAAAAAATAGAAAGGCATATGCGCGCTGACCCGCTGGCCTACCGGCTGCCCCTCCAGGCCCGCCCACTGAGACCGGTAAGCACCGGTGATGCTCAGGCTATTGTCCAAACCCGCGTAGCCGGGGTTGAACTGCACGGGATCTAACCACGGCATACTATACTGCGCAAACTGCTGACTCCGGAGTAAGGGGGTAAGGGAAAAAAGGAAGAAAGAGAAAAAAAGGATAAAGCGGTTTAACATAGCCGGAAGGGGTTTTCAGGGATTTCTTCATTGTGGATCGATAAGCTGTAATGCTTCAGTTCCTGATGAAACAGGAAGATTACACACTTAGTTTTTACACAACGAAGAACCGTATCCCATCGGTAAGGTAACGGTTTTGTAGTAAGGGAACGTCTTCACGGGGCATTTCGGATGCGACAATTAGCAGGCCGGGTCGGTAGCGCGACAGGAACGTTTGTGGTTCGGTGGTTCGGTGGTTTTGTGGTT
>CAYWMW010000099.1:0-13833 GCA_964458975.1 uncultured Lewinella sp. | reverse complement strand
TGCCATAATTGCGGGCCGATCCGACTACATCAAAAGAGCTCTTTGCGTCTAAATTCAATTTTGGGGTGTTCTGTTTTATACTAGAGTCCATTTTTATTTTTTTTAAAGTATTATTGAGATAAAATAAAGTTTTAGGAAAGCAGTGAAATCATGAGCACGGCTTAACCAAGGTAACGAGCCCGCATCTGCTCAAGCTTTCTGATTTTTTGTTCCAGTTCTTTAGCTCGGTTTGCTTTTTCTTCGGCAGTTTCGAGTTCATCGCCCACCTCTTCTCGCATTTTATCTATTTTGTCTCGGTACTTGGCAATTTTCTCTTCGTACTTTTTAATTTTCCCGCGTGCTTTTTTAGCGTCTTTGCTGGCGTCGGAACTATCGTCTCGAATATCCTCCAGATCGTCCCGCGCATCGGATAATTTTTCGTCGAAGTACTGCGTGTAGAAGAAGGTGCGGAACTCAAGCATGATTGCTCTTGCTGCGGTGTAAGCCTTGGGGTGAGCATCTTCGGTGACTACATCGTTGGCGGTGTAGGCGATAGCAAAGCTTACCCGGCACGACTCCTCTGTCCCCCCAGTTTTTGCGAACAGGTTCGCATTTTTAGGGCTAATAATTGGTACAGTGGCCTGCTCTGCGCTCATTGCGATAGAGCCTCGGTCTTTGTCCAGCTTGTCAAAATCAACATCGTAGCGATCATCCCAGAAATTCTCCCAGACATCGGCCACTTCTTTATAGTCAGCATCAATATCCATCTGGAGAGCTTCCATTGTTGTTTTATCGAACTCTACCCGTGCATCCTTCACCTGAGCGGTAAGCGAGAGCGTAAAGGCCGTTAAAAGTATAATTGATATGTATTTCATGGTATGTTTTGGTTAGTAGACTAAAGTCTTTCAATATTTTTTGTACAAATACTCCGTACATCAGTCAAAACGCAAGCCGTTTAATCCGTGTTCGATCTCTTCTAGCTTTTCTCATTATGCTGACTTTCTATGTTCCTAAGCATACTAGATAGTTTTTCACCTCCTTTGATTCCAAAATCAAGCGTTCGAATCGGGAACGGGATCATAATATCATTTTCGTTGTAAGCGTTCATGATTGCCATAATAGCGTCGCTTTGGGCAGCAAGAAAGTCTGCTTGCCCCGTCTTCTTTTGGCCGAGCCAAAAACGCAAAGTATAGTTCACGGAGCTTCCCCCGAATTCATTGAAGAAAAGTTGGACGGCCCTGCTTTTGTCGTGGTCAACGTTGTCCTCGATGGCTTTGATGGTAACTTCCTTAACCTTAGCTAAATCATCGCCGTAGCTGACACCGCAGGCGATGTCTACCCTACGTTTCTTAAGGATGTCATAGTTCTTCAGCGGGCTTTGCGCCACGATCTTGTTCGGAATCATCACATCCTGGCCCTGTAAAGTTTCAATTGAAGTGTGGCGAAGCGTAATTTCCTTCACTTTCCCGAAGTGCCCGTCTACTTCAATCAAATCACCAACCCTGAAAAGGGACCTTACGGTAAGAATAATGCCACTGAAGAAATTAAGAATCGGGTCCTGAAAAGCCAGGCCGACCGCCAGGCCAACTACACCGGCACCGGCAACGATCTTGTTTACCGCTCCTTCAAGTTCCAGGACGGATAAGATCAATAAGCCGAACAAAACGACCACCAGTACCGTAAGCAGCGTACTGATTAAGCCCGCAATCTTATCGTCTTTTACCAGCCTGCGGCTAACCTTATTGAAGTACTTCTTCAGGAACCGGGTTACCACCAGACCTATCAGCGCAATGATGACCGCCAGGATCATGTTGGGCAGGAGTTGGAGCAGCCCATCCCACCACGACTTTAGCTCGTCAATCAATGGTTGAATTTCAAACTTGACTCCAAAAATTTCAAATAAAAACATATAGGCTATCTGGTTATACTGACGAAACGGGAGCTAGCTTTGCCGTGTTCGATCACAACAGCTCAACTTATCAATGCCAGACTACTACCTCATCAACAAACCCTACGGCATGCTTAGCCAGTTCACCCGGGAGATCCCCGAGCACCGGGTACTGGGCGATCTTGCGGATTTCCCCAAAGACGTTTACCCCGTCGGGCGGCTGGACCGTGACAGTGAGGGTCTGCTCATCCTTACCAACGATCGGCGGCTGAACGAAGCGCTGCTCCACCCGAGCCGGAAACATGGCCGCACCTACTGGGTCCGGGTAGAAGGCACCCCCACGGAGGAATTGCTGACCCAGTTGCGCGGGGGCATCACCATCCGCGCCAAAGGAAAAACACACCACTGCGCCCCGCTGCAAGCACGGGTGCTCAACCCGGAAGAGACGGAAGACGTTCTGCCCCGCACTCCGCCCGTCAGGTTTCGCAAGAGCGTCCCCGATGCCTGGCTGGAGCTCACGCTGACGGAAGGCAAAAACCGTCAGGTAAGAAAAATGTGTGCCGCCGTAGGGCTACCGGTACTGAGGCTGATCCGGGTCGGCATTGAATCTTTACAACTTACCCATCTCGAAAAAGACAGCGTTAAACAGGTAGATAGAACCTGGCTGCTACAACAAATTGGACTGTAAACCCGCATTCACGAAAAGTTTTCCGTCAAAACTGCTTAACTTAGCAACCAACGAAGCATTAGGGACGCCGTGTAAATAAATTACCGATTTTGAGCTGGCGCCTTTGTTCTCACCGTACTTGAAAAATTCTTTGCATAGCCATATGCTACGGAAATAATTTTTAAGTGCGGTGAGGACAAAATAAGACGTTCAAAACCGGTAAGTTATTTGTACGGCGTCCCTTAGTAACCAAACAGAATGAATCTTTTACGTAACAAAGTAGAGCGCGTCGCTTTCGGGGTCTGTGCCTGGTTGGCCGACCGAATGGGCATCCAGCGCCGCCGCGTCCGGATGTACTTCATCTACCTCTCCTGCCTTTCCCTTGGCTCCTCGGTATTGTTCTACCTTTTTGCCGCTTTTTGGCTCAACGTCAGGGAATACATGAAAGAAGGCAAGCGCCGCTTGATTGGGTAAGGTTCTATGGTAACGCGATCACTCCTATCTATCAACCTGTCCCATGCGGCAGCGCTACCTCCTGTAAACCGTTCCCCTGCGGTAGCCCTATCAATCCATCACATCTATAAATCTATCAAGCCAAATAAGGGCGCGGCCGCAGGATGCAAAGAGGGTTTTCAGGGTCTGGTATAGCCTTAAGGAACGCCAAACCTCAAGACCAACGGGCCATAAAAACAGTTCTCCTACCTGGCAACCTAAAATACCAAAGAACTAAGAGACTAATACCCTACGAAGCCCCCTCCCGGTCTACCTTCGCGTTATGAAGTTTACAATCGGACAGAAAGTACGCATGAAGCGGACAGAGAACTACGGCGAAGTGACCAAGCTTTTGCCGGGAGACCTTGTCCAGGTGAAGCTCGACGGAGGCCTGGGCCACATCCCCATCCCTTCCGAAGCCCTTGAATCGGCCTCTGAGCGGGAGCGCGATACGAAGCACACTCCCCCACCCCAGGTGCAGAGCAACCCTGAAGTCTCCGGGGGCAACGGCGTGCAGGTTGCTTTTGACACCGTTTTGAGCAACGAAGCCATGCCCGTTGCCTACGAAGTCTACCTGCTCAACAGCACCCCGCACAAGATCATCTACGAACTTAAGGCCATGACCCACTCAGACCGCCGGTGGATCAAAGTTGGCCAGATGGAGCCCAACACCAAGAAACGCCTGGAGCCGGTCGAATACCGCTGGCTCAACGAAAAACTGAGCGTCGAGCTCGACGTCCGCACGGTTGTGCCAGGCGGAACGGGGCCGCGCCACTTCCAGAAAGTGAACATCAAGGGCAAGCAGTTCTTCGGTAAGCTGACCGATGTACCGGAGCTTTACCGCGAGGCGCACCTTTACGTCGTTTTCCCCGAGCTTCAAAAACCCTCCACAGCACCCGCTGCCGAGCCCAAAGGCCCCACCCTGAAGGCGCTTACCCGCGAAGTGATGGCCCAAAAACCACCACCGCCACCAAAGCAGGAAGTCGTCAAACCACACCGCACCAACCTGCGCGCCAAGATGGACTTCGAAAACACCATCGATCTCCACCTCGAAGCCCTCGTCCGTGACCCCGAAGAAATTCCGCGTGATCAGGTGCTCAGCACCCAGCTCCGCCACTTCGAGAACTACCTGAGCATGGCCCTGAAACTGGGTATCGACAACATCTTCGTCATCCACGGCGTAGGCGACGGCATCCTGAAACGGGAGGTACACAAAATCCTCACCAAAACCCGCTACGTGCGCAAATTCAAGAACGAATACAACAAAAAATATGGCTACGGCGCCACCGAAGTTATCTTCGACTAAACGCCCAATCCCGTAGGGATTAAACCGAAGTAACTCCGGACGTAAATAAGCTGCAAAGCAGTGCGTGAAGTCCGGGGCATACAACACCGACCGTCTGAATTCGTTAAAAACTCCGAATCAACTGAATACCAAAAATGAAAATCACACTAACTACTACACTCCTCTGCTTCCTTTTCCTGACCTCCTGCAACCAGGCAAAAGTGAAGGAACTAGAAGTCAAACTAAGCTCCAGCGAACAGCAACGCGAGATGCTCTCCACCCAGCTGGAAAGCGTGCAGCGCACCAACGGCGACCTGCTGAACCGCATGGAAGACCTCTCCGTAATCAGCAAGGAAGGCGCCACCTCCATCCGCGAAAGCCTCCAGAGCATCAGCGGGCAAACGAGCTACATCCGTGACCTGAACACCTCCATCCAGCGCAAAGACAGCCTGAACCTGGCCCTGGTCATGAACCTGAAACGGTCCCTCGACGACGTCGGCGGCGAAGACATCGACGTTGAAGTTCGCGGCGGTAAAGTCCACGTCAGCATCTCCGACAAAATGCTCTTCACCTCCGGCTCCGCCCGCGTGAACGCTACGGCCGAAAACGTACTGGCCAACATCAGCACCGTCCTCAACGATCACCGGGACCTCAACGTCATCGTTGAAGGCCATACGGACAACGTGCCCGTAAAAATCAACGGCGTGACCGACAACTGGGACCTCTCCACCCGCCGCGCCACCGCCGTGGTCCGCAAGCTCGTCGATAAATTCTACGTAGACCCCGCCCGCCTCTCGGCCGCCGGCCGCGCCGAATTCGACCCGCGCGGAGACAACACCACCGCCGAAGGCCGTGCCAAAAACCGCCGTACCGAAATCGTGATTACGCCGAACTTGGATGAGTTTTTTAAGCTGGCTAAGGATAATGGGGTGGCGGGGTAAGAACATCACTCTACCCGCCGCCGAAACGTTTCTGGACAGGAAACCTGGGTGGTCCCTCGGCCGTCAAAGGTCTTGCCCCATTGGAATTCCCCCACGATGGTGTTTTCATCAGTAAACACTCCTGTGAATTGCGTCTCAAAAGGAAACTCCCCGCCGCTAGGATCTGGCACGAAATAGTGCTCACTGCCCGTAGAGAACCAGATACTATCCATACCATTAGATAGCGGTGTAATATGGGCAAAAGCAAAGTTAAAAAGAGGAGTAGCAATATTTGCGCGAGGGTATTCGATCATGATGCGCTTGCAGCAGTTATTTATGAGGGAATCGTCTCTGAAGTAAAAGATCATCCCGATGTCAGTCAAGCAGCCCTCCATGCCGGAGTAGAATTCGCGGGCATCCAGCTCGCGGCATTCCATATCCCCAATGCGGACCTTTGGCGCGGCGCAGAGGCACTCCTCGTCGGCTGCGCTCACCTCGAATCCGTCAGCACAGGTAAAAACCTCGGTGGGTTCGCTGGGCTGGGGAGGGTCTTCCGGTACGCAAGCGGCAATGAGTAGGCAGGCCGTACCCAAGCAAAAGGTCAAGAAGTATTGAAAAGTGCGTTTCATGTCTTAGTTGTTTAGGTAGATTTTTTGAACAGTAGGTCGCCGCCCGCCTCTCGGCCGCCGGCCGCGCCGAATTCGACCCGCGCGGAGACAACACCACCGCCGAAGGCCGTGCCAAAAACCGCCGTACCGAAATCGTGATTACGCCGAACTTGGATGAGTTTTTTAAGCTGGCTAAGGATAATGGGGTGGCGGGGTAAGAACATCACTCTACCCGCCGCCGAAACGTTTCTGGACAGGAAACCTGGGTGGTCCCTCGGCCGTCAAAGGTCTTGCCCCATTGGAATTCCCCCACGATGGTGTTTTCATCAGTAAACACTCCTGTGAATTGCGTCTCAAAAGGAAACTCCCCGCCGCTAGGATCTGGCACGAAATAGTGCTCACTGCCCGTAGAGAACCAGATACTATCCATACCATTAGATAGCGGTGTAATATGGGCAAAAGCAAAGTTAAAAAGAGGAGTAGCAATATTTGCGCGAGGGTATTCGATCATGATGCGCTTGCAGCAGTTATTTATGAGGGAATCGTCTCTGAAGTAAAAGATCATCCCGATGTCAGTCAAGCAGCCCTCCATGCCGGAGTAGAATTCGCGGGCATCCAGCTCGCGGCATTCCATATCCCCAATGCGGACCTTTGGCGCGGCGCAGAGGCACTCCTCGTCGGCTGCGCTCACCTCGAATCCGTCAGCACAGGTAAAAACCTCGGTGGGTTCGCTGGGCTGGGGAGGGTCTTCCGGTACGCAAGCGGCAATGAGTAGGCAGGCCGTACCCAAGCAAAAGGTCAAGAAGTATTGAAAAGTGCGTTTCATGTCTTAGTTGTTTAGGTAGATTTTTTGAACAGTAGGTCGCTGTCCGGACGAGTAGCGAGCCCGGACGATGTATACGCCCGACGGAAGGCCCAGCCCACGTAAGCTTTCTTGCTTCTCAGCCCTGGTGAGTGGTATTTCCGTACTTTGACTACCGACGACCCTTCCGTCCATGGTAAAAAAGTGATAAGTGGCCGCCGTTGAACCGAAAGGTATGGAGTTGGTAGCAGACTGCTCCTCAGCAATTTCACGGAAGTGTTTTCCAATAGAAATAAAGCCGATCGTGTCAGAAGTAGGCTTGAGCAAACATCTACCTTCGTCGTATCGCACGCTGGCTATTGCAGTGCCAAATTCGTAGCGGGTGAAGTAGCGACCTAAACGGTCTCTCATAAAATCAAAATCCGTCCTTACCCTACCTCGAATAAATGTTGCGGCATCAACCCGAAGATCAAGCAAAGGCGACACAGGGGCGACCTGATTAACAAACGGAACCCCAGTATCAAAAGCTCGGGAGATGTAGGAGACCTCTGTACGGTCCACACAGCACTCCTCGTCTTGGCCAGAAGAAGCCAAACCCGCCGGGTGAACCGTAGCTAAGGAAAAGCCAGAGGAAAGGGTAACTTCACTCTGCCACGACCGCATCCCCATCGACACCAAACGGGCCCGTGTGGCTATTCCCAGTTCTGTGGGCACATTAGGCTGTAGAGTGAATTCTGGTTGCACATCAATCCTGTTAGGAGCTACCTGCACCTGCAACTGCGTTGAGCATTCTCCCGCATTTTCACTTGCGCTGGTAGAGAAAACCGTACCCAGGTTATCCCCAATTTGGCCAATCAGTTGCAGGCGCGTTTGGTTGAACAGCGTACTCGAGGTATCTTCTACTAAAAATGAAGCAACCAGCGTTGCGATGCCTACGGCAGCACTAGCAGCCGAAGACCAAAATTCCTCGTTCGGTATTCGCCCACAGCTGTCGCGGGCGGTATTAACCATGGCATCAAGGAATTCAAAACTACCGTTTGCAGTTCCATCTCGCCGCAGTAAGTAAGCAAGGGCAATGTCTTCGCCGCCCGCAAAGGCATTCTTTTCTCCGCCTCCGCTCCCGATTTGTGATCGGACACCGATCTGGGATTCGTAGAACACGCGGCCGAAGGCAAGTTTATCACACCCACAATCACGTGGGGTAGCTCCGCCGTTGCAGAACAAATTCATGCTGATGCGGGATTCCAGTGAGAAATCGTCAGGTAGTGCGTCTAAATTGTCAACGTTAGTTACGGTTTCGCCGTTGGAACCTACCGCACCTCCGTAAGGCGTATTTCTGTCTTCTCGCCATCCATCTGAATATACCCGCCAAGCTTTTGCTGCTCCGGCGGTACGCAGTTGAAACTCCAATTTATTATCGTCGTCCTCAATTCGGGGATCTTCGGCTAAAACATTACCGCTGGTGTAATCCAATTGTCCTGGATTAAGCCAGAACTGATGAATCACTTGTTCGCAATTACAGTTTTCTAAGGACTTATTGCTAGTCACAGATTCATCGAAAAGGTCTGACATTTTAGCAACACTTCTACCCTTCAAGAAATATCGTTGTATGAACGACGCTTTTTCAAAATCGGGAATGGAAGTATTTTTAGTGATTTCGTAAAAACTGTTTACAACAGCTTTTCGGTTGGTGCTTATGTCAGCAATAAGCTCGTAAAGGTTCCGCGAAACACTTATGACTCGACCAGCTTCATAAGAGGTGTTAAACCCACCTAGTGAAGCATTTTTACCACATCCGTTGGAGTAACTAACGGTAAAAGACTGCTGTTGGGGAAGGCTGGGGAAAAAATAGTATTGCTCTTCTTTGTTGTAGGAAGCAACATACTTGATTCCCTGATCATCCGTAGCTACGAGCTGGGCTGGCCTGAATTTAGTATTATGATCACTGATCGTAACGTAACATTCTGCGTAATCGTTGAGGAGAATTGGACTGAACGCATCCATCACTACTTCTTGGCACGGCACTGCACCGCTAGAAGTTGGAGACACAAAGGATTGCTGAGCAGTCAACCAAGGGATGGAGAAGAAGAGGGTGAATACTAAGAGGAAGGCTTTGCCCACCATACTACGGTAGTGTAGTGTAGTGTAGTGTAGTGCATAAGGTACAATTATGAGGTAATGAAATCAGGAAAAATAATATCTCCGCTATTGTAAGACTAGGCAGCCTATTACAAATTAATTTTACTTGTAAAACTTTCCTAATGACTGGACATACACAGGTCTTCGCATAGGGCATCAAATCAGGGCAGATGTAAATTCCTATGTATATCCACTTATCTAAGAAAAAAGCAAAGAACTAAAACATCAGAATTAGTTACTTGTCTATTACAACGTGAATATAGACAATATTTGGCAAAATAAAAAAATGCAAGGATAAAAAAATATCCTATGGCAAAATTTATAGCTTCCTTAACATCAAATCGTGGAACACAGAAATATTTCTACAGTTGCCTCTACGATTTTGGGCGGTGAGTGTTCTCTCCGACAGGCTGCTAGAAGGTATTTCGGAGTACAACTCCTTAACCGTTCACCAACTCCCGAGCATTCTCCAAAGCAGACTCCGAAGGCGGATTCTGCGACAACATCACCGCAATACTCCGAATACGCTCGTCCTGGTTCAGCTCCCGGACCTTGGTGATGGTGCGCGCAGCATCCTCATGGTCCTGTTTGTAGACGAAGTAGTGGCGGTCTGCCCGGCTGGCCACCTGCGGGCTGTGCGTGATGACGACGACCTGGTGGTGGCGGCTCAAGTCGGTCAGGATTTTACCCATCTTCTGGGCTACGTCTCCTGAGACACCGGAGTCGATCTCGTCGAAGATCAGGGTTGGGAGCTCCATGGCGGAGGCGACCAGGGATTTGGTGACCAGGGCCAGGCGGCTCATCTCGCCGCCGGAGGCGGCGGCCTTGATGGTTTGCAGGCGGCCACCTTTGTTGGCGCTGAAGAGGAATTGAACTTCGTCGAGACCGTGCGGGCCGGGCTCGGTTAGTTCCTGGAAGTCTACCACAAGCTGGGCGTTCTCCATGCTGAGGTCTGCGAGCTGGCTTTGGACCTGCTTGCTGAAGGCCGGAGCAACCTTTTTGCGCCCCTTACGGAGGTTGGTGCCTGTTTTCCGTAGAGAAGCGGAGATTTTTTCTTGTGCTTTGGTCAGTTTTTCGATTTCACCGCCCAGGTCGGCGAAGTGGCCGAGGCGGCCGGAGAGGTCTTCGAAGATACTGAGCAATTCCTCCACTGAGGTAACGGAGTGCTTGTTCTGAAGGCGATAGATGAGGTTGAGGCGCTCCTCCACTTCTTCGAGGCGTTCGGGGTTGACTTCGGTGTCGTCGCCGAAGGCTTCGAGCTCGGAGGCGAGTTCGTCGAGTTCGAGGCGCAGGCTCTCGAAGCGATCGTAGAGGCCTTTCAGTTTGGGGTCTCCGGCGGAGAGGGGGATGAGTTTTTGGCCGATGGCCATGAGCTGGTCCGTTACCGCATTGTCGTCTTCGGTGAGGTAGCGGAAGACGCCGTTGGTGAGTTGTTTGATCTCGTCGGCGTTGCTGAGGCGGTGGCGTTCGCCTTCGAGTTCTTCCTGCTCTCCGGCGATGAGGGCGGCTTCGTCGAATTCATTGACCTGAAATTCGAGGAATTCCTGCTCGCGGCGGGCCTGGGCGGCTTCTTCGTTGAGCTGGTTCAGGCGCCGGCGGTTGGTCTGTAGTTGAGCGTACTGCTTCCTGTACCCCACCACTGCATCCCGCTGCCGAGCCAAAGCATCTAAAAGCTCCAACTGAAACTCCGCGTTGTTGATGTATAAGGTATCGAACTGCTGGTGCAGGTCAATGAGCGTACTGCCCAGCCGCTGGAGCACCTTGAGGTTCGTCGGGGTGTCGTTGACAAACGCCCGGCTCTTGCCCGACGGCGTGATCTCCCGCCGGATGATCAACTCGGCATCGTAATCAAGGTCCTGCTCTTCAAAAAAGGCCTTCAGGTCGTAGGCCGAAACATTAAAGCGGCCCTCGATGATGCACTTCTTATCGGTGTCGAAGAGGGTTTTTCCGTCCGCCCGGCCACCCAAAATCAGGCTCAGCGCACCAAGTACGATAGACTTGCCCGCGCCGGTCTCCCCGGTGATGATGCTAAGGCCCTCCGCAAAATCGAGCTGAAGTTCTTCGATGATCGCGTAGTTGCGAATGTGCAGGCGTTGAATCATGGGTTATTTTGTTGGGAAAGTGCAAATTTACAAACAACTAAGCGATAATCTTAAGATAGTTCGGGAAAATCACCATTAATGACCACCAACACCATAGTTTTGCGCGGAAACCAAACCGAACACCATGCGCATACTCTGCTTTCTATTTCTTGGCCTGATCCTGTTTTCCTGCGGCACCTCCGAAGAAGAAGGCTGGAAGCCGCTGGACTTGATGAAGTACAACGTCCCCGTCATCATCAACGCGCCCGACAGCGCTAAGGTCTCCGCCACCAACCTCTCCGGCATCATGCAGGACGTGACGATCAAGAGCCCCGAAGACCGCTACTCGGTGCAGGTACTCGCCAGCCGCGCGTCTTCCAACGACATGGCCAAGCTAAAAGCAGAACAACTCGAACTTGTCCGTGACAACCGCTACTTCGAGAGCATCGTCCGTGAAGAAGCACAAGGCTTCGTCTTTCAGAATAAGATCGACACCCTCTCCCTTTACGGCTTCCGCTACATCATCTACCAGGGCGACCAGGAATTTGTTTTCCAGAATGCTTTTGATGGGACTTTCTCTTTGGAGGAGGTGGAGGCTATGTACGGGGCGGTGAAGCAGTGATCTTGTGGTTCGGTGGTCTTGTGGTTCGGTGGTTCGGTGGTTCGGTGGAGGTAAACACCGAACCACATGACCACAAAACTACCGAACCACCCTCCGCAAAACCATCCTCCACATGACCACAAAACCACCGAACCACAAAACCACCAAACATGAACCTCTCCATCATCCTAAAAGGCATGGCCATGGGCATCGCCGAAGCCATCCCCGGCGTCAGCGGCGGCACCATTGCCTTCATTACCGGCATATATGCGCGCTTGCTGGAGGCCATTGGTGGCATTCTGGGGCCGAAGGTGCTTGGCGCGCTCCGTAAAGAGGGCCTTGCGCCCGCCTGGAAGGCGGCGGATGGCGGCTTCATCCTCCAGCTCGGCATCGGCATGGTCTTGGGCTTGGGCATCGCCGTGCTCTCGATCACGAAGTTGCTGGAGATGTACCCGCCCGTGGTTTGGGCTTTTTTCTTTGGCCTCATCATTGCTTCGGCGGTCTACATCGGTAAGCAGATCACCCGCTGGAACGTGATGACCATCGGGCTGCTGGTGGTTGGTGCGGCCTTCGCTTTTTGGCTCACTACCATCAATCCGTTGGCGGGTAGCGACAGCCCCGTCCTTGTATTTTTGGCGGGGGCAATTGCGATTACGGCGCTCATTCTGCCCGGCATTTCCGGTTCCTTCATTTTGCTGCTGCTGGGGATGTACACCGTTGTGCTTGGCTCCGCACGGTCCATCCTGGAGGGCGAAACGGGGGCGCTCATTACGCTCGGTTTCTTCTGCCTCGGCTGCCTGATCGGTTTGGCCGTATTTAGCCGGGTGATCACCTATACTTTTAAGTCATATCCTAACCAAACGCTGGCCCTCCTTACGGGTTTCATGATCGGTTCGCTGCGTACGCTTTGGCCGTGGCAAAACGTGCTTTCTACCCGCCTTAACAGCGCTGGGGAGGAGGTGCCGCTGCTGCAACAGCCGGTGCTACCTACAGCTTATGAGGGCGATGCTACCTTCCTCGTTGGCGTCGTCATCGCCTTCCTGGCGGGCTTGGCAATTGTGTTCGTGATGGATCGCTTTGGCCCTCCGGCTAAGGAGGAAGTTGAGGTGCTGGAAGAAGTGGTTTAGGGCGCGGGACGCGGGTGCTGGGGGAGGTTTTGACATCGGTTAAGGCCTGATTGGTTTATCGCTGAAGCCGCAACGATAGCGTGGGGTTACGAAACCGCTAACGCGGTATTCTTCACCCCACGCTAGGCTAGGCGTCCCTCCGGGACTGTGCCGGAAGCAAAAGAAATCCAATCAAGCGGAAAAACTCTTCCTTGCGGTAGCCAATCACTTATCACATTTCCCTTATCACTTATCCCTTATCAAAATGACCTACGGACTACTAGGCTTCCCCCTCTCCCACTCCTTCAGCAAAGGCTACTTCACCGATAAATTTGCGGAGTTGGGATTGGCAGACACCCACCAATACCTAAACTTCGCCATCGAAGACTTCCGGGGCTTCGACGAACTGCGCGAGCAACACCCCGACCTAAAGGGCATCAACGTCACCATCCCCCACAAGCAGAACGTGATTCCCTTCCTGGACCGCCTCGACCCCGCAGCGGAAAACATCGGTGCCGTCAACTGCATCCGCGTGGAAGAAGATGGCTCCCTGACCGGCTTCAACACCGACTACCTCGGCTTCCAGACCGATATGCTCACCTTCCTGCGGGAGTACAACTGGACGGAGCACGCCTACGGCCTCCCCCACAGCGAAGACCTCCTCGAAACCTTCCTCGAAGAAACCAAAGCCCTCGTACTGGGCACCGGCGGAGCGTCCCTGGCCGTTCACGAAGCCCTGCGGGAGCTGGGTGTAACCACGATGGCCGTTAGTAGAACGGCGGGTGAGGGTCGCATTACCTACGCTGACCTTAGTCCTGCGCTTATGCAGGATTACCACCTCATCGTTAATACCACCCCGTTGGGGATGTCGCCAAACGTGGATGCTTGTCCGGATATTCCGTACGAAGCCTTAAGCCCGGCGCACTTCTGCTATGACCTTGTTTACAACCCCAATCCTACCCTCTTCCTGCAAAAGGCTGCGGCCGCTGGGGCCGGTACCGGAGCGGGGATTCGGATGCTGCACTTGCAGGCGGAGGCTGGGTGGGGGATTTGGGGGGCGTAGGCTTTTTCCTTCATTGGTATAGGTGGTTTTCATGTCTACGCTCAACTGCACGTCGATGCCGCGCTACGGGTTCCGGATGATGGTGTTGATCTATTCGTTCACCGCTTCCTGGGCGTTCATTTGGGCGAGGACGCAGGTGCAGAGTAAGGTTATCAGGAGTTTGAATCTGAAGATTGGAGTATGACTTTTAGACGGTGAGGTC
>CAYWMW010000098.1:0-14101 GCA_964458975.1 uncultured Lewinella sp. | reverse complement strand
CAAGCATAGCCATCGCTACGTGAAGGCAATTTTAAGTTGAACCAGCACCATTAGATCAAGACTTGGGCTTAACGAAACTTCTGAAACGATCCACTAGTTAAGCCGCCAAAAGAAGGGCGAAAACAGCACCAG
The DNA here is from genome assembly GCA_964458975.1 of uncultured Lewinella sp. Classification (GTDB taxonomy): domain Bacteria; phylum Bacteroidota; class Bacteroidia; order Chitinophagales; family Saprospiraceae; genus Neolewinella. The sequence continues at coordinate 13,969 of CAYWMW010000098.1, read as the reverse complement.
TACGGTATAAATTTCCAGGCGGCCGATGATCATCACGAAGCTGAGGAAAATCTTAATTTGTGGAGAGAGCCAGGCAAAATTGTCCACCGGCCCAACCTTGCCGATACCCGGGCCAACGTTGCCGAGGCTGGTGGCCATTGCGCCGAGTGCCGTTTCGAAATCAAGGCCCATCATCGCCAACGCGAGGCACCCAACCACAAAGACGAGCAAGTAAAGCAGCAGAAAATTGAAAACGTGCGTAATGATTTTACCCGGCACCACCTCGCCGTTGAGGCGCAAGGGGACAATGGCCGAGGGGTGAATAATGCGTTTAAACTCCAGAAAACTATTCTTGAAAAATACAAGGTGCCGAATCAACTTAATCCCCCCCGAGGTAGAGCCCGCACAAGCCCCGAGGAACAGCAGCATGAAGAAGACAAAAGTCAGGCTGGTAGACCAAGCTGTATAGTCTGCTGAAACAAAACCGGTGGTGGTAATGAGGCTCACGACCTGGAAGAGGCTATCCCGAAAAGCCTCCTCAAAGCCGCCACCATTTTCGGAAAAATAGACCCCTAAGGTACAGGCAAAAGAGAGAAAGGCAACCAAGCCAACGTATGCTTTCAGTTCGTCGCTCCGCCAAACATCGGCCCAGCGGCGCTTCCAGCTTAGGTAAAGGACCGTGTAGTTCACCCCCGCCAAAAACATAAACACAACGAGTAGGTACTGAATGTGGGGCGCAAAAGCGGCCGCACTGGCGTTGCGCGTGCTGAATCCGCCCGTTGCCATCGTGGTCAGGGCATGGTTGATGGCCTCGTAGGGTGTGAGGCCAAAGATGACCAGCAGAACGGCAAGGACGCCAGTGAGGCCAACGTAAAGTAGCCAAAGCCGCTTAGCCGTTTCGCTGATGCGGGGGTGGAGTTTGTCTGACGTGGGCCCCGGTGCTTCGGCAGCAAAGAGCTCAATACCACCAATGCCGAGTAAGGGGAAAATAGCAACGGTAAGCACGATGATGCCCATTCCGCCGATCCACTGCGTGAGGCTGCGCCAGTAGAGTAAGGATTTTGGGTTGTCGGGAGATTCGATGTTGGTTAGCACGGAGGCTCCGGTGGTCGTCATGCCGGAAACGGTCTCGAAGAGTGCGTCGGCAACGGAGGGGATCATCCCGCTGTACAGATAAGGCAACATACCCGCAGTTACCATAGCTACCCAACTAAGCGCAACGATCAGGTATCCTTCACGCTTACGAATCGGGATGCCTCTGGGGTTTTTAATGAGCGAGCAAAGCCCTCCTAACCCAATGGAGGTAAGGCCCGCCAAAAAGATCGGCCAACCATTTTCCGCATAAAACCAGCTGAAGGGTAGCGCCGTCCAGATCATCAGGCCGATGAGGACAAACAGAATACTGATTACCCTGGCGATGGGGCGGAAATTGATCATGGCGCGAAGTTAGTGTCTTAGTTCGTTATGGGCACTACTTTCAACGTGCAGGCTTCAAAAGACTAACGAGCAAACGAACTAAGACACTACCTTTGCCCAATGTCCCAGAAAACCCGCCTCACCCCGATGACTGACCACGTGACGATGCTCTCGATCACCGGCAGCCAGTACCTTTCCGAAAAGATTGCTACCGCCTACGGCCAAAAACTGGGGGATTTGCACGTATCCCGATTCAATGACGGTGAAATGCAGCCCATCATCAAGCAGAGTGTCCGTGGGGAATACGTCTTCATCATCGGCAGTACCTTCCAGCCGCACGAGAACCTGATGGAGATGTTGCTGACCATTGATGCCGCCCGCCGCGCCAGCGCTGGTTACATCTGCTGCGTGATGCCCTACTTCGGCTACGCACGCCAGGACCGGAAAGACCAACCCCGGGTTCCCATCAGCGCCAAACTCATCGCTAACCTGCTCGTTGAAGCCGGTGCAGATCGGATCATGACGCTTGATCTGCACGCGGATCAGATTCAGGGCTTCTTCGATATCCCAGTGGATCACCTCAAGAGCCAGGCGATATACATCCCTTACTTCGATACGCAGGACATGAGCAACGTCACTTTCGCCAGCCCGGATATGGGAGGGGTGAAGCGCGCCCGAGACTACGCCAAACACTACGAACGCGACGTTGTGATTTGTGATAAGTACCGTAAACGTGCTGGCGAGATTGCGGGCATGACGCTGATCGGGGACGTGGAAGATGCCGACGTCATCCTGGTGGACGACTTAGTGGATACCGCCGGTACGCTCTGCCGGGCTGCTGACTTGATCATGGAGCGTGGCGCAAGGTCCGTTCGTGCTATTGCCACCCACCCCATCCTGAGCGGTGATGCGTACGAGAAGATCGAAAAGTCTCAACTACAAACCCTGATTGTTTGTGATGCGGTACCGTTGAAGCAAATCTCCCCCAAAATCAAGGTATTGAGCTCCGCAGCCTTATTTGCCAAAGGCATCCGCAAGACGCATGACAACGAGAGTATCTCGGCTTTATTCGTGGGTGGTAAGTAAGGGTTTGCGCAAACCCTAAGTACTCATTCGGGGGGATTTAAACCCTACCCCCCCTAAGATGCGTTATCCGTAGGCAACTACTAATCACGGGCCGATCAGCCAGTGCAAGTAAGTTTATGGAAGAGAAAACCATCCTCATCACCGGAGCCAACGACGGCATCGGCCGTGCCACGGCCGAGCGGCTGGCTAAGCGGGGTGCCCACCTCGTGCTCGCCTGCCGTGATGAGGTGAAGGCTCAACGCACCGCCCAGGCGATTACCGAAAAAACCGGTAATCACCGTATTGATACGCTGCCACTTGACCTGGCAGACTTCTCTTCCGTCCGCGCAGCTGCCGATGAATTTCTTGCTGAGCACCCCAAGCTTGATGTACTCATCAACAATGCCGGTGTGTATACCGACAGCCTCGAACTTACCAAAGATGGTTACGAGCTTCAGTTCGGCGTAAACCATCTCGGTCACTTTCTCCTCACGATGGCGCTCATGCCCGCAATTCGTTGCTGCCGCCACTGTAGCCGGGTCATTAATGTAAGCAGTGCGCTGCACACTAAAGGTGGTTTGGATTTTGGAAGCTTCCAGGGGGAACAAGGAAACAAACACTACAACGGCTCTAAGTCTTACGCGCAAAGCAAGCTCGCCAACGTACTCTTTACCATGGAGCTCGACCGCCGCTTTGGCGAAGAGCTAACCACCAATTGCCTCCACCCCGGAGTGGTGGGCACCCGGCTGGCCAATAAGAAAGCCGGTACGCTCACCAGCACCGTATGGTCGATGTACAAACCCTTTGCCATTCCACCCCATAAAGGCGCAGACACTTCTGTTTACCTGGCTGAAAGCCCGGAAGTACAGGATGTCTCAGGTCGATATTTCGACGAGAAACAGTGCCTTCGTAAACCTTCCAGCATAGCCCGTAATGAGCAGTTGGCCCGGCGGCTTTGGGAGTTTTCTGAGAAGGCGGTTGCGGATTATTTGCCGAAGGAGCAGTACTAGTAAAAAGACCGAGGCTAAGCTTGAATCATCAGTATCATTCGAGACTTTTTTTGCCCCTCCGCAACTTTTCGGTTTACGGAAAGCATTATCCCCTCGCAAAGCAAATTAACCATGCGAAATTCAAATAAAAATAAACGTTATGACGGGCGAGATACTCGCCCGGTAAGCATTTGCTAATGCCCCCGAAGACGCGGGCGCATAATGCTTCCCGGGCCTCTGTCACATTTTTTATTTTCTGTTTTTACTCTACGGCACAAGTCGTGGAGCGACTTATTCCGTAGAGTAAAAACAGAAAATAAAAAAGCTCCCCCTTGGTGCGTAGCTCAGTTGGTAGAGTAGCGGTCTCTTAAACCGTGGGTCGTGGGTTCGAGCCCCACCGCACCAACATATCTATGCTTCACCTTCTGTTTTTTCGTCAGCGGGGGGGGGGGGGGGGGGGGGCCCCCCCCCGGCGGAAAAAAAAAAAAATTGTGAAGCATGTACCCCCGGTGACGTGGCGCAATGGTAGCGCAGCGGGTTGTCTACCCGAAGGTTGCGGGTTCGAGCCCCGTCTTCACCGCCTTCCTTAGTTTACGTGATAGATTTGATAGTGTGATAGATTTATAGAGCTGCCGCAAATACCGTTCGCTCACTCACCTGCTGAGCGAAAGGCACATGGATTCTTGCAAAGAACCGGCCGTGCGCTAAACCGTACGTATGCCATTGCAGGCTTCTTACCAGGTGCGGCAACCCTTAATCTATCCTACTATCAATCTATTACTTGGTTCCCTGGCTCAACGGTAGAGCGCTTCCTTGTTAAGGAAAGGGTTGCCGGTTCGAATCCGGCGGGAACCGCTTATTGTTAGCATTTAGCCATTAGCCTTAAGCATTTAGACACTGCTATTTATCGCGGGGCCTAAGTGCTTAACGCTAACGGCTAAATCCTAGAACCTCCCGAAGGTGCTGGCAATACTGATCCTTACCCCAAAGTCATCATACTTGAAATCCCGGAAGCTGGAGACAAACTCTACCCGTAGAATGCGGAAGATATTATCAATTGAGTATCCAACTTCAGTATAGTTATCCGAAGTAGGCGTATAGAGGTAGTTTACGAACAGGTCTTCCTTCAGCCCCAAGAGGTGAAGTTTCCAGATCTGGGTCAGCAAGAGTTTTCGGAACTGATAATGTGCGTATACTTCCAGGTATTCCCGATTGGTACTCTCCAGGTAGTAAGGGAGTAGGCGGTAAGAACCGATGGGGTCCAGAGAAGTCAGGGTGAGTTCTGAGGTGGCGAAGTGCTTGTAGTCGGGGAAGCCGACGACTTCCCGGTTGAGGAAAGCACCGCCGCGTACCAGGATGTCCACGTCTCCCTTACGGCCGTTGGCAAAGCGGCGTTCGTAGCTGGCTTCCAGGGCGGTAAAATCGGAAGCACTTTCGCCGATGTTCGGCAGGCCGGTTCGGATACTGGCGGTGATGGTCGGGGCAGAATTCTCGATGAGTTCTTTGCGCTTGCCGTTCATCTGGTATTCCAGGCCGGGGCGCCAGGTAAGTCCGAGTTTTATCAGTGCCGCCGGAGCAACTACGTTCACCGAGCCGCGCTCAGCGTTGAACGGCTCGTTGGCGGTGTATTCTTCTTCGTCACCAAGGCCAAACCAGTTGTTGTTAGAGGTGTTGCGTACGGCCCTTCGGTCTTCGTAAGCAATCGTTGCCTCCGCCCGCCATTCATCGCCGTAGTTTTTGCGGTAATCAAACTGACCGTATACCCGCTCGTAGAGGCGAATAAAGTTTCTACCACTAAACAAGTTCGTGTAGGTACTGATCCAGGGCTCAATGGCGGGGCCATCGTTGAACTGGCGCAGAAACCTGCCGCCGCTGAGTTTATACCTTGGCTCCTGGTTTTTACCGCTCCGGCCCAGCCTGAAATCAGCTTGTGCACTCAGTCGTTTCCAACCGATGCCGTAGCGCGGGTTAACGCCCAGACTCCATTTCTTTTTGGTGTTCCGAAAACCCAAACGTCCACCCAGGGCATATCCTTCAACCGGATTGAAAAACGGATCGGGAAAGAAGGTCTTTCGTAAATGCGGGTTTTTCCGTTTTTTATTCTTCCCATTTCCAATCTCGATGCCGCCTTCTCCGCCGGAGTTCACTTCCACTTCTACCACTGCGGTATCTTGCCGCTCAATGCTATCCGCAATGGCGTAGGCCAAAACCTCTTGTTCGGTTAGCGGCACCGGACGGATTTTGGCCCACGAAGCGGTATCGGTGATTACTTCCACCGTACTGTCCTGAACAAAGGTGTAACTCTTCACCACCTCTGGCTCGGGGGCTTTTTTACGCTCTTCTTTTTCGTAATTGCGCATCAGCTTGAAAAGGTCCTTCCGCTTTATCTCTCCGCCTTCGTTTAGGCGTTGCTCAAGCTCAGAAAGTTTTTTGGCTTTTTTGGTTTGCTTAGCGATCTCCGGTTGGCTTTTTTCGTCGATCACCTCCACGTAGCCCCCCAGGTCGGGGTTAAGCGTAAGGGCGTAATCACTGACGGTACTCAGGTAATGGTATTCAAAACCGACGCCGAAGATTTGTCCTTCTGCATCGAGCGTAGTTGTTACCGGCATCCAGACGTGGTCTTCCACTTCGGCCTGCCGCTGGGTGATGTCAATCTGGAAGCCTAGTTTGTAAGTCGTGAGTTCCAGGCTGTGAATAGACCAGTCTCCGTTCACGATGTAGATATAACCTTCAAAGACGTCTTCGCCCCGGCTACGGGGGATTACCTTAATTTTATTGACCAACTTGTCCTGGTCTACAAACGCCCCTTCTTGTTCAAATTTATAGTAACCGAAGGCGCGTGGGTGTAATGGGCTTACCATTTCTCCCGCTACCAAAGGGTCGTAAAAAGACGTGAAAAAATACTGATTTGCATCAAAATCTGAGTCGCCAACTTCTAGTTTGGAGAGCACTTGCTGCTTATAGTTATTGGGTCTGGTGTACTCCACTTTACTCGTGGTCTCAGAGGTGAACGGGCGCTTGGTCACTTCATCCATTTCCTTACGGTCCTCCTTAGATGCCAACATTTTTACCAGCCCGGGGAGCTTGTTTACTTTTCCTGTGCCCTTGATGTATACCTCGGCGGTGTAGGCGTCCAGTTGGTTGCGGTGGTAGTCTGCCTTAGCGATGGCGCGGCGGATCACGGCGTAGCTTTTGTCTTCGCCACCGCTGATGATTTCCACCGTTTCCAGGTCCAGGGTTTCGCTCACCAGCTGTACGTCGGCATCACCTCCGCTGATGGTTTTTACCTGGGTTTGGTAGCCGAGGTAGGAGAAAACGACTTTATTGCTGCCGCCAAGGTCTACCTGAAAGTAGCCATCCGCATTGCTCGCCGCTCCGCTTTTGGTACGGGGTACGTAGATGGAGGCAAAGGGAAGTGGTTCTCCGGTTTCCGCGTCGGTAATTCGCCCGCTAATGGTTTGGGCGCTGGCGCAGGTGCAAAGGAAGCTTATGAGAAGCAAGGTTATTAGGGTACGCATAATGGCTGTGGGCTGGGTTAAACAACGGACAAAATACGATAACGCAACTTAAGCGACCTTATATTCTTGTACGCTTTACTCTAAGCCTGTTATCAAACTACCCATGCTGCACTGCCGCCAAATCCCATCCCCGGTCTCCGCCTTTGCCTTCCAGATGGTTGAGTGCGCTCTGGATAGAAAGGAAATGTTGCCCTGCTCCCATCCGTTCCATGAGGCCGCACTGAAAGAGTTTGTCGCGGACCGGGCCGATCATGCCGCAGAGGCAGAGTTCAGCGCCTTGCTTTTCAAGCGCATCGAGGAAACCGGTAAGGACGAAGATGCCGCTCGTGTCAATATCGTTGATGGTGTGCCCGTCCAGGATGACCGCGCGGAGGTCTTCGCCGTTCTTGTACGAGGTGTCATAATTTTATCAATAAAAAAATACGTAACATTTGTATTTGTATAACTTGCACTTAAACTTAGAATTCTATGAAAATATCTTCTATGAAAACATCTTCTATGTTAGTGTCAGCTGCGCTTGTGATTTTTTTGAGCAGTGCGTGCAGAAATGACAGGTGTAGAAGAGATCAGGATGTTTTCAGAACCTCTTTTCCGATAACTTCCTCCTTTTGGCCTCTGGCATCTAATGTTGCGTTATTTCCATTTCAGCAAGACCTCCCTACATTGTTAATTGTCAATGGAGGGATGGAAAATGTAGATGTATCTTGTAATATTAATGTTGGGCAGGAAGATGAATGGGTCGTCTCTAAAACAGTTATTGGTGATTGTCAAGACTTTCGAGATTATGAAGAAGTTTTTTCTCGCCCAGAAGAAGCCTTCTTCGGAGGTGTTTTAACTTTATGTGGCTCAGTTGAATTTAGTGGAGATCGAAACATGCTAGACTTGTCAGCCCCGAATAGATTTCAGTTGACCTTTTGTGGAGACCCTGTCATTAAGGATAGAACTGGAGGAGCACCCTATAATGTTGAATTAAGAGTTAAAACTCCTGTATGGACTAACGCGAATACTACTAGTGGGTGAGTTCATAATTATCTGGTCGTTTAGTCCGCCGGATTTTCGTGCCGTGGCAAGGCGCTGAAACCGGAGTCTAGCCGTAGCTAAATGAGGATTTCAGCAACGAAGTCACGGTGCGAAAAGACAAGGAATAACGGCCAAGTAATTATGAACTCACCCACTAGGTATCGTATAAGTATGTTGAATACTGATGTCTTTCCTGTTAGAATTCAAGACTTTTTCCCTTTAACTCAAGGAGAATGTCGACAAATAAATATATTAGAGATGCAATCTGACTGGCTGACTATACCTGAAATAATTCGATGACTGTGACGGGCTTAATTACCATAAGCTTAGGGACGCCAAATCAATAACTGTCCGATTTGCAGCTTGGTCTCGTGGCGCTGCTCTTCATATCCCGAAAACCACCGTAGCTATGGCTATGCTGGATTTCGAGCTATTCGATCAGCACCACGATTCCTGCGCTTCAATCAGGACAGTTATTGATTTGGCGTCCCTAAGTCACGAAGAGTGATTTCTGCTTGTTAAAAAACACACTTAAAAAGAAGAAGATATGAGATTTTTGATACTAGTTTTTGTTTTTGCTTTACTCGGCAGCTGCAAAGAAGAAGCTTTATCCACTGTGGAGAACTTGGGGGCATCAATCAGCGCTTTTGAGTACCACCGTGTGATTGAAAGTTCAACTGACACAAAGATTTTTGTTGTAAGTAGTTTGGCTAATTTTGGCCATGATGGGGTTAATACAAATAGAACTTACATCAAGACTGGCCATAGTGAGAAGAGTCCACTTTTTACCAGCCCTAGTTTAACGTTCAATGAAGAGTTGCCAATGCGGTTGGAAAATCCACTAGGAGCAAACGTGCTTCCACATGATTCGAACTTTGAAAGACTTTATGGAAGGGGGCTTTCACTTTCAATAGGAGGAAATAGTAAGTCTGTTGATATTCTTTCGGACTATATCCCTAATTTAATTAAATTAGAAGATATTTATGAGTATCCTTTGGAAATCACGGAGTCCAAGATAATTAAGTGGAATGAAGATGAGAACAACACTCATCCCGTGTACTTAATAATTAGGTATTCTCCTCAAGAGAACCCCGGTTTAGCTGAAAGCTTTCCTCATGGTGAGGTTGCCTTTATAGCTATGCCAGACGATGGTAGCTATGTTTTCTCGAAGAGTGATTTTCCAAATATTCCTGAGCAGTCTGTGGCTGTTATGACGCTTGTTCGAGGTGTTGGTGACGTTACTAAAATTGTTCATAATAGTATAGAATCTTCCTTATCTTTCACTGTATCATCTATGACGAATGGATTCATAAGATTTTATTAAGAATCTAGTGGCCCTCTTCGCTTATCTCCCCTACGTTCAACTTGGTATTTTGCACGTTGGCTGCGTTAGTAAAATCCTCATCCTGATTCAGTCGAGGGTTCTGGTTTTACTGCCTTGCCAGCGCACAAAATACCGGCGTCAAACATAGGGTTTATGAGTAGGCTGTTAAACCTGACGATGATCACCCGTGACGGTTTTCTACCACCAAAACGCGAAGCGTTTTCTTCTGGATAGCCCCTCTCCGCTGAGCCTGGGGCGAAGCGTGTTGGAGAGGGGTTGGGGTGAGGTGGCTACGGGAGGTCATCTTCAGGTTTAACAGCCTAGGTTTATGAGCAAAGAGGGCCATTAGTCACACGCCTTTTTTAGCCCGTAGGGCTTTATATCCCAGCCTTCAGCTTCAGCTGAAGGAATATGGTTGTTTTCGGATATATCGTCCCCCCCCCCTCACCCATGCTGCAAAGCAGCCATCCCCGGTCCCCGCTCTCCTCCTTCCAGATAATTAAGCGCGCCCTGAATAGACAAAAAATGATGCTCGGCCCCCATCCGTTCCATCAGCCCGCATTGGAAAAGCTTATCGCGCACGGGGCCGATCATGCCGCAGAGGCAAAGCTCGGCACCTTGTTTTTCCAGGGCGTCGAGGAAGCCGGTGAGGACGAAAATGCCGCTCGTGTCGATATCGTTGATCGTGTGCCCGTCCAGGATGACCGCGCGGAGGCCTTCGCCCCGCTCCCGAACTAGGGCTTCCATCTGGTCGCGGAAGTACTCCGCATTGCCGAAGTATAACTCGGCATCGAAGCGGACGATGAGCACGCCCGGCTCCGCCTCGGCCGCATCGAAACGTTCAATGTTGCGGAAGGCATTCGTACCTGGCACCCGCCCCAGTTCCGCAAGGTGCGGCCGTGCTGCACGCAAGAAAACAAAAAATAAGGACAAAACCACCCCACCCAAAATACCATACTGTAGCCCGGCAAAGAGGGTGAAGAAAAAGGTAATGAGCAGGGTAGAAAGCTCCTTCGGCGCAAGGCGGTAGAGCCGTTTCATCTCCGCGAAGTCAAATAGGTTGCGCACGGAGAAAATGATGATCGCCGCCAGTACGGGGACGGGCAGGTAGTAGAACCAAGGCGTCAGAAAAAGGAGTACAATGATGAGCAGAAGAACGGCCGTAACGTTGCCAAGGGCCGTCTTGCCGCCCGCGCCCTCCACTACGGCGGAGCGGCTGAAGCTGGCCGAAGTAGGGATGGCCTGGAAGAAGCTGCCCGCAATTTTACTGATGCCGAGGGCGATGAGCTCCCGGTTGGGTAGAATGCGATAATAGTCGTGCTTCGGCGCAAAAGCTTTTCCGATGGAAAGGGTCTCGATGAAGCTGATGAGGGCCATCACTACCGCCACTGGAAGCAGTTGCCAGAGGGTGGTGACCTCAAAGGCAGGCAGAGAGAAGCTTGGTAGGCCAGCCGGGATTTCTTCCAGCGTAGCGATGCCCCAGGCTTTACCAAGTAGACCAACCACCAACGTAGATACGGCCAGTAAAACCAACATCGTTGGGAACCTGGCTGGCAACCAGCGCTTCGCGGCAAAAAGTAATAGTAAGCCACCCACGCCAAGTAGGGCAGATGGAAGGTGTAGGCCGCCCAGCCCTTGCCATAAAGACAGGGCTGTTTCGTGCAGATAACCACCGCCGCTGGTATCGATTCCAAGCAGTGTATCTACCTGAGAAACGATGATGAGTACCGCCGCTGCCGACACGAAGCCGGAGAGCACCGGTCGGCTCAGCAAGCTCACTATTCCGCCAAAGCGAAAAAGCCCGAAAACCAATTGTAGCAGCCCCGTCAGCGCCGCCAAAATGATCACGTACCCAACGTACTCCGCAGTGAAAGGCTCAGCAATGCCGCTCAGACCGTTCAAACACAATAAAGACGCCAGGGCCGTAGGCCCAACGCTAACGTGCGGCGTGGAAGCCATCACCGCGTAGACCAACATCGGCACCAAGGCCGCGTACAAGCCATACACCGGGTCCACGCCCGCAAGCATCCCGTACGCCATCGCCTGGGGAATGAGCAGAATACCCAGCGTAAGGCCGGCCGATAGATCCGTGAAGATACCGGATTTTGCGTAGTTGGAGGGGGTTGAGAACCAGGGCATTTTAGTAATGTAGTATTGTGGTTCGGTGGTAGGGAAGTCGCTACCGCAGGGGGAACGGCGGTAAAGTAAGAAGGGTTAGGGATTATGATTTTAAGGATTAGAAACAATTAGCCCTGAATTATTTCTAATCCTTAAAATCATAATCATCCTAACCCCTTTATCATGTGCGGCAGCGACTGCATTACTACCGCACTACACTACTACATTACTTCCAGCGCCAAAATCTCCCCCACTTTATCCTGCACATTCACCACCTTCTCGTAGCCCCTCGATTTGAGCAAACTCGTCGCAATGGTAGACCGGTAGCCACTGCCGCAGTGGATGTAGACGGTATCGTTTTTATTTATCTCGTTCATCCGGGTATTGAGCTCGGCGAGGGGGAGGTTGGCGGCGGTGCTGAGGTGGCCGTTGGCGAATTCACTCGGCTTGCGCGCATCGATGATGTGCTTTGCCGCTCCGAAGGAGAGGGCCTCACCGAAGGTATCCGCTTTGATGGTCGCGATGGTGTCGATTTCACCGCCGTAGGCTCGCCAGGCAGCGATGCCACCGTCGAGGTAGCCGAGGGTGTTATCGTAACCGACGCGGCTGAGGCGCTCTACCGCTTCTGCTTCCCGGCCCGCATCGGTGACGAGTAGGATAGGCTGGCTCAGGTCCGGGATCATCTCTCCGGCCCACGGCGCGAAGCTGCCGTCGAGACCAATGAATACACTGTTCGGGACGAAGCCCGCAACGAAGTCTTCCTTGGAGCGTACGTCCAAAATCAGCGGCCGTTCGGCGTTGGCAACACGTTCGAACTCGGCGGGGGCGAGGGAGACGTTGCCGGTCTTCATCACGTCGCTGAAGGATTCGTAGCCCTGCTTATTCATCCGTACGTTCTCGCCGAAGTAAGCAGGGGGCGGAAGCAGACCGTCGGTTACTTCCTTGATGAATTCTTCGCGCGTCATGTCCGCACGTAGGGCGTAGTTGGTTGCTTTTTGGTTACCGAGGGTATCCTGGGTTTCGCTGCTCATCTTTTTGCCGCAGGCGGAGCCGGCGCCGTGGGCGGGGTACACAACCACATCGTCGGGCAGTACCATGATCTTGCGGCGCAGGCTTTCGTAGAGGAGGCCAGCGAGGTCTTCCTTCGTCAGGGCACCCTTCTTCTGCGCGAGGTCTGGCCGGCCGACATCGCCGATGAAGAGGGTATCTCCTGAGAAAATCGCCTTCGGCGTTCCTTTCGGATCCAGCAATAAGTAAGTTGTACTCTCTAATGTATGGCCCGGTGTATGGAGGACACGGATGGTCATTTTTCCTACCTTGAACTCTTCACCGTCGGAGGCCTCATGCTTCTCGTAATCCGTCTTTGCGCCGGGGCCGTAGACGATGGTTGCGCCGGTTTTTTTGGCTAAATCTAAGTGCCCACTCACGAAATCAGCGTGGAAATGGGTCTCGAAGATGTACTTGATGGTGGCCCCGTCTTTAGCAGCGCGTTCGATGTAAGGCTCCGGGCTCCGAAGGGGGTCAATGATGGCGGCTTCGCCACTGCATTCAATGTAATATGCTCCTTGGGCGAGGCAGCCGGTGTAGATTTGATCGATGGTCATGCGGCGAAGGTAATGTTATATGATGGTTTGGTCATGTAACATCGCTAAGGTGACGTTGGTTGGATGGATCGAAGCCCTTCCTCCCTTCTCCCCTTCCTCCCTTATTTATACCAATCCAAAACCCGAACCTCAATACTCTTATCTCCTTTAGTGACCATCTCCGCAAACTTTTTAGTGTCCATAAAGGAGCCATCCTTATTGCGGTAGTGGAAGGGGTAGACGACGCGGGGTTTGAAGTCGAGCACAGCGTCGGCAGCGTCTTCCATCGTCATGGTGTAGGGGAGGTTCATGCAGACGAAGGCGAAGTCGATGTCCTGAAGCGCGCGCATTTCGTCTACCGGGCCAGTGTCTCCACTGAAGTAGTAACGCTCCCCTCCAAGTTCAACGACGTAGCCGTTGAACTTGCCCGGAGGGTGAGGCGCATCGGCAGATTTTGGTAGGTTGTAGGAAGCTACGGCTTCGATGCTGATGTCTCCCTGCGCAACGTCGTCTCCGTTTTCCAGCGTTGTCATTTTAGCAAAGCCGAATTCAGTGGCCTGGGAGATGACGGCCTCGGGGCCGAAGAGCTCCGCCTTGCTGAGGTCAAGCGCAGAGAGCACGTCTTTGTTGAAGTGATCGCCGTGGGTGTGGGTGATGACGACCATGTCTGGCGCAGCAAAGCCTTCAAATTTTTCGGGCTTGTCGTAGGGGTCGATGAAGATGGTCTTCCCGTCGTACTCCAGCACCACGGCGGAGTGGAAGATGGGGGTCATCTTTACCGCTGATTGCTCGGCGGGCTTCGTCATCGGGTTCTCGGTGGAGGCTTCCGGCGTGTCGGTGGTGGCAGCGGGTGTATCTCCGCAGGCGAAGAAGGTAATGGCCATCAGGGCCAGAAGGAGGTTGCGCATTGTTGTGTGTTTGGTGGTAGAACCCGCTGGGATAGAGGAGGTTTAGGCG
>CAYWMW010000097.1:0-14112 GCA_964458975.1 uncultured Lewinella sp. | reverse complement strand
GGCCGCGAGCGCCATTTTTTAAACGGATAACTTATTGTTCCGCAACCCCTAAGCTTACTTTTAGCGCCTGATGGGGTTCTTCTCAAAACGCCAGACAAGGTAAAATAGTGGCCGCATCCTAAAATATCCTACTCGCAATTCGGTAGTAAGACGCTGAAAATCTTGGAATCTTCATCAATGATTTTCAGCTCCCCCTGCCCGGAAAGGGCCACGGTTTCCAGTACAGCGACCGGATCATCGTTAGAGAACACTCCACTAAAGGGGAAATCACAACCATCGGTCACCGAGACGGTAAAGCCGTAGTTGTTAGATATGACTTCAAGCACTTCGGTCAGTAAGACGGACTCAAACCTAAGTATTCCCGTACGCCATGCGTGGCGGTTCAGGTTTTTTGTTGTCATCACTACGGGGCGCTCCCCTGGTAAAACTAAGCCACATTGCTTAGCTTTAACCGCAACAACATCCCCCCCGCGGTGAAGCTCAACGGAGCCTTCTGAGACATCTACTTCCATCTCTTCCCCCTTTACACGAAGGTTGAAAGCAGTGCCCGTTACCCGGAGTTCAGTTTCCGATGTGTTCACCAGAAAAGGGCGCTCAGTATTCTTAGCTACCAGAAAATACGCTTGCCCCTCAAGATCAATTAAACGATCCGTTTCGTTATAGTCTGCTCCGTAGGAAAGCTCGGCTCCTTGCTGTAGTAAAACTTCTGTCCCGTCGGGCAATGAGACAGCCATTGGTGCGGTGGTATTATTCTCAAAGGAAGTAGCTCCGTCTCCGAACAGCACCACAAAACCGGCACTTATCAAAAGCAGAACGGCCGCAGCAACGGATAGTAGCCGTCTTCGGGAAAGGCGACGCACCTTCGCTGGTTGCGGTTCAGCGGCCGACCCAATCCGCCCCTTAAGGCGGCTTAAACCTGCCTCTACATCGGGCGAAAATCCTTCTTTATAGGAGGATATGTGCCGGTTGTTGTTTTGTAAATCGGATGAATTCATTAGTTAAAGACTGCTTACAAGATGTTCATTCTACTATCCTAACACCAAATCTAAAGCATCCCCCCTATACGATGTTTACTTTTTGCGGTGGTTTGGTCACTCAGCAGACGCTCAAACACATATTAAAACAAAATTCCAAGGGTTGTTAACAACAGCAAGCTCAGCCACTGGCGCAAATAACGGTAGGCCCGGGTCATTTGGTTTTCCACCGTTTTGGGCGAAATATCCAGGGCGGCTGCGATTTCCTTATGCGTCATGTCTTCGACCTTGCTCATCACAAAGACCAGGCGGCAGCGCTCTGGCAGTGCGTCGATCGCTCCGTGGATCTGATCCCGCAGTTCGTCCTGTTCCAGCCCAAAGTCTGCCTGGTTGGGCGTAGGGATGGTTATCGGCACCTCGCCGTCGTCCACTGGTATGCGCTTTCGGTCGCGCAAAAAATTTAAAGACCGGTTGCGGGTCGCACGGCGTAAATAAGGCCCTACTGATACCAAATCATCTCGCTGAGTTGTGCGCTTCTCCCAAATAGACACGAACAGTTCCTGCACGATGTCTTCCGCCTCCTGCTCGTTGTTCACAAACCGGAGGGCCACGCGGCATAAGTCTGCATAGTGCCGCCGAAACAATTCATCCAACGCGGTTGCCTCTCCCGCCCGCAGGCGCGTGAAGAGTTGCTGGTCTGTTTCCGGACTGGATCTGCTCATTACGACGGACAAGGTAGTGCTTTAAGAGATAATCAGTAACGATGGTAGTAAAACAGGCATCGAGTAGGTGTGTCAGGTCAAAAGAAAGTTTCCTACCTTCACGCAATCACCAGCACATAACTCAACATTCATGTTTAAGAATTTTTCATTACTAGTATTTGCTTTTTTAATTTCAATTCCGGCGTTTTCGCAAAGCGGCGAAACTGCCGCAGAGCGCTACAACCGCATTGAAGCACAGCGGGCAGAAGCGGCAGAAACTTTTGACGGTAAGGTTAACTCCGTGATGGCTCCGGTAACCGGAATCATCGAATCCGTCGTTTTCTTTACCGTTCCTATTACAGGCGATGAGGAAATAAAAATAGGAAACGACAATAGCTTCAATGGCCGTCAACTACAAGCCGGTGAATCCCTGCTCTTCAAAGATAGTCTTGTATCTATCGTCGGAGTAGGAGAAAGCCCCACCATAACACCAGTTGTCCTTGGGAAAGAGGTCGTTGTGGGCGGTGAGACTTACAAGTTCTTAAAGCCTAATTCTAAGCTAGAAGTCCAGGAAGACGGCGTTTACTTTATAAAAAAAGGCATCGAAGTTCCGTTCGTTCTTATCTGGCTAATCCTCGGTGCATTGATCTTCACCATTTATATGGGGTTCATCAATATCACCGGTTTCAAACACGCACTTGACGTGGTTCGCGGAAAATATGACGACCCGGATGACGAAGGTGAGGTGTCTCATTTCCAGGCACTCACCGCTGCGCTATCCGGCACCGTCGGCGTAGGAAACATTGCAGGTGTTGCCTTTGCCGTAGCCCTGGGTGGGCCAGGCGCTACCTTCTGGATGATTGTAGCCGGCCTACTCGGTATGACCTCTAAATTTGTTGAGTGTACGCTCGGCGTTATGTACCGAAATGTAAACACGGACGGAAGTGTTTCCGGAGGGCCTATGTATTACCTGGACAAGGGCCTGGCGGAACAAGGCAAGGGTAAATTAGGTAAAGTACTCGCAGCTTTCTTCGCGATAGCTTGTATTGGAGGCAGCTTCGGTGGTGGTAACATGGTTCAAATCAACCAGGCTACCGTACAACTGACGGCTGTAACCGGTGGCTCTGAAAGCTTCCTCGATGGCCGCGGCTACATCTTCGGCATCCTCATGGCAATTGTTGTCGGGATAGTTATCATCGGTGGTATAAAATCAATAGCCAAAGTTACGGACAAGATTGTACCGTTCATGGTCGGGGTCTATGTTGTGAGCGCCCTGGCGGTTTTAGGTTACCACATCACCGACATCCCCGCAGCATTCGGGGAAATCTTTGGTGGTGCATTTAGTGCTAAGGCTCTTTACGGCGGCTTCATCGGGGTACTCATTCAGGGTTTCCGGCGCGCAGCGTTCAGTAACGAAGCCGGTATCGGTTCAGCATCCATCGCACACTCTGCAGCAAAAACAGATGAACCCGTTAGCGAAGGCATCGTTGCTCTTCTCGAACCCTTCATCGATACGGTAGTCATTTGTACAATGACCGCACTTGTGATCGTGATCACCAATTATGGAGGCTACGGAGCGACCGAAGCTTTTGCTAATAAGGTTGGTGAAGAGGTAGGCGATATCCAGCTGACTTCAACCGCCTTCGAATCCGTCCTCGGAAATTGGTTTGGTGTGGTGTTGGGTATAGCGGTTATTCTTTTTGCCCTCTCTACCATGATCAGCTGGTCTTACTACGGCATGAAGTGTTGGACCTACCTCTTCGGTGAAACCAAAACGAATGAGAATATCTACAAGGTAATCTTCTGTATCTTCGTCGTGATTGGTTCAGCAATCTCCGCTAAAGCAGTGTTTGATTTTGGAGACGCAATGATCTTCGCCATGTGTTTCCCCAACGTTCTCGGCCTTTACCTCCTGATGCCCAACGTCCGCAGAGCGCTCGCCGATTACCTGGCCCGCGTCAAAAGCGGAGAAATCAAGCGGGTAGACTAAACTCCGTTGAGCAGTTAAAATTTCTTGTCTAAAAATAAAAGCGCTCTCCCCCTTCCGGGTGAGAGCGCTTTTATTTTTAGACAAGAAATTTTAACTCACCTTCAACACCAGCTTCCCCTTCTTCTCCCCCGAGAACAAGCGCTGAAAGGTAGCGTGAAAGTTCTCAATCCCCTCGTAGATGTCTTCGCGGCTCTTCAGCTTGCCCTCCATCATCCACGTGCCCATTTGCATGGCGGCTTCGCGGTACTTGGGGGCGTAATCCATCACAACCATCCCCTGCATGGTGGCGCGGTTCACGAGTAGCGAGAGGTAGTTCTTCGGCCCCTGCACGTTCTCCTTATTGTTGTACTGGCTGATAGCGCCGCAGATCACGATTCTGGCGTGCATCTTCAGGCGGGCGAGGCAGGCATCGAGGATGTCTCCGCCGACGTTGTCGAAGTAGACATCCAGGCCTTTGGGGCAGTGGGTTTTCAGCCCGGCGGCAACGTCCTCGTTTTTGTAGTCGATGCAGGCATCGAAGCCGAGTTCTTCGACGACGTATTTGCACTTCTCTGGCCCGCCGGCGATGCCGACCACGTGGCAGCCCTTGATCTTCGCTACCTGGCCCACGACGCTGCCCACCGCGCCCGCAGCACCGGATACGACAACGATGTCCCCTTCCTTGATTTTACCGACTTCCAGAATACCGAAATAGGCCGTCATGCCGGGCATGCCCAGCGTTCCGATGTAGGTCGGCATCGGTACCAGAGAGGTGTCTACGGGGTAGTAGTTTGCTCCGTCGGTTACCGAGTATTCCTGTACACCGCCCCAGCCGGTGAGGACATCGCCTTCTTTATATTTGGGGTGATTGTTGGCTTTCACGACCTTGCCGATCGTTCCGGCGCGCATCACTTCGCCGATCTGAACGGGGGGGATGTAGCTGCGGCTGTCGTTCATCCAGCCGCGCATGGCGGGGTCCAGGCTGATGTATTCGTTGCGGATCAGGACTTCTCCGTCTTTCAGTTCGGGGACCGGGCTTTCGGTCAGGGTCCAGGTATCGGGTCCGGGTGTTCCGACGGGGCGCTTGGCCAGTATTTGTTGCTTATTGGTCATTATGGTCAGTTTGGGGTTTGGGACACGGTTTTCAGGCCGGTCCTATGCTGTAAACCCTTTCTTTGCACCTGCGTTCGCGCCTCATCAATATTTTGTTTTGATCAAGCATAAATTGTGGAGCAAAAGCACCAATAATCAGGCGCGGCCGCAGGTGCAAAAATGGTTTTTTGAGTCACGGTAAAGCCATGAAAACGACATTCCTACACCTACAATCGTTTGCTTTATCCTGTTTTCAGGTCTCCGACAAACAATTTGAAGAATCTGCTGTAAGTTTAGGCATAGTAAACTATCCTACATTAAAGATACTCTTTCTGAAATCTTTGATGAAGAGGAACTATTAGACGTGTGTATAACGAAATGCACGATTGCCACAGTTTTGCCGCCTGCCACGTCTCCCCTCTCCCGAGGAGAGGGGCCGGGGGAGAGGGGAGACGTGCATCTCGTTATACACACCTATTAGATAACCGCTATCTTGACAGTCTTCAAAAGTCGATTATGAAAAAGATTCTATTCCTACCGCTTTTCCTCCTTGCTACTCTACTGGGCGCACAATCAGACGATTACACCACCGACCTGGTGGAGTGGCTCGGCATGCAGTACACCCTAACCGGCGGGACGTTCCCGTACGCTGATTCCCAGGTGGGGATGTTCCAACGCTTCAATGCTTACGGCACCGGGCCAAGTTCCTTCAACGCAATAGACGCTGGCGAATTGGGTTTCACCAGGGTACTTTCCCTGCGGGTCAATGCGGGAACGACCAACCGCTGGGACGTCGGCTGGACCAGCACCAACGCCCGCCCCCTGAGCATCGGAGACAAAGTACTCTGGGTGATCTACCTCCGCTCCACCGGCCCCGAAGGCGAGGGTAAAGTGACCCTCTTCGCCGAGCGCAACGATACTTTCGCTAAAGAAACCGAAGTGACCATCGAGATCGGCCCCGAATGGAAGCGCTATTTTCTCCCCTTCGAGATCCTGACCCGCAACCACGCTGCCGGTGGTATGACGTTGGGCCTCCACCTCGGCCACCAGGCCCAAACGGTTGAAATCGGTGGCCCGGCCGTCATCAACTATGGCCAGTCTTTTGAGCTCGACCAACTCCCTAACGACCTGAGCAGCGACGAGTACGGCGGTTTTGAAGCAGATGCCGAATGGCGCGCGCCCGCCGCCGCCCGCATCGAAAACCTGCGCAAGGCCGATATGGAATTTACCGTACTCGACAACGCTGGCAACCCCGTTGAAAATGCAGCCGTAGAGGTACGCATGCAACGTCATGATTTTGACTTCGGCACCGCCGTAAAGGCCAGCCGTTTCCCCGGTGGCCGGGAGTTCAACGCCACCTTCATGGATAAAATCAACAACCTTGACGGGCAGGGGCACGGCTTCAGCGCCGTAGTTTTTGAGAACGACCTGAAGTGGCCGGGCTGGGAACAAGAATGGGTTTCCACCAACGAACAAACCCGCCGTACGCTTCGCTACCTGCGCGATCGTAACATCGACATTCGGGGCCACGTCCTCCTCTGGCCAGGTTGGCCCAATATGCCAAGCCGGATGCAGAACAACGCCAGTAACGTTCCCTACCTTAAACAACAGCTCGAAAACCACCTCGTCAACTTCCTGGAAACCGAAAACTTCGACGAGTTCGTGAAGGATTGGGACGTTATCAACGAAATCAATACCAATACCGATCTGGCCGCTGCGCTGCGTGGTTCGCAAGGCTACACCACCGGCCGGGAAGTCTACGCCGAAACCTTTACCCGCGCCCGTGAACTTGCCCCAGACGCTAAACTGTACATCAACGATTACATCACCATGAGCCTCTCCAATACCGCTGGTTCAGTGATTTACGACCAGTACAAGGGCTTCATTCAGGAAATCATTGATGCCGGAGCACCCATTGACGGTATTGGCTTCCAGGGGCACCTCGGAGCTTCACCCAACAGCATCTACGACGTGCTCGGTACGCTGGACGACTTCTACGACGCCTTCGGCCTCGAATCAAAGATCACCGAATTCGACCTCCCCACCAGCGTAAGCGAAGAACTCGCCGCTGTATACATGAAAGACTTCATGACGGCAACTTTCAGCCACGAATCCATGACCGGAATTATGTTCTGGAACTTCTGGGACGTTGATACCTGGCAGAACAAAGGCTCCAACCTCTACAACGAAGATTGGAGCCGGACCCTCCCCGGAGATACCTACGTAGACCTCGTCTTCAACGAATGGTGGACCAACGAAGACCTGACCACCAACGCTGAAGGCAAAGCAACCACCCGGGGCTTTAAAGGAACCTACGACATCAGCGTCACCTGCCCAACCGGCACCGGAACAGTATCTATGGACGTGACGGAAGACCGAAACATCGTACTTGACTGTGCGCAGTTGGTCAGTACTACCCTGCCCGAGCTTCCGCAAGGATCTGTGCGTGCTTTCCCGAACCCGACCAGCGGCCCGTGGTCTGTAACCAACGAGCTTAACGAGACCCTGAACGGGGAATTGTACGACGTAAATGGTCGCCAGCTTTGGAGTGGCGTCTTTGCCCCCGGCACTCACCGCCTGGAGCTGGAGCTACCTACCGGAATCTACAACCTCCGTCTATCTAATCAGGTACAAGCTACCACGCTGCGCTTGTTGCGTGAGTAACTTCCGCACCCAACCGCCAAGAAAAACGGTAACGTTTTAAAAAGCAACGGTCTGCATTCGTGACATCACGGATGCGGACCGTTCTGTTTTCCCCCTTCCGGTTGCTACCTTTATACTGTTATTTCCAAAAAAGTAGTCCTGGCTCTATGCACAGCACTCTGTAGTTTAGTGACAAGCAGGCCGGAACCTCGTCTCATTACAGCCTGCTCCGTTTTCTGAACACATTACCGTTTATAGCTTACGAGCAAAGTTTATATCCCAAAAAAAGAACAACACAATGAAACAACGCTTTACCTTTCTTTTGGCCCTGCTCCTGGGTGCCTTTTCAGGCCTTTACGCCCAGTCCGTAGTGGTGCTTACCATCCCCGATGTTGTCGCTCCTGCCGGAACTACTGAAGTCTGCGTCCCCGTAGTGGCCGATACCTTTATTAACATCGTTACCGTCCAGTTCTCGTTGGAATGGGATACCACGCAGGTAGAGTTTTCCGAGCTAAGGCTGGGAGACAACCCTTACGGATTTGAGGGGACGTTCAGCTCAATGCCGACCAGTGACAACCTCGGAATTTCCTTCATCCCTTCCAGTTCAACGGGGGTTACGCTCGCTGCGGGTGCCGTACTCTTCGAAGCCTGCTTCAACACGACCCAGGCGGAAGGCTTTTCGGCCGTCACCTTCGATGGTTTCCTGGCTCCGGAGTTTGCTCAGGACGACGGCACCTTCCTGGCCCGCCCCAATACCGTTAACTCAGGCAGCATCACCTACGGAGACGCCTCCGCAGTAAGTGTACTTCCCGGAGATACCAACAATGACGGCCAAGTGGACCACCGTGACATCATCAATATCGGCTACATTTTCGGTACCAGCGGCCCGGCACGCACTACCGTAAGCACCTCTTTCTCCCCGCAAGTCGCCTCAGTTTGGGACGGTACTTTTGCCAGCGGCGTTAACCACGCCGAAGCCGACGCCAGCGGCAACGGCCTCATCGACACCGAAGACCGAGACGTAGTTGTCACCAATTATAACCTTGCGGAGAACAATAGCTTCACTTTCGCTGACGACGTATCCAACGGAGCAGGCCCTGCACTTTTGTTGGCCACCGAAAACACCATCAACGCTGGCGAAGAGACGACCATAACCGTCAACCTCGGAGACGGAAACAATCCCGATGCCGTCGGCTACGCCCTCGCGTTTGCCCTGGAGTTCGACCCCGTAGCGGTGGATGTTAACTCCATCAGCATCGGCTTCGACGGTTCTTTCCTCGGAGACGACCTGCTGACCATCGGCCAGGTAAGTACCAACGCAAACGGCAGGCTAGAGATCGCCGCCAGCCGCAAAGACCAGCTGAACACCACCGTACCCGGAGGTAAGGTGTGTACCATCACCTTCATCCCCCTCAACCCTAGTGGTGCTGAGGCCTTCTCCACCGAGTTCCGTGTGGTACCCAACGCATTTGTCCGTGCAGACCAATCAGCAGGAGCGATCAACGGTAGCACCAGCACCGTCGATATTCAAGGGGCCAGCGCTATCCGTGAGCCCTTATGGGCCGCAGATCTAACGATTTTCCCCAATCCTTACACCAATGGCCCGCTCTCCCTCCGGGGCGAATTACCCGCCTTCGATGCAGTAAAAGTGCTGGATCAAAATGGCCGCACCCTCCAAAACCGGGCCGGTAATATCCGCCAGCTCAACCTGGAAGCACTGCCCTCAGGCATCTATCTGCTGCAAATTGAGGCCAACGGAGAAATGGTTAATCGCCAGATAATCAAGCAGTAATACCCACTGTAGATTACAATTTATGTTAAAGCTATCGGCTGAAGCCGACGCTACGGGATGTGTTACCGTAGCCGCGGCTTCAGCCGATATGCTTTACTACCGATGATGATGCCTACTTAATTTTGAAGGCCTTTTTCACCTTCGCGACGTAGTCGAGTTTCTCCCAGGTGAAGGTCTCCACGTTCATCGTCTTGGTCTTACCGGAGCCGTCCTTGAAGGTAAGTTTCTTCTTCTCTGGCGTACGGCCCATGTGGCCGTAGGCTGCGGTGTCGGAGTAGATGGGCTTGCGCAGTTTGAGGCGGGTTTCGATGGCGTAAGGGCGCATATCGAAGATTTGCTCAACCTTTTTGGCGATCTGCGCATCGGTCATTTTCACCTTGGCGGAGCCGTTGGTGTTTACGTAGATGTTCGTTGGCTTGGCTACGCCGATGGCGTAGGATACCTGCACGAGGATTTCGCCAGCAACACCGGCTGCTACGAGGTTCTTAGCGATGTGGCGCGTTGCGTAAGCGGCTGAACGGTCTACCTTGCTGGGGTCTTTACCGGAGAAAGCACCGCCGCCGTGGGCGCCTTTCCCACCGTAAGTATCTACGATGATCTTGCGGCCGGTAAGGCCGGTATCTCCGTGCGGGCCACCGATCACGAACTTACCCGTTGGGTTTACGTGGTAGGTAATGTCTCTGGTGAAAAGCTTTTGCAGCTTTTTCTTCAGCCCGCGCTTCACCTTTGGGATGACGATACTGATCACGTCTTCTTTGATCTTGGCGAGCATCTTTTTATCGACGTCGAAATCGTCGTGCTGGGTGGAGACGACGATGGAGTCGATCCGGATGGGCTGGTGGTTGTCGTCGTACTCGATCGTTACCTGGCTCTTGGAGTCGGGGCGGAGGTACTTCATTTTTTTACCGGCCTTACGGATCGCGGCCAGTTCCTGAAGGATACGGTGGCTGAGATCAAGGGCCAGTGGCATGTAATTGTCCGTTTCATCGGTGGCGTAACCGAACATCATGCCCTGGTCTCCGGCACCCTGGTCTTCCTTCTTAGTACGCTCGACGCCCTGGTTGATGTCGGGGCTTTGCTCGTGGATGGCGGATAAAACACCACAGCTCTGGGCTTCAAACATATACTCCGACTTGGTGTAACCGATGCGCTCGATCACGTCGCGGGCGAGGGTTTGCACATCGAGGTAAGTCTTTGACTTCACTTCTCCGGCGAGTACGACCTGGCCGGTGGTTACCAGGGTTTCGCAGGCGACCTTGGAGGAAGCATCGAACGCCAAAAAGTGATCAACGAGGTTATCGCTGATCTGGTCAGCAACTTTGTCTGGGTGGCCTTCGGAGACGGACTCCGAAGTAAAGAGGTAAGGCATATAGTTTTCGTTTGGTGCGCGAAGATAAGCAAGATATATGAATCTATTTGGCGCGGCCGCAGGATGCAAGGATCGGTTTTTAAGCACTTGAGGACCGAGCCTTGAAGGTAAGAACCAAGCCTTCAAACCTCACATTGCACCCGCGTATGCGCCAAAAAAGATTGATCGCTCTGATAGAGGATAGAGCGATAGAACGCAGCCACCCGGTGTACCTTCTTGGCTTACTCTTTTACTAAAAGCTACAACTCTGGCCTGCGGCAACCCCATCCATGGAAACAATCCGATCAAGCCGCAACCACTCACCGGAAGCGAGCTGTACAAACTCTTCCGTTTGGTTGGTCTTGAGGTCGTGCAGTAAAGTCGTATCCTCTACTGGGTTGCCGTCTGCATCCAGGTAAACCAGGTCTACCGCTCGGCGCTGCACGATGGCCGCCTCGAAGTTATCGTAGAAGTTACAGTCGATGGGTTGGTAATTGGTGCGTTCTTTATGGCTAAGGTGTGCCCGGTATTCCTCCATTATCACTCCTAAGTCAGCATTGCCGATCTTTCCCACCCTCAGGACCGGCCGCCCGTAACGAAGAAGAATCTTCTCGTACGCATGATTCGTAGGTGCTCCGGCAAAAACGATCACAGCATCGACATCAAAGGGTGGAATACCATCCGTCAAAGGCTGCCATTCAATATGCTCCGTAAGTGCCCCATGTTGTCCGACCTGTTCGTTTGCCCGGTAGTAAATCTTCACGCTTAGCTGATTTTATAGTCTTCCCGCACCGGTGAGAACACGTCCATAATCCGACAAGCCGTAAGCGCCCTACCCTTGTGCGGTACGTTTCCAGGGATGACCGCCACGTCGCCCGCTGTACACTCCCGCTCTACACCGTCTACCTCGAAGAGGAAACGCCCTTCCAGAACGGTAGAGGTTTGCTCGTGTGGGTGATGGTGCATTGGCAGTTCCGTTCCCGCCGCAATCCGAAAATCGGCAATGGTGCAGTGTTCCGTGTGAACGAGGTGTCCCTTTATTCCAGGAAACACCTCCTGCAGCGGAAGGTCTTTTTCTTTGTTCAGGTAGTACTTCATTATCCGGTGATGTGTCTTACTAAACCGCCGTCTACGGTGATGGTCTGGCCGGTTATGTAACGTGCCAGGGGTGACAACAGGAAAGCAGCCATTGCCGCAAAGTCTTCCGGCTCACCGAGTTTTCTGGTGGCAGTTTCGGCGGTAAAGCCAGCTTCCGTCTCCGCAAAGCTCAGACCCTGCACTTCAGCAGCTTTTTCCAAAACCGAGGTGATGCGCGGTGTGGCATGGTAACCAGGTGCAAGGATGTTGGCCGTGATGCCATCTTCGCCGATTTCCCGACTGAGGGTTTTTACGAATCCCGCCACGGCCGCACGCATAGCGTTGCTCAGTACTAAATTATCGATTGGTTGCTTAATGGATACGCTCTCCAGAAAGAGCAAACGTCCGTATTTCGCCTGGCGGAGTGTGGGAAGCAAGGCTTCGGCCAGTTGGACTTTCCAGCGCAAGGTACTGGCGTAAGCCTGGTCCCAATCCTTCATTTCAAGCTCCTCGATCCGGCCCGTAGGCGGGCCACCGGCATTGAATACACAACCGGTGACTTTCTCTTTTGCCAGGTGCTCCCCCAGGATCCTTACAGCAGTTGCGTCGGTTAGGTCTGTGGCGTAAGGTGTGAAATGATCTCCTAACGCTTCAGCCATCGCCTCCAGCTTTTGCTGGCCACGGGCTACACCAATTACTTTAGCTCCTTCTGCCAATAAGCGAAGAGTTACCGCCCGGCCGAGGCCACTGGTCGCTCCGCCTACGCAGAAGGTTTTTTCTTTGAGTTGTAAATCCATTAGGCACAAGGTACGGTGCCCGTAAACTTCTGTACAAATCAGCCTAGTGCTCTGCACAAGTTTCGTTGATTATAGCTTGGCCCTTTATTTAAGGGCGGCCCGCAAAGCGGCTTCCGGCTGAACCACCTTACCCGTCATCTTCGTGTCCCCAGAATCTACTCCGGTTTTCTTAAGAATCTTGTAAGCATCCGTAGCCGAAAGATCAGGATTCACCGAACGCATCACGCCCAGCAGACCCGCGACGAACGGCGTTGCCATACTAGTACCGCTAAATACCTTATAGTTATTATCCGGCGTAGTGCTGTAAATCGCGACTCCCGGAGCGGCGATGCCCTGTTTCACGTTATTCACCGTGTTGCTGAATACTGCGCGGTTGAGCTTATCGTCGATGGCCGCAACGGTGATCATGCCCGCCGAGTTTGCCGGAGCGTAGTTTTTTGCGTCCCGGTTGCTGTTGCCCGCTGCGGAAACCACAATGGCTCCCTGGCTGAGGGCATACTTTACCGCCTGACTGTACGCCTTCTGCCGGCTGGCGTTGCTCGGTCCGCCAAGGGAGAGAGAGATCACATCAGCTCCTTCGTCAGCCGCTTCAATGATTCCGGCAATGATCGTCTTTTGCGTTCCCATCCCTCCGGCACTCAGCACCTTCACACTGGTTATTTCCACGAATGGCTTCGGTCCGGTTCCGGCCAGTGAGCCGATGCCGATGCCGTTGTTGGTTACACCGGCGGCAATACCTGCACAGTGGGTTCCGTGGCCCATTGGGTCGTTATCGTACTTCTTCTCAACGGAGAAGTAATTGGCTTTAAGGTCTTCGTGGTTTCCGTCTACTCCGGTATCCAGGATAGCGATTTTGGCCTTCTTTACGGGTGTTTGCTTCGCCAGGAGCTCGTAATAAGCATTCATGTTCATGACTTCCATGACCCATTGCTGGCTGGTTTCGGGGTCGTTGATGCTTAGGGAAGGGTTGCGTTTCAGCGCTTCTGCGTCAGAAGACACCAAGGGTTCCACTTCAATGATTTCGTTGGGTTCGAAGTAAAGGACGAAGGGTTGACGGCTGAGGGCCTGCTCTGCCTTAGCAACATCGTTTACGTCCAGAACGTAGTAGTCGTCCAGTTCCGTTACGTTGGCCGCTTGGGGGGAGAAAGCAGCTTTCAGGCTCCAACCCATTTGCAGGGCCATGGCCTTTAGGTTGTCGTTGCCGTGTGCAACCTGAACGAGTAATTCTCCTTTAGGGTCAAGTCGTTGGTCAGTATTAACTGGGGTTGCCACTTGCTCTGTAGCCGCAACGGCATTGCTTTCAGCATCATCGAACTGCAGAAAGTGCGCGAGTGCAAAGATCGCCAGGGTAAGCACCACGGCTAGCCAGATCGGCATTCGTTTATTGACCGCCAGGCTCTGGACGAAGCCTACCATACCGAGCAGTAGGAAATCACGGACAATGCGGGGAAGGGCTTCGCTCATTGCTCCGCCAGCGGCGGAGACGGTGCTATAATCATTCCAGGCCATTACCGCGACACCGGCGTAGGTAGCCAGCATCCAGATGTTAGCGTCCTTCAGGTTACGGCGCCAGAACCAAAGACTAAGTAAAAGGGCTACGAGGAAAAGCATGGTGTATATTTTGCGTCTAAAATACGGTTAATCAGGGAATTCCGGGTTGTCTTTCGACTGGTGCCCGGGGCTGATCGACCAAATGATACTATCCTTATAACGGTATTT
>CAYWMW010000096.1:4288-14218 GCA_964458975.1 uncultured Lewinella sp. | reverse complement strand
CATGTGTTGTTCAAGTAGAGTAGCATCCGGAAAAGCCGGGAGCTTAAAAGATCGTCGAAGAAGGAAAGAGGACCTTAGTCAACGATTTAGTGTTCAAGTGTAAGCGCCGCTGTCGTGGCACAGTTAAAGTTCTTAATTCAAACAGAATATCAAAGATCGAAATCTGATACCTGACAAAGGTACCACATGATTACGGAAGTTACAACCATATCTTGTTTTGTACCGAACCATTTGAGACTCTTACTGGCCCGTTGGCCTGTCAAAACTTACGACGCAGTACTAAAAACTAAGTCACAGGTCAATCCTCCTTTATACTTGTCAGCCCCCACATTAGCTGTACAGACAAGTACAAACAAGGTACGAACTAAAGTAATCAGTGGTTTCATTTTCTGGGGAAGTAGCCTTTTAACCAAGAAACGGTAGCTCTGTACAATTTTGCGGTTTTTTTTAAAAAAAATAGTGCCGCAGACAAGATTGGCTCATTCATAGCCCCTTGCCTGAAGTTTGAACAACTCTGCGTAGCGGCCATTCAGGGCCATTAGTTCTTCGTGAGACCCCATCTCAAGACGGCGGCCAAACTCCAAAAACAAGATCACATCGGCCATCCGAACCGTAGAAAAACGATGACTGATGAGAACAGCTGATTTGCCGGTGATGAGCTCGGTGAACCGCTGGAACACTTCGTACTCCGCACGGGCATCAAGTGCGCTCGTTGGCTCGTCCAGGATCAGGAGTTGCGCGTCGCGGATGTAGGCGCGGGCCAGGGCAATCTTTTGCCATTGGCCGCCGCTCAGGTCTTGGCCGCCGGCGAAGCGTTTGCCAAGAAGTTGGTCGTATCCTCCTGGCAGCCCGGCCACTACTTCGGCCGCCAACGACTTATCTGCGCTCTCCTGAATCTGGGCCTCGTTGTCAAGATAACCGATTCGGCCAACGGCGATGTTTTCCCGGACGGTGAGCTGGTAGCGGAAGAAATCCTGAAAGATCACCCCAACGTTATCCCGTAGTTCTTCCAACCGGTATTCGCGCAAGTCATGGCCATCGAGCAAAATGCGGCCGGAGGTAGGCTCGTAGAGGCGGGCGAGTAGCTTTACCAGTGTCGTCTTCCCCGCGCCGTTCTCTCCCACCAAGGCCAGTTTGGTCCCTGCTGGCAGGGAGAACGAAAGGTCTTCGATGGCGTATTTTTCTGCCTCAGGATATTTGAAACTAACGTTTTCAAAGACCCATCCTTTCTGAACGGTTTCAGGGAACGGGCGTGCTTCCGCACGGTCTGCGATGGCGGGTTTTATCTCGAAGAAGTCGAAAAGGTCCTGTAGGTATAAAGCGTTCTCCCCAATGCTGGCGAAGCGGGAAAGGATGGCCCGCAGGCCCTGTTGCATCCTCCGGAACGCACCCGCCAGAAAGGTCAGCGTACCGATCGTGATGAGGCCTTCGATAGTTTGTACTATAATAAGGATGTAGGCACCGTAGTAAGTGACCGACCCAATGACGCTAAAAAATGCTCCCCAGCCCGCCCGGCGGATGCTCAGGTCCCGGTTCTTACGGTAGTACTTCATGGACAGTTCATCGAAGCGATCGGTGATGAAACTGGCAAGGCCGAAGATTTTCACTTCTTTAGCCGTCACATCACTCGCACCGATGTAACGCAGGTAATCGAGTTCCCGGCGCTCCGGCGTCCAGCTCCGCGTCAGGCTGTACTTCTGCTGGTTGAAATAGTTTTCCTGAATGAAGCTGGGGATGACGGCCACGACGAGCAGCAGGATCAGCCAGGGGTTGAACGCCACCACGCTCACCCCGAGGACGATCAGGGTGATGGTGCTTTGAAACTGGGCCAGCAGTTGCGCCATCAGCACACCCCGGCCGGAGGTTTGCCGGCGGGCTCGTTCCATTTTGTCGTAGAACTCCGCATCCTCAAACTGGTATAGATCCAGGGTAGCGGCGTGGCGCATGATGTCTACGCTGGTCCGGTTACTGATCAGGTCCGTCAGTAAGCCATCAATTAAGGTAGTGGCCCGGCTGAGCAGATCTGAGGCGAGGGCCAGGGCGAGTTCGAGCGCTACGACCTTCCAGAGAAAGTCTGTATCCCCGTCTCCCGTTTCGATGAGGCGCAGGACTTCATCAATGATGAGTTTTCCGACGTAGAGAATGGCCGTAGGCAGTGCAGCCTGAAGGAGGCGCAGGAAAATACTCGTACTGGCCATCCCGGGGCTCGTCTCCCAAATCAGGCGTAAGTAAGGCGGGATGCTTCGGAGCGCTACCAGTTGCTCACGCCACCCTTGCTTTTCGTTTTCTTTTCCGCCAGCGGAGCCTCTTTTTCTTGCCATACGGGAGGTAAAGGATTTTTAGCAGGAGATAGTTCTTAGAGTTTTGCTTCAGTGGGGCTCGGCAGCAGGTGCAATGAACGGTTTTTGAAGTCGGAGAGACCGGCCCAAAACCGTTCATTGCACCTGCGGCCGCGCCCTACCTTCATTTTATACACTGAAAACATAAGATTACACCATAAATACAGTAGTTTGCGCAACTTTATTTTCTCGACCTACTCAAACAAAAAATCTCTCATGAAGAACCTACTTCTACCGCTACTACTAGCGGTTTTCAGTGTTGGCTTAAACGCCCAATTGGACGTTTTCAATCCGGCCAACCAGAAGCGTGCCGACCTGGCCACTCACGAACAACGGATCACCCCCAACAGTGCCACCTACTTTCAGGTAAACGCGCCTTCCGCCCTGGCTACTGCACTCGCAAAAGCACCTTCGGAAAACAACTTCGCCGCCGGAGAAGAGCTACTGCTCACACTACCAAACCCTGACGGTAAAAAATCCACCTTCCGGATCACCCGCTACCAGACCCTGAACGACGACCTTCAAGCCACGTTCCCCTCCTTCGTTACCGCCTACGGATGGGACGTTGCGGCCCCTTACCGAAGAGTGTTTCTGGAATGGACTGAATTTGGCTTCGCCGCCAGCGTAACCGGAGGTGAAGAGGGCCGCTGGTACATCTCTCCCACCTTTTGGCAACAAACGGATCATTACCAGAGCTACTACACCCGTGATTACCCCGCCAGCCGCCGTAACTCCAGCTGCGGCTTCGAGCCCAACGAAGCACTCAGAGCTGAACTGGAAGCCTTCGGCCCCGCCACAAAATCCGTAGGCGACTGTGCGCTAAGAGAGTATGATCTGGCCATCGCCTGTACCGGAGAATACTTCGCTAGAGTAGGCGGCACCGAAGCCGCCGTTATTTCCGAAATAATGACTGCGATTAACCGCGTCAACGGTGTCTTTCGCTCCGACCTCGCCATCACCCTGAAAATCATCAACCTCCCTACCCCGGCCAACGGCGTTCAGCTTCTCTTTGACGACCCCACCACGGACCCCTACACAAACAGCGACGGCGACTTAATGCTCGACGAGAACCAAACGACGGTTGACAACACGATTGGCTCCGCCAACTACGACATCGGCCACGTCTTCAGTACCGGTGGTGGCGGTATTGCCTCGCTCGGCAGCCCCTGTAATGCGACGCGTAAAGCACAAGGCGTGACGGGCCTCCCCAACCCGATCGGCGACCCCTTCTATATCGACTTCGTCGCCCACGAAATCGGACACCAGTTTGGCGGCAATCATACCTTCAACTCTACCGAAGAAAACTGTGTCCAGCGGAACGGCCCAACCGGCTACGAACCCGGTGGCGGCACCACTATCCAGGCCTACGCCGGGATTTGCGGGCCTACGGCGAATATTCAACAAAACAGTGAAGCTTATTACCATGCGGTAAGCATTCAGGAAATATCCGCCTACATGGAGTTGGGCGGCGGTGCTGGCTGTGCTACCCAGCGCTCTACCGCCAACACTGAACCCACCGTTAGCGCCGGGGCCAACTACACCATCCCCACGAATACGCCTTTTGTCTTAACTGCAGAAAACGGAGCCGACGGCAACGGCGATGGCCTGACTTACTGCTGGGAACAGTTCGACCTTGGGCCAGTAGTAGCCGGGGAACCAACCGGAAACGAAGCCAGCGGTCCACTTTTCCGGTCAAAATTCCCAATTTCCTCACCAGAACGTTACTTCCCGAGTCTCCCTTCTGTTGTCTCCGGAACTACGTCCTGGGAGTCTCTCCCCCTGGTTGCCCGGACGATGGATTTCATCGTAACCATCAGAGATTTCGGTGCGGCTGGCTATGGCTGTACCGTACAAGACGAAACCACCGTAACGGTGGTAAATACCGGCAGCCGGTACGCCGTAACGTCTCCTAACGGGGGCGAAATGCTTTCGGCCGGCGCAACGGAAACCATCACCTGGGATGTGGCCGGAACTGATGCCAACGGCATCAACTGCAGCACGGTTGAGCTCTTTCTTTCTACCGATGGCGGCCTTAGCTTTAGCCAGTCTTTGGGTACTTTCCCCAACGCTGCTGGCTCTGCTGCTGTTACGCTGCCTTCAACTTCCACTAACGAAGCCCGAATTATGGTGCGTTGTGCCGATAACATCTTCTACGACATTAGTGACGAGGATTTCGCCATCATGGCCACTGGATTTACCCTAACTGGTAATATGGACGAATTGTCTATTTGCTCGGATGTAAATGAAGCGACGTTTACCGTTGACGTAACGAGCACAGGTGGCTTTACCGGCTCTGTAGACCTTAGTATTACTTCAGGTTTACCGGCTGGCGCAACCACCATGTTTTCCACAGACCCCGTAGTCTTCACTGCCGGAAATGCCAACACCACCCAAACCATAACCGTAACCATTGGCAACCTCTCCGGAGCCGCCCCGAACACGTACACCATTGCGGTACTGGGAGACGACGGAACCGAAACGAAAAGTACTGACTTAACCCTAAATTACGGTGCTGGCCCCATTACGATTTTGACCCCGGAAGACAACTCATTGCAACTTGTAAACGAGGATGTTGACTTCTCATTCCTGACCATCGATGGGCGCAACCGCTACATCATCTCTTTCGAAATATTTCGTGGCACTACCAGCATTAGTACAGGCAATTTCGGAACCATTTTTGGCGGCAGTGGGCCGGGCGCGGGGCAAACCGTCAATCTTAGCGAAACATTGGGAAGCACCGTAGGAGATGAAGTCCGGTGGATGGTTACCGCCAGCGATGACAGCAATACCAACCCGTCGGTTGTTTCCTGTAGCCGTAGCTATATTTTGGCAAACGCGCTTCCCGTCAACTGGCTCAATTTCACGGCCCAGCCATCTGGAAAAGCGGCCTTACTCAATTGGTCCGTAGAGCAAGATGCGCTGAACGCTGGTTTTGCTATTGAGCGAACAACTCCCCACCTAAACAACTGGGGACAAGTGGGTTACGCCCAAAGAGTCGGCCCAGATGGTATTGCCAATTACCAATTCACCGACGAACAGGTGCAGGCGGGTAATACCTACAACTACCGCCTCCGCCAGGAAGATGTAGACGGTACTACCAGCTATTCTGAAATCCGGACGGTTACTTTCGGAGCGGTTATCGGGCTTAGCGTAGTTCCCAACCCCGCCAATGATTTTGCACTGCTGAATACGGGTGCTGATGCTCAGGAAAATCTTCGCTACGCCCTTTACGACCCCGCAGGCCGCAAGGTTGCTGAAGGCCTGTTGAACGGAGGCCGGGCCAGACTTAATTTGAGTCAATTGCCCGCAGCAATTTACCAGGTTCTGGTTACTGACAATGCAGGCTACCGTGAGGTTGCTCGCGTTGTTAAGCGGTAAAACCTATCTTGGTAAAGGCTCTTCGTCGCGCGTCAGGTTCAGCGCAAAGGAGCGGTATTCGGGGTAAAAGCGGCGGCTCAGGCGGCTGATTTCGTGGGGAGTCATGGTTGGGTGATCTTCTTTGGCCACAAAATTAAGGGCGCAAACGCAGGTGCAGGGTCAGTTTTAGATGAAACATCGTTTTTCCGGGATGAATGGGGATGGTTGTAGTTTTCTCTTTCCCGTATGAGCCAAGCTTCGCAAGGCTCATACGGGAAAGAGAAAACTACAACCGTACCAAATAGCCTCTAATTCAAATTCAACACATTTGCTTTTCATCAATAAAAACAATGTCCATAAAAACAACGAAAACAATACTCATTATATATCTTCAAAACCCCATTAAAGGGCGCAAACCAAATTGTCGCTTTTTTTGCCCTCATTAAAAGATCATTTTAAAACATTAAAAACATACCCTTATTTTATTTTCGGCTTAATAATCAGACGCAAACTCTGGTTATAATTAATATAATTAACTACCCAATTAATAAATACAAATAACTTATTTCGCGTACCAAGAATAGCGAATAAATGCACCAGGAGCCAGAGTATCCAGGCGAAGAAGCCCCCCATTTGAAACTCAGGCTTAGGAAAGTCTACTACCGCCCGCGCACGGCCTACGGTGGCCATACTCCCTTTATCATTGTAGGCAAAGGGAACGGGGTCTTTCCCTTTAGCTTTATACTTAAAATTCCGGGCCAGATTAGCACCATTCTGAATGGCCACCTGGGCAACCTGCGGGTGGCCTTTCTCCCATCCCGGCTCTTCCATGTAGGCTACATCTCCTACGGCATAAATGTGCTCTGTATCCTTGACGCGGTGGAAACGATCCACCTCCAGGCGGTTACCGTAGGTAATGGCAGATTCGGGCAAACCCGGGACCGGTGCCCCCTTGATACCAGCTGCCCAGATAACCTTTTGGGACGGGATCGAGCTTCCGTCTTTGAGCATCACTTTATGGCCGTCAAAGTCCGTCACCCGGCTGTTCAGCAGCACCCGGACGCCAAGCTCTTCGAGGTACTTCAGGGCTTTGGCGCTGCTATCAGCGGTAAAGCCTTTAAGCAGGCATTCTCCGGACTGAACGAGGTAAATATCCACCTCCTCTTCGATGTTGAGCTCCGGATAATCTTTGGGCAAGACGTGCTTCTTCATTTCGGCCAGGGAGCCCGCCAGCTCTACTCCCGTGGGGCCTCCGCCAACGATGACGATGTCTACCAGTTCCTGACGGGGGTCGTAGTCTGGGGTAGTTAGCGCATCCTCGTAGTCGTCGAGGATGTTGTTACGTAGGTAGAGTGCTTCTGCGACCGATTTCATGGGCAGCGCATGCTTCGCGATGCGTTCGTTGCCGAAGTAATTGGTATCCGCCCCGGTGGCGATGATGAGGTGATCGTAGTTGCAATAACCCAGCGGGGTGAAGATCTTCTTTTCGGTAGGGTCTACGCTGGTAACCTCCGTCACCCGGATGTACATATTCTTCTTGCCCTGAAAGAGTTTCCGGAAGGGAAAGACGATGCTACTGGGCTCCAGACCGGCCATTGCGACCTGGTAGAAGAGCGGTTGAAACTGGTGGTAGTTGTTCTTGTCAATCAGGACGACCTGGTAGTTATCCCGGCTCAGTTTCCGGGCCATTTGCAGGCCGCCGAAGCCCCCGCCGACGATTACGATGCGCTCATTGGAGGATTCGGGGATGTTGATTTTAGTGCTTGCGTCCATTGTTATAAATAAGGCTTGGTGGGGGCTAAAGTTCGGTACTGGTCGGAAAATCAGCATCGTCTGTCTTTTCCTGGTACGCTACTTGCTTCTTTACCCTAACTTCACCTTTATAATGGACCAAGTTTCTCTCCCCCTCTTCATCATCGGTCTGGTTAGTCCTCCTCATCGGTCTTGGGGAGCACTACGTTTTCGTAAATGTCCTGCAACAACAGTTCTCCTTGGATGCTCTCAAGAGAGATCACCGCGTCAAGACCAGCGTAAGTATCGAGCTTGAACAAGTCTCCCCGCTGCCGCCAAAGGGTCACTTCGGCCTTATCCTGGGCTACGATCAGGTATTCCAGGACCGATGGCAAACCGAAGTAATACTTCAGCTTATTTCCTCGGTCGTAGCCTTCGCTATCCGCGCTCGTCACCTCTACGATTAAGCGGGGGTTTGTAATGGCTCCGGTGATGTTTTCAGACTCCTCAAGTTTGGGGCACGCAAGGCCTGCGTCGGGGTAGACGTATTTGTTTTTCTTTACAATTTCGATTTTCATTTCAGAGTTGAACGAGACGCAAGACCCCGTCTTTCGGGTTAAGCCTCTAAGTTCACCCGCAACATTGTTGCAAATTGTAGAATGCGTCAGTGTGCCTCCCGCCGTTGCGAAAAGTTCACCGTCGTGGTACTCATACCTGACATCATCTTCACGCTCAATGGTGAGGTAATTGGAGATAGCGATGTAATCGTGCTGAGCTTGTCCCATAGCGAACTAACGTTTTGTTGTAAAGATAAGGTTTTGAAGCAATGTTTTGTTGCTCACCCTGCTCCTTCAACCTCCCCCGGCACCTGCGTTCAGCGCCCAAAAGACGGTAATCTTTGAGGCAAATCTTTCCAACTTTTCCCTATCTTCCCCGTCTCGAAAAGTCCGATATTATGCAAAAACCAAATTCTACCCGACGTAAATTCTTAAAAACTGCTTCCACCGCCGCTGCGGGCTTCATGATCGTCCCCCGCCACGTACTCGGAGGCTCCGGTTACACTGCGCCAAGCGACCTTGTGAACGTAGCCGCCATCGGCTCCGGCGGCAAGGGGTACGGCGGCATCCGCGACGTCCAGAGCCAGAACATCGTCGCCCTCTGTGATGTAGACGATAAATCCGCCGCAGCCGCCCGCGAAGACAACCCCGAAGCGCCATTCTTCCGCGATTACCGCAAGATGCTCGATGCCCATGCGAACGACATCGACGCGGTCATCATCTCCACCCCAGACCACACCCACGCCATCACCGGTCTGGCCTGTATGGCCCTGGGCAAGCACGTCTACATAGAGAAACCCCTGGCCCACTCCATCGAAGAAGTACGCGCGTTGAGCGAGGCCGCCAAAGCCAACCCTAAGCTGATCACCCAGATGGGCAACCAGGGTGCGAGCGGCGAAGGCATCCGCAAAACCCAGGAGATTTACGAAGCTGGGCTGCTGGGCGATGTCCACACCGTTCATGCCTTCACCAACCGGCCCGTCTGGCCGCAGGGCGGCGGTGCGCCGACCGGATCTACCCCCGTTCCGGACCATTTCGACTGGAACCTCTGGCTCGGCCCCGCCGCCGACCGGCCCCACCACGAAGCCTACCACCCCTTCGCCTGGCGCGGCTACTGGGATTTCGGTACCGGTGCCCTGGGGGACATGGGTTGCCACATCATCGATACCCCCTTCTACATCCTCGAACTCGGCTACCCCACTTCCGCCGAAGCCAGCGTCGGCCAGGTCTTCAGCCGCAACTGGAGCCCGGACTATAAGCCGGAGAGCTGCCCGCCCGCCAGCAAAATCCACGTAAGCTTTCCCGCCCGGGGCGAGAAGCCGCCCGTAGAGCTTATCTGGACCGATGGCGGCATCCTACCCCGCCGCCCCGAAGGTATGCTCTCCACCGACAAATTAGGCGACGGCAACGGCAACGGCATCATCATGGAAGGTACCCGGGGAACGCTGATCGCGGATGTCTACGGCGCCAACCCACGCCTTGTACCGACGAAGAATATGGACTACATCAACGTCCCCGAAACCCTGCCCCGCGTCACCACCAGCCACGCTATGGACTGGATCAACGGCATCAAGAACAACTACCAGCCGAGCAGCCATTTCGGCAAGGCTGGCCCGCTGACCGAAACCGTTTTGATGGGCAACCTCGCCGTGCGGGGCTACACCTACCGCTTCCCCGACCCAACGGGGAAGGATGCTGAGGCTTACAAAGTTCCTGGGCGTACGCGGCTGGAATGGGATGGTGCTAAGATGGAGGTTACTAATGTGCCGGAGATGAACTTCTTTGTTAGGAACCGGAAGGATCGCTCTTTTTAGCACCGGCTGAAGCCGGTGCTAGGAGGAAGCAAAGTCCCTTTGGGGACTCTTAACGGCAGAAGTTCGAATAAATAGCCCTGAAGCCGGTGCTAGGAGGAAGCAAAGTCCCTTTGGGGACTCTTAACGGCAGAA
>CAYWMW010000096.1:0-4188 GCA_964458975.1 uncultured Lewinella sp. | reverse complement strand
GTTCGAATAAATAGCCCTGAAGCCGGTGCTAGGAGAGAGCAAAGTCCCTTTGGGGACTTTTCAGGACAAAGGATCGAAGAGGTAGTGCTTTACTTCCTTTTCGCCGTGTTGCAGGAGTAACGATTGGTGCTCTTTGCGCAAACTCTCCTTTGCGTGGTGAATCTTCTGTTTTTTGATGTAGCGCGCTACCGTCGGAACACGATCTACCGAAACAGAGAAAGCGCTGTAACCTTGTTGCCAACGGAAGAGCTCTTCCAAAAGGTCTGTGTGGTTAACAAAGTGAGAGCTGCGGCCCTTAACGATCTTCATCGTCTCAGAAAACGTTCTGGTTCTGTTGTGTCTCCACAGCAGATGAACATGGTCTTCGGTACCGTTTATTACAATCGGTAAATGACCGAGTTCTCTTAGCGCTTCCGACATCACGCCAAACATTCGCTGTTCCCAATGCGGGCTGATCTGTGCCTGACGAAACTTCACGGCCGTAACCGCATGACAATAAAGCTGGGTAAATGTACCTGCCATTTTCCAAAAATTTGAGGCCGATACCGACCGACCGATTAAGAAATAAGTATGGAAAACAGCAGCGATTTTGCTAAGGATTGATGGCTATTGTTATGGTTCATGCTGCTGAACGTACAGCGAACATACGAAATAAATAAACAAGACACAAATTGTTGAAAATAAATCCCT
Organism: uncultured Lewinella sp.; assembly: GCA_964458975.1. GTDB lineage: Bacteria > Bacteroidota > Bacteroidia > Chitinophagales > Saprospiraceae > Neolewinella. The sequence continues at coordinate 3,498 of CAYWMW010000096.1, read as the reverse complement.
AATAGTCCCAAAGGGACTTCGCTCCCTCCTAGCACCGGCTTCAGCCGGTGCGGTTATCCCCGCTCAATCGGGCAAGTCATACAATGCGAGCCTCCCCGCCCCCGGCTGAGTTCTCCGCTGGGCAGCGTGATGATCGTCTTTCGCACCTTATCCGGGTTCAAGCCTTCGTTGTCAATGTCGTTGATGAGGTCCAGGGCACCGACGATGGTGTAGCCGGCTTTCTCCATGGTTTGGGCGGTCACCGGATTGCGGTCGTAAGTAATGGCAACACCGGGGCGCAGGGCGACGAGGTTGCAGCCGTCCGTCCATTGTTCGCGCTCCTGGTAAGGGCTTTGGCCGCCGCCGGAGGGGATGAAGCGGGCCGTAGGGTCAATTTCCGCCAGGATGCACTCTTTGAGGCAGGAGTAGGAAGCCGAGGTTCCGTCTGCACGCCAGACTTCGACGCCGGAGGGGCGACCACCTTCACAGATAATGGGGGCAAAGCAAACGTAGTCATGCTCATCAATCTGGGTAAATATCGTATCAAGGTGCATGAAGCTTCGCTCGGCCGGGACGCTTACGCGAACGACGTTTTTCACTACCCCGCGCTCGAATAAAGCATCCGCCAGAGCACGCAGGGAAAAGCTGCTGGAGCGTTCCGATTCTCCGATGAGGAGGTAGTCTTTGTTGAGTAGCATTACATCTCCGCCTTCAATGCTCATTTTTTCGGCGAGCGGGCTGGGCGGGAAGAGGTCTACGTTGTTTAGGTTGATGACCTTCTTCTGCTGCTGCATCTCCTGAAACATGGGATGGGCGAAGATTACGAGCCGAATGATGAAGTTTTCCCGGCTACGGGCCGCCTTTGCCGCCTTGGTGATCAGTAAATGGTCATTGATCGTCACAGCAATATCCCGGGTAAAGATGAAATTCGGGATGGGATCGAAGAGGCGGCGATTGTCTTGCTTGAAGTCTCCGGTAATCAATACATCCGCTAATTCTGCGGGCGAGAGGGCGATCAGTTTATCTACGTAGCTGTTGGGCAGTTCTTCCCAACTAACGATCATCTCCAGGCTCTCGCGGGTCGCCTCTTCGCTGGCGGCGATGGTTTCAGCTAGTAACTGGGCTACTTCAATTACACCGCCTTTACCGATAAAACGGCGCAGCAGTTCGGAAAATGTATCGTGCTCGCGCTGCATTTGGGGCAGATAGACGATATCGTCGAAGAGCATCTCTTCGGCGCGTTGGGGCGTGATGGATGCCGTACCTGCGTCCGGGCGATGGATAAGTACGCGGCGGAGAGGAGCTATTTCTGAGTTTACCTGGATGGGCATGAGAATGGTCTTGTGGTTCGGTGGTTCGGTGGTTTGGTGGTTTGGTGGGCTTACAGGCTGGTCGTCAATTCTGTCGAGGAGAGCGGTAGGGCGAAAGTAGGGTTTTGTTGGCACATCAAACCAAAACTTACTACCTTACAACCCAAAGCAAAAGCACCCCAAGTCCATGTCTAAAATCAATATCCCTTCCGAAAACGGAGAACTCACCCTCACCAAGTCCACCAAGCTGGTCGGCTTAAAGAAGCAGGTGGACAGTAAAGACATGAACGATGTCGACGCCCAGGTCATTCCTGACCTTGGAGGTTTCGAGGTAGTGACGCTAAACCCGGAGGAGAACGTTGATACGGCGCTGGACCGGGTCCGGGCGCATAAAGACGTTGAAGTCGGCACCCACGTATACTTTGCCGAAGGCGACAACCGCCCGGTTGTTGCCACCGGCGTCATTTACTGCGAGATGGCCGACGGCGTAGGCTCGGAGGAGCGACAGGTTATCTTTGACGCTTTTGCCCTGGAGATCATCGAAGACCGGGAAGACGGAACGGTGGTCTGTAAAGTCACCGCCAAAAGCCCCAATCCGCTAAAGGTGGCCGCCGCCCTGGCTAAGCTCAGCATGGTGGAAAAGTCTTACCCTGACCTCGATGTACCGCTGGATCAGTACTTCATGGAACCGCGCGACGGCCTCCTGCCCCACCAGTGGCACCTCGCCAATCAGGGCTTTGTGACCGACGTACCGAACTTCCGGCTCAAAGTTGGGGCGGACGCAAAGATCAAAGCCGCCTGGCGCCGGCTGGGCAACCTTGGCTCCTCCAGCATCGTCGTTGCGGTGATCGACAATGGCTTTGACCTCAACCACCCGGACCTGCGCGGCAAAGTAGTTGCCCCACTGAGCATCAGCTCGGGCGGAGCGACCTTGCCTACCGGATCTCGCTTCGGAGACCACGCCACACCCTGCGCGAGCGTAGCCATAGCTGCGGCCAACGGAACGGGCATCGTAGGGGCGGCTCCGAACTCCAGGCTGATGCCACTGCACGGGCTAACGTACTCCAAATTCCTGACGGAGCGGATGTTCAGCCACTGCATCCGCAACCGGGCGGACGTGATCAGTTGTAGCTGGGGCACCATTGATTCCCGTTACCGGCCAGGAGCGGAGCACGAACGGGCCATCCGCAAGGCGCTTACCACAGGCCGTGGCGGCAAGGGCTGCGTGGTCGTCTTCGCAGCGGGCAATGAAGGCCGGGAGTACATCAATTACTACGCCAACATCCCTGGGGTCATCGCCGTTGGGGCAAGCACCAGTTCGGACACCCACGCCCGGTACTCCAACCGGGGCAACGGCATCAGCGTTGTGGCTCCATCCGACGGAGGCTGGCCCATCCTGGCCGCCCGTGCGGGCTGGGACCAGGGCAACGCCGGCATGCCCGCCAATAAGCGGTACTACGTGGACGGCATCGACCGTGGCCCGCACTACAAACACTTCGGCGGCACGAGCTCCGCTACGCCGCTGGTGGCGGGCATCTGCGCCCTCATCCTGAGCGCTAACCCCAACCTGAAGAGTTCCGAAGTCAAGTCGATCCTCGAACGTACGGCGGATAAGATTGGTAACCGTTGGGATTATAACTCCAGTGGCTACTCCACCAAATACGGCTACGGCCGCGTTAATGCCGACGCAGCGGTCAAGGAGGCTCTGCGGATGAAAAGCGGCGCTACCACGACCCCAACTGCTCCGCCGCCAAGTCGACCAACGGTGCCGCCGGTTATCACGACTCCGCCTCCGCCGCGCGACACCACAACGACGCCCACTGCTCCTCCAACTCCCCCGGCACCTGCGCCCGCGCCCACCAGACCAACCGGGCCGATGGTAAGCGGCACCAACCTTTTCCGGTTTTCGGTGAGTGGGCAAGCCAGCACCGGATTCGGGCTACAGGTAGGCGTAAATAAAGAATTCGCTAACGTACTGAAACAGGTAGAGCAACTGGAGCGCAAACACGGCATGCCGGTGCTCGTCAACATCAGCACCGTAAACGGGCAGTCGGCCTTCAAGCTCCTCATTGGCCCCTTCAGTAACCGGGCAGAAGCGGACGTGGCGAAGCGAAAAATGGTCAGTCAGGGAGCAAGAGAGCCCTGGTTGCGGCCGTTGAATACGCTGTAGAGTGGCTTTTTGGTTCGGTGGTTTTGTGGTTCGGTGGTT
>CAYWMW010000095.1:0-14269 GCA_964458975.1 uncultured Lewinella sp. | reverse complement strand
CTTCGCGTTTTTAGCCGAAGCGTGAACTAATAATCAGCCAGATTACACACTCTAGCCCTAAGCCCCAAAATGAACTGGTTTAAACTTTTCTGAGCTGGCCACTCCGCAAGTCTGATTTTTGCTGGCTAGGCACGAAAACCGGAGTATAGCCGTAGCTACATGAGGATTTTCGTAACGACGCCAGCAGAAATCAGAGTGCGGATAAGGTCGCGAACGGAAAGTTTAAACCAGTTCAATAAACTTTGTACCTGCGGCCGCGCCCTAAATCTTTCACACTTGATTAATTCTCATACCGAAACCACATCAAAATCCCCCCGAAAGCCGTAATCAAAGCCATCAGCACGGTCGTCATCTTGATGCTCCGCTGGAGGTAGTTGCTGAAATCCCGGATGGCCTCTGCAGAATCGGGGTATTGGGGGATGATCTCGTCTTCCACCCTTAGCTTACTGAAGATCTGGCCGGGAGTAAAATCCACCTCGGCCTGCACTAGTTTTCGGTAGGCCCGCAGCACCTTCGCCCGGAAGTAGAGGTTAACACCCAGCATCATGACGAAAAGGATGCAAACGATGGTGATGAGGAGTAAACGCATGGACGGGTTTGTTGTGAAGCAAAGGTACGGTGGAGGAGTTTTACTCCGACTGCTCAAAAGAGTTGGAGTAAAACTCATCCACCGAAACGTAAAAACGCCCCCGACACAACTCACGTTGTGCCGGGGGCGTCAATCGTTCAGAACGAAGTGAACAGCTTAGTTCTTCATAAAGCGAACAGATTGCATTCCCTGGGGGGAAGCCACCTGGACGAAGTACATTCCGGAGGGCAGCTGGCTGATGTCAATCTGAACGGTGGTGGAGTTCGTTCCACCAACAAGCGGCTGAACGCCGTAAGATGCGCCGTTCATATCCCGGACGAAGATCTGACCACCGGGGATGGCATCAAAACTTTCCAGATCGAGGTAGAGCAGGCTTCCGCTGGCGGGGTTGGGGCGGGCGGTCATCGTGAGGGCACCGATGGGGCCGCTGCCCTGTTCGGCCAGGCCGCCATCATCGGTAAAGCCAACTTCGTCTACACGTACTACGGTAACGAAGTTGTCGCTAAGGCTAAAGCAAGCATCCGCAAGCTCAGCGGTGGTGGCATCGTCTCCCATGCCTGCGGTGATGTTTCCTGAGTAGGACAGCCCCCACACCCGGCAAGTACCTACGCCAGCGGGGCCGAAGTCGATGTTTGGCCCGGCGGAAGTAGCCAGGAGAAGGTTGTTCTCGTCGGTCACCAGGTACATGAAGTTTTCACCGGTGCCTCCGTCGGAGGCAAAGGCGACAATTGCCGTAGCATCGTCTCCGCTTCCGGTAATTTCGATTTCGACTTCGGTCTCTCCGGCAGCGGTGGTTACCATTCCTCCGTCGGGGTCCTGGTAGATGACGGTGATGAAGTTGCTCGTAAGCGCCGCACAGCCGGTGGCCAAAATTGTGGTATTGATGTTCTGGTTGATACCCGCACGGCTGGTTCCGGTAAAGTTGAAACCATAAATCCGGTAAGTGCCCGGGCCGAAGGCCTGGAAGGGGATGATGTTGCTCGGCAGGTTGTTGGCGCGGATGCGGCCGTCTTCGTCAGTAACGATGAAGCGGTAGTTCGGGCCGCTTACGCTTGCTTCGATCACCGCAATCGGGTTGTCCCCGTCAGCGATGCAGAAGGTAATCGTGTCTCCGGTTCCTTCGGTGGTGATGTTGGTGAGTGTTCCGGCGCTGATTTCACCGCCCTGGGTGACGTCGAGGAATGCATCGGTAAGCTCGTAACAGTTGTCCGCAAGTGCGACAACGCCGATGTCATCACCCGTCATGGCCCTTACGTTTCCGGTGAAGGCCAGGCCGTATACCCGGTAAGGCCCCTGCGGAAGGGAGCCGAGGTCTACACTGGTGGGGTCAAGCGCAACGAGTTGTATGATGCCGAAGGTATCCGTTACCAGTACGGCGTATCCGGTGAAGCTTTCGCTGGTGGTGGATATGCTGATGGTTCCGTCTCCGTCTACGGTACAGGAGATGCCCGTTCCCGGAACATCGTCGAAGCTGATTTCTCCGGCCTCGGGCGTGTCGTTCAGGACGCGGATGCAGTTGCGGGAAAGCGCGACACAACCGGTGGCCAGGGGGCTAAACTCAAGGCTTAAGCCCGGTGCGGCCAGGAAGTCTCCCGTGTAGCTGATGGCCCAGACTTTCAGCTCCTGGAGTGGGAGCGAGCCGAAGTCGAAAGAGTCTTGCCCGGCGGGGACAACGGAGATGATGACGTTCGTTGCCGTTGCGATCACGTAACGGTAGAGGGTGTCTGCTTCGCCGCTGTTGGTGGTGAAGCGTACCAGGCCATCCTCCAGGTTGTCGGGGCAGAAGTAAACCTCTTCGGCTCCGTTGCCGAGAATGTCTCCACCGTCTACCCGTTCTACGTTTACGGTGACGAAGTTGTCGCTCAGGTCAAAACAGCTGGTCGCCAGGTCGGTGGTGAAGATGTTTTGGCCGGGGATGAGTGTCAGAATCCCGGAGTAGGCTAAACCGTAAACAGCATAGGAGCCTTCCTGGGCCATGTTGAAGTTGAAGGTGTCCATGATGCCGAGCAGGGCGAAGCTGTCTGCCTGAACGATGACGTAGATGTAGTCTCCGGCGGAAGGGCCAGAAACAAACTCCAGGGTAGGTTCGGTGGGTACGCCAGAACAAACATCGACCGAGGTGCTACCGTCCGCAAGGCTTACGGCTCCGGATACGGGTACTACGCGGTTGATGGTGATGAAGTTGTCCGCCAGGGCGGCACAACCGTTAGCGAGTGATGCACTGGTGATCGTGTCACCAACTACTAGGGTTGCGTCCCCGGCGAAGGAGAAGCCCCAGACCCGGCAGATGCCGAGGCCGGCTGGCTCAAAGTCAAAAGAATCGCCTTCTACCAAAGCGAGTACAACGTTGTTGGTATCGGTCACTACGTACTGGAAGTTGGCTCCCGTTGCCCCGATGCTGTTGAAGGAGATGATATCGGCATTGCCGTCATTGGGGCAAGTGGTGATGGCATCTAGGCCGCCGTTGAGGCTGATTGTTCCGCCGACGACGTCTTCGCGGGTCACGGTGACGAAGTTGTCGGACAGGTCTGAGCACGCCGAGGAGAGTTGCCCTGCACCTGCGTCCGCGCCCACTTCCACCAGCAGGTCGCCCTGAAAAGAAAGCCCCCAGATCCGACAGACACCGAAGGGCGCTGCGTCAAAATCAAAAGAGTTGCCGTCAAGAATTTCAAGAACGATGTCGTTTTCGTCCGTAACGAGGTAAACGAAGCCTGCGCCAGAAGCATTGGAGCTAATGACCTCGACGAGGTCCGGGTTGCCATCCATAGAGCAAACAGTTACTTCCGTATCACCGTCCGTGGTAGCAACGGTACCACCATCGGGCAGCTGTTTGATGACGGTCACAAAGTTGGGCGAAAGCGCACTGCACTCGCTGGCCAGTTGGTCTACGCCCGCAACATCTCCGGCTTCAGCGATGATGATGCCGCTGTAACCGAGGCCATGGACGCGGCAAACGCCTTCGGGCAGTTGCTCGAAGTCAATCCGGTCGGTAAAGGCCACAAAGAGGACTACGTTATTTGTATCAGTTACTACATAGTTGAAATTCTCAAGGCTGGTTCCGGTGGAGTCAAAGCGGAAAGGGTCCGGAATGGCATCTCCGGGGCAGGCCAAAATTTCAGTTTCACCTTCTTCGGTACTAATGGCGCCGGTAGAGGCCTCCACGCGGGTAATGGTGATGAAGTTTTCTGAGAGAGAGAAACAACCCGTTGCTAACGGAGCGCCCTCGATGTTGTCTCCCATCATAGCGGTAAGTGTGCCCGAGTAAATGATGCTGTAGAGCTGGCAGATACCGGGAGGAACCGCATCAAAATCAAGCGTTGAACTTGCGGGAATCCCGATGATGTTTCCTTCTCCGTCGGTGATGAGCCATCCACCATTTTCACCCTCAGCGCCCATAACCGTAAAGGATAAAACATCGGCGATTCCATCTCCCGGGCAAATGGTGGCGGAAGTGGCTCCTCCTATCAGGCTTACCGTTCCGCCGATAGGTGCGCTGCGGACTACGGTTACGAAGTTGTCGCTCAGGCTAAAACATTCAGTGGCCAGCGAAGAGGAGAGGTTTTCTCCGGCGGTAGCGGTTAAGTCGCCAGCATAGCTGAGGCCCCAGACGCGGCATACGCCGATTCCGGCGTTGTCAAAGTCGACGACTTCCCCGGCGGGGATGTCGAGAATGTTGTTATCCGCATCGGTGACGATGAAGGTGAAGTTGGTACCATCGGCTCCGGTAGACACAAAGGTGAAAACATCCGCTAACCCATCTCCCGGGCAAACGTTAAGTTCGGTGTCCCCATCGGAAGTCGCTACGGTACCGCCGTTTGGCGTGGAACGGATAACGGTTACGAAGTCTGAGCTGAGCTCAAAACAACCTTCAGCGAGTTGTGCGGTAGTCAGATCGGACCCCGGCACGAGGGTGAGTTCTCCCTGGTAGGTCAATGACCAGATGCGGCAAGTACCGGTTCCTGCACCTTCAACGTCGAAACTGGGCGTAAAGCTGAAGTTCAGAATCTCGTTGGCATCGTTGGTGATGATGTACACCAGGTCTCCGCCGGAAGCGCCGGTATTGGCTACCGCAATTACGTCGGCGTTGCCGTCTCCGGGGCAGGTTTCTACCTGAGATGCACCGTCGGTGGTAAGGATGGTGCCGCCTGCGGGGATTTCGCGAATCACTTCAACGAAGCTCTCGGAAACATCGAAGCAACCGTCAGAAAACTGAGCGGTAGCAAGTTGGTCCCCCACCTGAGCGGTGAACGTGCCGGTGAAGGTGACATTGTAGGCGCGGCAGATGCCGGGGCCAGCGTCGTCAAAATCAACGGTGAAGCTGTTAGGTAAGCCAATGATTTCGCCGTTGTCGTCAGTGATAACGAGGCGCAGGGTGCCTTCGCTTGTGGTACTGTTCGCAAAAGAAACTTCGTCGGCATTACCGTCGCCTGGGCAAATGCGGATGGAAGTACCATGGTCTACGGTGGAGATCATGCCGCCGTCAACGTTGTCACGGATAATGGTCACGAAATCGTCGGAGACATCGAAGCAGCTGTTCGAGAACTGAGCGTCCGCGATCTGATCGCCAATCGCTCCGGTAAAGGTTCCCGTAAAAGATACGTTGTAAGCCCGGCAGGTTCCGGGGCCGGCAACGTCAAAATCAACGGTGAAGCCGTCGGGTAGGCCTATGATTTCGCCGGTGTCGTCCGTAATCACTAAGCGGTTATTAGCTCCGTTGGGGGTAGTGCCTACGAAGGTGATCTCGTCGGGGTTGCCATCACCTGCGCAGAACTGAACCGTTGTTTGCCCCTCGTCCGTAGTAATGGTTCCAGCGTCTACATTTTCGCGGGTTACGGTCACGAAGCCGTCGGAGACATCGAAGCAGCCGTCGGAAAGCTGAGCGGTAGCTAGTTGGTCGCCCAGCTGGCCGGTAAAAGTACCGGTGAAGGTTACATTGTAGGCGCGGCAGATGCCGGCGGGGGCATCATTAAAGTCAACGGTGAAGCCGTTGGGCAGGCCGATGATCTCACCGGCTTCGTCCGTAATGATCAGACGAAGGGTGCCCATACTGGAGGTGCTATTGGCAAAAACGACGGGGTCCGCACTGCTGTCTCCGGAGCAAACGCTCACCTCGGTTTCGTTATCTGTGGTGGTGATGGTGCCGCCGTCCACTTCGTCACGGACAACGGTGATGAAGTTTTCTGATAAGCCGGTTCCACAACCGGTGGCCCCTGCCAGCGCACTGATGTTATCGCCGAGGTTGATCGGGAGAGGGCCGGGGTTGGCAAAAGCATATACGTAGCACGTTCCGCTACCTGCGTCGTCGAAGCTGATCGTGCCATCGTCGTTGGTACCAAGCAGGTCTCCACTAGGGGTGGTGATGAGATAGGTGACGTTGCTTGCGGAGGAGCTTACTGAAATTTGGTTAGTATCACCATCGTTGAGGCAAAAGCTGTAGTTGTCTTCTTCGGATTCGATGAGGATGTCTCCAGAGGTTCCGTTGTTGACCGAAACAAAGTTGGCGGTAAGACCAAAACAGGGAAGGGACAAGGTTGCGCCACTGAACGTATCGCCAACGCTTGCGGTGATGTTGCCGTAGTTAGAAAACGCGTAAACGCGGAGTGCTCCACCGGGCAGCAGGTCAAAATTAATGCGGTTGCTGAAACCAATCCAGCGAATTACATCAGTAGCATCTACAACAACGTAAGCGTAGGCCTGATTGAAAGGGACAACCTGGAAGCGGACGCGATCGGCAAGATCATCGTCCGTACAGGTCGAAATTTCCGTCGCTCCAGAGAACGCAAGGGAGATGATGGCGTCTTCCTGGCAAGGTCGGTTATCCGGAGTAGGCATCTGTGCGAAAAGACCGGTCGAGAGAGAAACGCAGAAAAAAACCAGAAAAAAGATGGTGTATAAATTCTTAAGCATAACAATATTTTTGAGGAAGATGATTGGTTAGCAGACAGCTCCTCCTCTTTTTAGCGTGAGATTATCGTGTAAATTTAGTGAATTGCCTCCGATCACAATAAAATTTATATGTCTTCCATTCAGATACTGTTACTTTGTGGAAGATTTTAACGCTTTTATTGATTTTCAGGCGCGGCCGCAGGTGCTGAGAAAGGTTTTGAAGGAGCAAAGGGAGAAAGAAAAGCCCCTTCTTTCAGAATGTGAGACCTGCTTGATTTGATTTGTTACATTTCTTTGCCGCCTTGTTTTTTAGCTGCACTATGCGTTGTCTTGTCCACACTGATGCTTTGAGTTGAATCCCAAAAACAGAGTTTTGCCTATCTCACGTTACTTAATAACCTTACCGCTGTTGCTACCAGCGCTTCTTTTCTGCCAGGGTCTCATGGTGGACCCCGACTACGACGCCGAGCGCCTCGTCAAAGAAGTATTCGCCTCCGGAGAGTGCGAAACCATCTTCAACATCCAACAGATCGGAAGCAACCCGGATGGGATCGGTTTCTTCTCCGGCCCGGACAGCATCGCTGGCTTCGACCGGGGCATCATCCTTTCTACCGGGAGGGTAGTGGACGCACCCGGCCCCAATTCAGACACCGACATCGGAACGGAGTTGGAGGGGCAGGTGGATGATCCCGATCTGAGTCTCGCAGGCTCGGGAGAAATCTTTGACCGCTCGGGGCTGGAGTTCGACTTCATCCCCTTGCAACCGACGGTGACCTTCCGCTACGTCTTCGCCTCCGAGGAATACTGCGAATTTGTTGGGGCAGCCTTCAATGATATCTTCGGCTTTTTTATTAGCGGCCCGGGCCTGAACGGCCCTTTTAGCGACGGAGCCGTCAACTTAGCAAAGATTCCGGGGACGGACCAGCCAGTAAGCATCAACAGCGTCAACTTCTCTACCAACGCTTCTTTCTACCTCGATAATGAGTTTCCAAGCGTTCGGAGTGTCGCCAATTGTGGGGGAGGTAACGCTACCGGCCCGCGCTTCGAGGTGATTGAATACGACGGGCAAACGGTCGTCCTTACCGCAACGGTAGAACTACAAACCTGCCAAACCTATCATATTCGGCTTCTGGTGGGAGACGTTGAAGACGGGGACCTGGATTCCGCAGTATTCCTCGAAGCGGGGAGCTTTGACCTGGGCGGAAGCGTCAGCCTCGCTGGCGAAGGTGGAGATTCAACGCTTACTACCATTTACGAAGGCTGCGAAGTCACCAACTTTCGGATTCAAAGAGGGCCGGAAAGCAACCCCGCCCGCGATCAGACCATTGCTTACCGGATCGGGCCGAACTCTACCGCCGTGGAAGGCGTGGACTTTTCCGCCGGGCCGGGCGAAGTGACCATCCCCGCAGGAGCAATGTTTGCCGAAATTCCCATCACCGCCTTCCCGGACGCAGTTGCTGAAGGGCCGGAAAATGTCTGGCTTTACCTCGATATTCCCTGCGCTTGCTATACCGACTCCATCGAGCTCATCATTAATGAACCGGAAGCACTAAACGTAGGCCTCCAGGAGGCCTTCTACTGCCCGGGCGAAATGGCTACGCTGCGGCCGGAAGTTTCCGGGGGTGTTCCGCCGTTTCGGTACCAGTGGAGCTTTGGGAGTACGGACTCGGTCCCGACCCTGATGCCTCCGTTGCCAACTTCCATCAACCTTACCGTTACGGATGATTGTGGGCAGGTCGTAAACAGGTCGATCTCTACCTTTAGCAGCGTACCCCCTTCCTTAGCCCTGCCACCGCAAGATTTACGGGCCTGCCGCAACGAGCCCCAGTCAATAATACTTGACCTCACCGGAGCAAGCCCCATTACGGTTACGTACCAGCTCAACGGCGGGCCGCTGGAGGAATGGGAGTTCATCGGCGACGGAAGACAAAGCCAGCCCATCAACCGTGGCGGGAACTACCGCATCATCTCGGTAGAAGACCGGGCCTGCCGAATTGTGGTGGATACCACCGTTCGGGCAGATTTCTTCGAGCCGGTCATCAACCCTCGCCTACAAAATCCGAGCTGCGGAGGGCAGTCGGATGGTTCCATTACGGTCACGCATCTACCGACGGTGGAGCCTTATATTTATAACTGGTCTGGGGTAAACCCGACGGGCCTCACGGTGACGAACCTGCCCGCCGGGGCTTATTCTTTGACTGTTACTGATGCCCTTGGGTGCTCCAGCGAGCGTAGTCTTAGCCTGCGTGATCCTGCCCCGCTTAGCCCGATTGATATTAGCTGTAATACCGTTCGTCGTCCGCCGCTGGTGCTCTCGGCAGGTGGAGGGGTGCCGCCGTACAGTTACAGTGTAGACGGCGTCAACTACTTCGGCCGCGATGGGTTTGACCGCCTCAACGAAGGGGAATACTACACCTTACGGATCAGGGATGCGGTTGGCTGCGAAACCGAGCAGCCTAACTTTTTCTACCCGAAGGCGACGCGCCGGCCGGCAAGGCTGCCGAGTTTTGTTCCGCAAGAAATAGCTGGCAACTCGGTAGTCGAAGCAGAGTACTTTGTGCCGCTGGATCAAATTACCGCTTACCGCTGGCATCCGGCGGAGTTGTTTGACTGCCCTAACTGCCCTAACCCGACGGTTAGCGCGCCTTCGAGCCAGCCCATCAGTCTGGCCATTGACAATATCTATGGATGCACCGATAGCCTGGTGACCTTTGTGGCCGTAGACGGGCGCATTCCCGTTTACGTTCCAAACATCTTCACGCCGAACGGAGATGGAACAAATGATTTTGTAGCCATATATGGCAGTACCGATCAGGTAGAACGGGTAGTTTCCTTTCAGGTACACTCACGGTGGGGAGAATTGCTTTGGGAAGACTTTGACTTTGTGCCAAACGATAGCCGCCGGGGCTGGGACGGGATGCTGAACGGGAAACCCGCCGGTGTTTCTGCCTACATTTGGGTCGCGGAAGTTCGGCTGACGACCGGGGTGTTGCAGCGAGAGTCAGGAACGGTAGTTTTGATGCGGTGATGGGATGATTATTCTTGTAGGTACACGTTTTGCATGTAAACATGTTTATATGCAAAACGTGTACCTACAAGAAAAACCCTACGCAAAGTTCTACCCTATCCCGTACCTTAGCCCCATGTCTAACCAAGGCCAACACCTGGCGGCACTGACCCGCAACTTCCACGCCCTGCGTGGTCCTTTCCTGAAGTGGGCGGCTAAGTACCGCCAGACGGATGAGGTAGCACTTGCCCACTACCGGCGCGCACTGATCGGTTGGTACGAGGCCAGAATTGATCCCGAGGAACCATTTATGGGGGAGGTTCAAACTTACGTCCAGCGGGTAACCCAGCTTTACTTTGCCGGTAAGATGGACGAAGCGGTGATTGCCGCAGAGCGCATGCCCGTTGCAGAATTGGGGATGGCCCAGGAGCAGAACCCGCTCAACCATTTGCCGCGCCCCGTTCAGCTCAATAGTTCGCAGCGGCTGATGCTTACCCAGTTCAAAGAACAGGGCAAAAACTGTCAGGATTTGCTGATGATGTCCGATTACCACGAGCTGAACCCCGCACGCATTGCAGAGATCATCGGCCTGGAGGGCCAGGTTGAAGAAGCTGAAGAACGCCGCCAGAAGTGCATGCTGATGGTGCGCGAAGCCTGGCAGGCGGGGGGCTTCACCGACCCCGTCCACATCCCTTCCCCCGTAGACGAAGAGCTCATTGACCGCTACTACGCCGGCGAGCTCGGCGTTGCCGAGCGGTGGGATGTGGAAGCCCGCAGGCCGTCCGACTCCGTATTCCGCAGAGCGATGGAGCTGCGCGAAGACTGGGCCGAAGTCATCACGGTTGCAGGGCGGCAAGATATCATGGAGACTTTGCTCAGGGAAGAAAAGAAGTACGCCCGAAAAGGGTCCGCTGCACCTGCGTCCGCGCCCAAAGTAAAGCTATCCCCCCGCAAGAAAGGCGGCATCAAGCTCGGAGAACTGGAGCTGCCCAACCTGCAAACCCTTCTGGCCGTTGGCCTGTTCGCGGTCTTCGGCTGGGTGCTCTGGACGACTTTTGGGCCCTCTACCGCGCAAAATAAATCCGTGGCCCACTTCGAGCCCCTGCCCAATTTTTTTGACCGTATGGCCCCGCGCGATGCCGCCGAAGAAGACCTCAAGCGCATCCTTTATGATTATGATCGGGGCAACTACCGCTACGCCTACGATGAGCTTTTGCCCGTCGCCCAAGCCTACCCGGCGGCACCTCTTTACTTAGGCGTCTGCGCCCTGGCGCTGAAGCAACCTACCCGCGCCCTTGAATGGCTGGAGCAAATTCCGCGCGGCAGCTTTTACCGGCCCTACGCGGAGTGGTACGAAGCACTGGCCTACCTGGCGGAAGGCAACGAAATTGCTGCGGAAACAGTGTTGGAGGAAATTCGGGATACGCCGGGGCACCCTTATCGGGGGAAGGCGGGGGAGGTTCTTGATTCTCGATTCTCGATTCTCGATTGGTGATTCTTGATTTGGCTGCCGTGCTAGATATATCTTAGTCGCTATGCAGTAATTTTTTTAAAACTATTTGTATCTTTTTTTGGCTTTGCCTTATATTTGTGCTGTCGCAAAACAATAACTTTTAAAAAATGACTTCTAACGAACGAGCTACCCAGCTTGAAGATCGTCTTATTGATTTTTGCGTCCGTATTCTTAATCTTTCCGAAAAACTTCCATCTTCTTATGCTGGTCAGCACTTCTGCAAGCAGATCGTACGATCTGGTAGTGCTCCAGCATTACTTTATGGAGAGGCACGAGGAGCGGAGTCTGACAGTGACTTCCGACACAAGATTAGTATTGCTTTGAAAGAGTTGAGAGAAACGCATATTAATCTGCGAATTATCCAACGTAAAGGGTTCATTAAATCCGAACGGCTGACGGACATTCTTGACGAAAACAATCAATTGGTCAGCATATTTGTCTCTGTTGCGCGCTCGCTAGCTAAGAAAAACAGGCCCGGAAAGGATTGACTTTCTCATGCGGTAGCTAAATCAAAAATCGAGAATCGAGAATCGAGAATCAAGAATCTTTATCTTCGCGCCCATGAAGCCTTCCATCCCCAAAGGAACAAGAGATTTCCTCCCCGCCGAAGTACGCCGCCGCGACTATATTTTCAGCGTAATCAAAAAGCATTTCCGCCGCTTCGGCTACCAGCCGATCGAGACGCCGGTGATGGAAAACCTGACTACGCTGACCGGAAAGTACGGAGAAGAAGGCGATAAGCTGCTCTTCAAGGTGCTCAACAACGGTGATTTTCTGCGCAAGGCCGACGCAAATGCCCTGGCCGCAAAAGAAAGCGATAAGGTGTTGACCTCCATCAGTAAGCGCGGCCTGCGGTACGACCTCACGGTGCCTTTCGCTCGCTACGTGGTAATGCACCAAAACGACCTGGCTTTTCCGTTCAAGCGCTACGCCATCATGCCCGTCTGGCGGGCGGACCGGCCACAGAAAGGCCGCTACCAGGAGTTTTACCAGTGCGATGCCGACGTAGTCGGCTCCGATAGCTTACTCTATGAAGCGGAGCTCACGCAGTTGCTCGATGGGGTATTTCACGAGCTGGGCCTCAAGGCCGTCATCCGCCTGAACAACCGTAAGATCCTGGCGGGCCTCGCTGAGATCGCTGGCATGGCCGACAATATGATGGACATGACCATCGCCATCGATAAGCTCGACAAAATCGGCTGGGACAAAGTAGCCGAAGACCTGACCAACCGGGGCGCGGCCGCAGGTGCATTGGAGGTTATCAAGCAATTCCTCGACGCGAAATCACTGGATTCCGTAGCGCCATTATTGGCCGACAGCGAGATCGGAAAACAGGGTATTGCTGAGCTTCAGGAGGTCTTCGACCTCGTCGGAGTAAATTCACCCCTCTCCGCCGGAGAGGGGCCGGGGGTGAGGTTTAATAAGATCGAATTCGACGTCACCCTCGCCCGCGGCCTCAACTACTACACCGGCGCCATCTGGGAAGTCGCTGTAGATACCGCTGCCCCCGGCCAGGAAAACATCAAGATGGGCTCCATCGCCGGTGGTGGCCGTTACGCCGATCTCACCTCCATCTTCGGGATGAAAGACATGCCCGGCGTGGGCGTCAGTTTCGGTGCCGAGCGCATTTACGATGTCCTCGAAGAGCTGGATGCTTTCCCGGCGGATGCTTCTGAAGACCTGCAGTACCTCATCCTCTGCCTCGATAAGGAAACGCTCAATCACGGCTTCGGTCTGGTCTCGCGCCTGCGCGCACGGGGTGTTCACGCTGATCTTTACCCTAAGGCCGCAAAGCTCAATAAGATGATGAAGTATGCGGACCAGCGGGGCGTGCCGAAGGTGGTGATTATTGGTAGCCGGGAGGCGGAGAGTGGGGAGTATTCGGTTAAGACGATGGGGACGGGGGAGCAGGAGAAAATGATGGAGGAAGATTTGTAACTCGTCCGCCGGGCCTTGCGAAGGTAAGCTTCGCTGCGGCCTACGGCGGTCGTTCACTGGCTGAGTGGATCAGGCAGCGTCCCGAGCAGCAGCGTATCCCAACGCTTGCTTAATACCTTCCTCTGTCAATTTAGGGAAGTCCTCAATCAATTCGGCAAAAGACATCCCGATGGCCAAATAACCAAGTACGTCACCAACGGTAATTCGAGTCCCTTTTTATACAAGCTTTTCCCGAACGAACGTTCGAGTCGATAACGATTTCGCTGAAGCCTTGTAGCATGGTCCTTCGTTTTGGTGACATGAATTAAACGATCACTAAGGTAGGAAATTCTCAAGAGTAGCGGTGGATGAGTTGTACACACGTTGTATTCCAACCTGGTCCTGTTCGGTGATTTTACCCAAGGTTAGTAAGCATTCGTCAGTACCACTCTTGTCGGCCTGAAGGCCAACGAAACCGCATCGCGCTAAAGCACGATGCTACCGGTAAATCTTCGACTTGGCCAGCCCCCACTTATTCAGCCGGTGCATCATACTCACCCGTAACACGCCGAGCCCATACTTGGAGCTGCGCACGAAGTTGATGCTACTGGCCTCATCGAAGTATTTTGTCGGGCAAGTCACCTCGGCGATGTCGAAACCTTTATAGATGATCTGGGAGAGCATTTCGTTGTCGAACACGAAGTCGTCGTCGTTGGCGTTGAAGTCGATCTTTTCCAGCACCTCGCGGCTGAAGGCGCGGTAGCCAGTGTGGTATTCGCTGAGTTTGTAGCTGACCAGGAAGTTCTGGGTCGCCGTCAGAAATCGGTTAGCGACGTATTTGTACAGCGGCATGCCGCCCTTGAGCGCACCCTTGCCGAGGATCCGGCTGGCGAGCACGACGGGGTAAAGCCCCTCGCCGATGATGTTGCACATCGTCGGGATCAGCAACGGGGTGTACTGGTAATCGGGGTGGACCATAATCACAATGTCCGCCCCGATCTCCAGCGCCTTATTGTAGAGTGATTTCTGGTTGCCCCCGTAGCCACGGTTGCGGGGGTGGGTAATTACGTGGTCTACGCCCAGCTGTTTGGCCAGGGCGGAGGTGTCGTCTTTGCTGGCGTCATCGCAGAGGATGACTTCGTCCACCAGGTCACGAGGAACCTCAGCGTAGGTTTTTTCCAGCGTCAGGGCAGCGTTGTAGGCTGGCATGACGACGACTACTTTTTTGTCTTTGTACATCGGGGGCAAAGGTAAAGCTATCCGGGCGTTTTAAAAGGGCGCGGGCGCGGGTGGGGTGGAAGGTTGAAAGGGGGAGTAGGGGTGGGTTAGGTGGGAAAGACCATTATTTTTAACTTTT
>CAYWMW010000094.1:0-14546 GCA_964458975.1 uncultured Lewinella sp. | reverse complement strand
TACAACCAAGCCAAACAACTAGGCGAAGGCACCTTCTTAAAGGTATGGTAATGCGTCAACTCTCCGCGTGGCCCAACGCGGAATACCCCGATGGTGTGGTCGCCTGTATTGGCCGTCAGAAGCCACTCTCCTTTGGGCGAAAGGCTCACGTCGCGCGGAGATTCTCCACCACTCGGGAAGGTGTCGCGGACGATGAGGCTCTTGGCCCGTTCGTCAATGCGGAGCGCGGTGACGACGCTGAACGTACGATCACTGGTGTAAATCATCTTGCCGTTGGTGCTCAATTTTATGGCCGCTCCGGCCGCCTCATCAACGACTCTTTCGGGTAGCGCGTTGACCATGGTTGCGCGCAGCGGCTTGTCTCCACTCAAATCAATCAGGTGGACGCGGCCAATATTTTCTCCGTTGACGACTGCAAGTTGACCGTCGGGATGAAGCGCAATATGGCGCGGCCCTTCCCCCTCCGGAAAGGTAAGCTCAAGCTCTGGCCGTTCGGTCAGGCTGCCATCATCAGCGATGGAAAGCACGCGCAGTTTGTCGTCGCCCTTATCGCACACCAGCACGGCTTCCCGATCAGGCAGGTAGACGGTGCAGTGGGCGTGGGGCTGTTTGCCGGGGGCGGAAGGCGTGAGCGTGATGGTCTGCAAGGTTTCGGTAAGGGAACCGTCTTCACCGCGCCCGACTACGTGAACCTGGCCGCTGTTGTAGCATGAAACAAGTAGGTTGTCTTCGGCAAAAGAAAGGTGGCAGGGGCCTTTCCCCGTCAGGTTGATGTCGGACAGCTGCTCAAAGTATACCTTGCCGTTTTTGTTGCGGTTTACCCGGTGGGCAGTTAGCCCCGCCCGCTCATCCTGCAACTCCCGGACGGCGTAAACTATACCACGTTTTTGATCCGTGATCAGGTAGCTGGGGTTCACGGCCGGCGTAAAACCCAAAAACTGAATCCGACCTTCAGCGTGGGAGAAGTCGTAAGCAGATATGCCCCTTGCTTTGGAGGAGGCGTTGCCTTCTATGGATTCGGTGTAGCCGCCGATTAGTAGCATGGAGGGGAGGTTTTTACGTACATGCGGAGATGGAGATACGATTTAGGACTGGTGCGAAAGTAACATAATTCTACCCATCAAAACATGAAAATGGCCTTCAGTATTTAAAATGCTGAAGGCCATTGGTTTACTTGGAAAAAATAACGTTTCTGTAATCATTACTGGTTGTAGCTAGCCCAATCTTCGGGGGCTATTTGTCTAGCAAGGATCATCGGTTCTACAACTGAAAAATATAAAATAGAACCGATTCCTATTAATAGGCAAGTGATGATGATGGCTTTTTCTTGAAAAGTCAAAGAGCGAATATATCCTAGCATGATGTGTATGTTTTTCTTGAAGGCCATCGTAGTAATTGTTGGGAGCAAATCCTAACCGTATGAATGTAAGTGAGATTTAGCTAGTAAAGGTCCCCCTCCCCAAACATATCCGCCAGAATATCCCGGAAGCTCAGGCTATTCTGCATCGTCTCCTTATTCAGGACTTCCATTTCGGCGAGGCCCTGAAGCACGAGTTCCATGTAGAGGTAGGTTTCTTCTTTACCGAGCTTCCGGTCGTGGAAGGTAGAGGTAACGATTTGCCGCAGCCCTGCTACGCCGTCGAGCGTATCATGGTAGTCTTTGTTGGAGGCATCGTTGAGGAGTTCCACGACGTTGCCGCCACTGAAGTAAGCCCGGATGATGCCGTAGGGGTCAGAATCCGCCCGGCCGCTGGCTTCCGTCTCGTTCGGATCGGGGAAGTGCTCCAGGAAGGAGGTTTTGATGCTGGCGCTAAGGAGCTTCATCGCTACGCCGTAGGCACCTTCCTGCTCGCCTTCGTAGACGAGCTCGACCTTGCCGGTGATGGCCGGTACTACGCCCCAAAAGTCGGTAATGCGGGCGGCGGTCTTTTTGTCGCCATTGATGAGGCTACGGCGCTCGGCCGTGGAGATCAGGTTCTCCAGCGCCGTGATGCTCAAGCGGGCGGAGACACCAGATTTTTCGTCGATGTACTCACTCTCGCGGGCGGCGAACGCAAGTTGTTCAAGCATGGTGTTGAGCAGCTCGTCTACCTCTACCAGGTCTGACTGAGACTCGACGAGATCGGCCTCCTGCTTAGTGATCGCCTTGGCCGTCTCGATGGTTTTGGGGTAGTGGGTCAGGATCTGGCTCTGAATCCGGTCTTTGAGCGGCGTAATGATGCTGCCCCGGTTGGTGTAGTCTTCGGGGTTGGCCGTGAAGAGGAACTGAATATCAAGCGGAAGGCGAAGCTTGAAGCCCCGGATCTGAATGTCGCCCTCCTGCAAAATATTAAAGAGCGATACCTGGATGCGCGCCTGGAGATCGGGCAGCTCGTTGATCACGAACAGGCCCCGGTGGGCGCGGGGCACGAGGCCGAAGTGGATCACGCGCTCGTCGGCATAAGTCAGTTTCAGGGTCGCGGCTTTGATGGGGTCAACGTCGCCAATGAGGTCGGCAACGGAAACATCGGGGGTGGCGAGTTTCTCTACGTAACGATCGTCGCGGTGGACCCACTCGATCGGGGTATCGTCTCCCTTTTCAGCGATGAGGTCTACCGCGTAGCGACTGATGGGCGCCAGGGGATCGTCGTTCAGCTCAGAGCCGGAGACGACGGGCATGTGCTCGTCGAGAAGATTAACCAGCAGGCGGGCAATCCGCGTCTTGGCCTGGCCGCGCAAGCCCAGCAAGAGAATGCTGTGGCGGCTCAGAATGGCCCGCTGGATGTCGGGCAAGACCGTGTCGTCAAAACCAATAATGCCGGGGAAGACTTCTTCTTTGGCCTTGAGCTTTTTGATGAGGTTTTCACGAAGTTCCTGCTTTACGGAGCGGGATTTATAGCCGGTGGCGCGTAGTTCGCCGAGGGTTTTGGCCTGGGGCATATTGATATATATTTTGGGGTGCGGATGGTAAACGGAAAGCGGGGAGGATAGTTTTGGTTATGAGCGTTCGGGCTGTCAATTCAAACTCGAAAAACTACGCTATCGCTTCATTTCCCGAGTTTGAATTGACAGCCTGAACGCTCGCAGTGCTCATCTTAAAAGTGCTCGCTCTATCTTAAAAAAGTTAAATCTAAACGATCTCGGTTAAAATTCTGCGTAGGAAAGACGAAAAGCAGCGGTTCTGCCCTTATAGATGCGTCCGTTTTCGTGGATACCGATTTGATGATTGTTTTACTTGTTTTCCTATCCCAAAAATTGATTCATCATGTTAACCCGCTTCGTCCGCATCAGTCTTTCTGCGCTGTTGCTGCTGTTCTTTTTCGTTCCGAACGTGGCCAGCGCACAAGCCATCCACACCTGTGCGGTGATCCCAACCAACGAGTTGCCTTCGGTAGATATTCCGGACAACCTGCCTTTTGTGGTCCAGAAAGCGGTAAGCTATAAACGGGGCCGCAGCTCCAGCCCGGAGTGGGCCAACGGCAGTACCATCACCGTGAAGTTTTTAAGCGGAAGCTCTGACCTGCGCAGCCGCGTCATTCATCACGCGCGGGAGTGGACGCGCTTCGCCAACGTAAACTTTCGGGTGGTCAATTCCGGCCCGGCAGACATCCGCGTAGCGTTTACCCAAAACGGTTCTTCCTGGTCGATGGTGGGAAGTGGCTCCGCGCGGGCCAACCAGCAGAAACCGAGCATGAACTTCGGCTGGCTCACGGACCGGACCCCGGAATACGAGGTGAGGAGAACCGTATTGCACGAATTCGGCCACGCCCTCGGCCTGCTCCACGAGCACCAGAACCCGGCGGGCGGCATCCCGTGGAACGAAGCAGCGGTGTACGACCACTACCGCAAAACCCAGGGCTGGGACCGCAAGATGACCTACGACAACGTGATCAGTACGGCCAACCGGAACGACACCCAGTACTCGGTCCACGATCGCGCGTCGATCATGCACTATCCGGTGGATGGCCGCCTGACCAACGGCCGGTATGAAGTGGGCATGAACAACGAACTTTCTGCGATTGACCGGCTGTACATCGCCCGTATGTATCCGGGGCGGAGTGCTGCGGTGAGTACTTCTTCTCCCGTCGCAGACCCCGCTCCGGCACCGACGCGGAGAGGTTATTTTGTCGGGATCAGCAACGAGCTGGGGAAGACCCAGAAGTCGGAAACGGTTAGGTTGGAGATTGCGGGCAAACAGTTCACGATTCGCCTTGATCGGAACGGCAAGCACCACGACCAGCTGCGGGTGGAACTCCCGCGCGGTAAGTATGCCTACCGTTTGGTCACGTCTTCCACCTATTTCGGGTACCGAAACTTGCGCGACCGGGACGGCGTCGTCCGGCGGAAGTACGTAGAGCGCGAGATACCGGGCGGCGGCAGCGGTTACCTCACGGTTGATGGAGATACCCAACTGGCGCTTTATGGTAGTTATGACCGGGAGAACAATCGCATTAAGGTGTATTTGGATACGGGTAAATAGGGCGGGGCCGCGGGTGCAAAGAAGGTTTTGGAGCTGGGGTAGTTCCTGGTGGAGCATCCACGTGATGCCCTTCAGCCTGCTGAACAACCCGTCTCGTGTCCGGCTGGGCGGGCAGTACAAACATAAACGCTTTGGTTACCTGCTCGACCTGGAGTACGGCACGGATAAGTTGCGGGTCTCCTTCGGTGGAGACGCCGATCCTGATTATCGGTTCTTCGGCGTCCGGCCCGAGTTTCGGTACCAGATGAAGTGGAGCCAGGATCGCGTCTACCTGGGCCTCGAGTTGCCACTTACCGTCAGGTACGAATCTCACCGGGGTAATCTGGTGGATGAGGAGCAGAACTTTGTCTCCGTAGATGATGCGCTGGAACAAAGGTTGCGGGTGTCCGGAGTATTAAAAATTGGCTGGCAAGTAGTAGCCTTCCGGCGTATGGTGCTGGATGCTTACCTCGGCGGAGGGCTAGCGTACCGCAATTATCAATTTACCGAACTCGAAAACCCCGGCCCTCCCGAGGAGCAACCGATGGAGTGGGGGTGTTGTGAACTGAAGAAACACGGTGGCAGTTTTAGGGGGGAGTTGGCGCTTGGGCTGAGGGTGGGCTACTGGTTTCCCATTCAGCAGCCTTGAGGTTACTGCTCTTCGCGCTTTAGCGCAAGGGAATACTTCATCTCAGCCTGAAGGCTGAGGAACCCGCACGGGCTGAAGCCACGGGCAACCAAGAGTAGCGAAAATTCGCTATTTTGCGGCCACAATAAGTCCAATCATGTCCAACTACACCAAGTTATTCCAACCCCTCGACCTCGGCTTCACCACCCTGAAAAACCGCGTCTTGATGGGCAGTATGCACACCATGCTGGAAGATATTCCCGAAGGCCACGAGCGTCTCGCTGCTTTCTACGCCGAGCGGGCCCGGGGGCAGGTCGGACTGATTGTAACGGGTGGGGTTTCCCCGAACAAAGCAGGCCTGGCGTTGCCCGTCGGGCATCCGTTCGATAATGAAGGGGAAGTCTGGAAGCACAAAGTCGTCACCGATGCCGTCCACGCCGAAGGCGGGAAGATTTGTATGCAGATCCTCCACACCGGCCGCTACGGCTACTCGGAGCACAACGTCTCTGCTTCGGATACGAAGGCACCCATCTCGCCCTTCCCCGCACGTGGTCTTACCGGCGAAGAAGTAGAGCAGACCATCAAAGACTACGTGAAGTGCGCCAAACTGGCCCAGCAAGCTGAATACGACGGCGTAGAGATCATGGGCTCTGAGGGCTACCTGATTAACCAGTTCATCGTTACGAAGATCAACCGCCGCGACGATGAGTGGGGTGGGGCGTACGAAAACAGGATCAAGTTTCCGCTGGAGATTGTGCGGCGGACGCGCGAAGCCGTAGGGCCGAATTTCATCATCATCTACCGCCTCTCGATGCTCGACCTCGTGGAGGGCGGCTCTACCTGGGAGGAGGTGGTCCACCTGGCCAAGGAGATCGAAAAAGCGGGCGCAACCATCATCAACACCGGCATCGGCTGGCACGAGGCGCGGGTACCTACGATCGGGACCATCGTTCCGCGCGGCGGCTTCGCCTGGGTCACCAAGCGGATGATGGGAGAAGTGAGTATTCCGCTCGTTGCGACCAACCGCATTAACACGCCCGAAGTGGCCGAGCAGGTGCTGGCCGATGGCTGCTCGGATATGATCAGCATGGCCCGGCCTTTCCTGTCCGACCCGATGTTTGTGGCGAAGGCGCTGGCGGGGAAATCTCAGGAAATCAACACCTGCATCGCCTGCAACCAGGCTTGTTTGGACCACACGTTTACGCTGCAAGTAAGCTCCTGCATCGTCAATCCCCGGGCTTGCCACGAGACTATGTTTCTTGACCCCTCCACGGCACCTGCGGCCGCGCCCAAAAAAGTTGCCGTAGTCGGAGCAGGCCCCGCCGGAATGGCCGCCGCCTCCGTCGCCGCCGAACGCGGCCACGCGGTAACGCTCTACGAAGCAAGCGCTAAACTCGGCGGGCAGTTCAAGATGGCCACCGTCATCCCCGGCAAGGAAGAATACCAGCAAACGATCCGCTACTACGGCGAAATGCTGGAAAAACACGGCGTAACCGTACGTCTGAACACTAAAGTCGCCGCCGAAGACCTGACCGGCTTCGACGAGGTCGTGATCGCCACCGGCGTAACGCCCCGCCGGCTCGATTTCCCCGGCATCGACCACGAAAAAGTGCTCGACTACGCCGACGTGCTGGCCGCAAAGAAAACCGTCGGTAAATCCGTCGCCATCATCGGCGCAGGCGGCATCGGTTTCGACGTAGCCGAGTACCTCAGCCACGATTTTGACCACCCCAGCGTATCCTTGAGCGTAGACGACTACATGAAGGAATGGGGCGTAGACCAAGCCTACGCACGCGGCGGCGCCCTGGCCGAAAGCCCCCAACCATTGCCCAGCCCCCGCGAAGTATACCTACTGAAGCGCTCCAAAGGGAAACACGGCAAAAACCTCGGCAAAACGACCGGCTGGATTCACCGCTCCAGCCTCGCCATGAAGCAAGTCAAGATGCTCGCTCAGTGTACCTACGATAAAGTGGATGATGCGGGCTTGCACATCACCGTTGCCGGAGAGCCGCGCGTACTTGATGTAGAAAACGTCGTCGTCTGCGCCGGTCAGGTACCGCTGGATGCACTGAGCGAAAAGCTTACCGCAGCGGGTGTAACGGTCCACATAGTCGGTGGTGCGCTCAACGCCAAGGAGTTGGACGCTAAACGGGCGATTAAGGAGGCTTGGGAGGTGGCGCTGGCGTTGTAGTTTTGTGGTATTGTAGTTTTGTGGCTGTTACCACATTCTCTGGACATTTTTAATTTTCTACCTCACCCTCCGCCCTCTCCAACACGTTTTGCCTAAGGCTCAACGGAGAGGGAACCAAAAATGCCCAGTAGTGTGGATTGTTACCCATTGTTTAGCTCGCGCGGGAGCTACCACAAAACCACCGAACCACAAAACCACCGAACCATGAAAATAGCCTTCTCCGACATCGACGGAACCCTACTCAACGCCGACCGAGAACCCTCCCCCGCACTAAAAACAGAAGTTGCCCACCTGACGGAAAAAGACATTCCTTTCATCCTCATCTCCTCCCGGCCACCGATGGCGATGACCTGGATTCAGGATATGCTGGGGGTTGCTGATCAGCCCCTGGTGGCCTACAACGGCGGCCTGGTCCGGATCGACGGAAAGATGGTGCTTAGCCAGGCGATACCGCTGGATATTGTGCGCCACGTTGAAGTGCTCAACCGTAAGCTCAACCTTTCCGTCCAGCTTTACCACGCTGATGAGTGGTACGTAGAAGCGATGGACCATTACGCACTGCGGGAGCAACACAATACCAGGGTTGACCCGCAGGTGAAAACCAACGATGCCGTTATTGTCGATTGGTTCCAGCGGAGACTGGGCGCGCACAAGATTATGGTGATGGGTGATCCGGCGGGCATTGATGAGATGGTTGCTTTGTTAGAAGAAGCGCACGGAGACACGCTTCACCTCTACCGTTCCAAGGCTGATTACCTGGAAATTGCCAGCAAAGAAATCTCGAAGCTGACGGGCATTCAAAAGGTACTGGCGGATAAATACCCCGACCTAACCCTGGCCGATTGCGTAGCCTTCGGCGACAACTATAACGACATCGAAATGCTGAAGGGCGTCGGCCTGGGCGTGGCGGTGGCGAACGCAAAACCGGAGGTGTTGGCGGTGGCGGATGAGGTGGCCGGGGCGGCGAAGGAGGATGGGGTGGCGCTCGCCCTGAAAAAGCACTTTGTAGCGGTGTAAACGGGGGGGCTTATTCTTTCATTACCGCAAAATCTGAAGGCATTGCCCCCGCCGGAATCAAGTAACCTTCTCTGCCCCGGAGGTTCTGGTAGAGCATCATAATATCGTGCTGTTGGAGGTCTTCTAATTCGGCGTAAAACGTTTGTGTGTACCGCAGGAGGTAACGGCGGTCTGGCCGCGCTAGTGGCCCTTCTTCGATTAGTTGGTGGAGCGCTTCTTTTTTGTCTAGAAACGTTTGTACCACGGTACTGAGCACGTCGTCTGGCTGATGGAACCCGAGGTAAACGCGCTGACTAACGGTCCGCTGGCCAAGCTGAGCGCGTGGTACGGAATAAGGCGTTTTTACCCACCCGCTAAAGTCGAAATCGTACCCAACGGGTAGGTAAGCACCGTCGGGGCGTACCAGTGTTTTCATATTTTGGGCCAGCGTAGTGCTCCAGTCTGTATTACCAATCAGGTATTGAAACAGCGCGTGAGTGGCTTCGGCCGTGGGGTCGAAATCTCCGGCGGGCAGGCCGAGGGATTTGTCTACTGGTTGCGTTATTTGCCGTTCGGCCAGCTCCTTGGTATTCTCGATCAGGAACGCTGCAGCGGTACGGTCAGGGTTGTTGCCATTGACGTCACGATAAGTGACTTCCAGTAAGCGTACCCGGTAACTGACGGGCGTGAAAAGCTGATAGGCGCGGTAGGCAAGGTATTCTTTTTGAACGAGTCGGTTTGCGGACGTACCATGAAAACAGGAGGTTACAAGTTTGTATTTATCATGATCTGCCAAGTTTGCTGCACGGAGGTCTTTTTTACGAAAATCTAGTTTTAAAGGGGCATGTTCGCATTTGTGAAGGCGGTATTTCCCGCGGGGACTCACCTTTACGGACCAGCTTTGTAGTACCCCGTCTGCACCAGAGTAAGAGAGTGTAGCGGGTTGAATACTGGCGCGTTTTATGTGCAGACTGTCGATCTGTAGCGTCAGGGTTACGGCCAGTACTTCACCGTTATTGCTTTCGCTTAGCTGGTCGAAAATGGAGGCTGCTGGAACGGGTCTCGCGACGGTAAAGACCAGTGACGTCAGGATAAGAATACGGAAGAACATGGTGAAGGTTGATATTATGGATGATGTGGGCGAGGCCGCAGGTGCAGTGGAAGATCAATTGGAGAGCAGGGTGGAGAGTTGAAAACAGTCTTTAAGTGCGCTTTCCCACTTGCAACGCAAAGGTCTGGCCGTATCGCTGCTGATAAGTACACAATTCTTCCCGTCTGCCTATCGGTTTTCCCCTTTGTGCGGCAGTACGGCGCAGGCGGACCAACTATTTTTCGGGGCAAAGCATTCTCAGTTCCAAATACAACTCACCCATGCAAGACCTCATCCATACCTCCCTGGCCAAAGCCCAATCTTACGCAGACTACCGCCTGATGCTCACCGATCTGCTCGAAAAGAAGGGCAAGACCACCGGCCCCAACCAGACAGCGTTCTACATCGAGATCGCCCAACTTAACCAGGCGCGGATGAACCGGCTGGACCGCAAGCCGAAGCTCACCGAAGAAACTTCTGCTTTTTTAGCTGACTTAGACCGCGAACTCATCCTCCTTGTCCTCACCGAAGGCTGGTGCGGCGATGCCGCGCAAATCCTGCCCGTCCTCAACTGGATGGCCGACGCCACCCCCAAGATCCAACTCTACACGTTGCTGCGCGACGAAAACCCCGCCCTGATGGATGCCTTCCTGACGGATGGTGCCCGCTCCATCCCCAAGGTCATCCTCCTCGATGCGCATACTAAGGCTGTGCTCGGCGATTGGGGGCCGCGGCCTGCGGCCGCGCAGCAACTGGTCATCGATTATAAGAATACCCCCGAAAGCGAGAAGCCGGAGTACACGGAGTTTCAGAAGCAGCTGCATACTTGGTATGCTCGGGATAAGACTCGGAGTATTCAGGGGGAGGTGGTGGAGGCGTTTCTTAACTTAGTTTAAACACAAAAAAGCTCTCTAGCATTGGATACTACAGTGTACTATAGAGCAACATGAATTAGTTCACCTCTCACTAAAAGATGAACTATTTCGTAGAGTCTTGCACAATCAGTTAGTGTGATTTCTGCATTGTTCTCTTCTGTTTGTGTGAAAAAAGAAGCTGCATGATCCTCATTTCCGTGAGTAAGGTAAAGGTGGTTTCTTTTACTCTTTAAGGAGAATAAACTCTTTACAAGATTATCTATTTTAGTATTTCCGTCAGATGAGTCTGTAATAGATGCAGATTTTAAAGTTAATAATAAAAATGCTATTTGCTCACCAATTGAACCACTACAGTCGTTAATTTTTGAATATTCTGATCCTATGGAATATACTGATTTTTGTGAATCGTAATCGACAATCAAAGTTGACTCAAAGCTATTACTTTTCGGGTTTTTTTGTTGTAATGCCTTAGGGGGGCTAGTGCTAATTCCTATGTTGACTAAGTATTTAGATTCTACTTGAATATTAAACATACTTTTCCCTTTCTTAGTTATCCAGGCTATATTTTTTTTGTCATAGCAAGCATACTGTATGTCATTTAAGCAACTCCAGAGAGTCATGAAAGCTAGTTTTATGTCAGAGTAATAGAATAATTTATTGAATTCCGAATCTTCGAAATTTCGTTTTAACAATCCAAAAAACATTCTTAATCTTTCTTGAATTCTTTGAGTGATGATTGTAGTGTTTCCACTAATAAATTTCTCTGGTAACAAGCATGTAGTTGCATTTATCTTAGCTATATGCTTCCAAAAAGGACGTAGTGCGTCTACTTTTGTTTTTAAATTTATCATTAATGAAATAAAGTTGTTTAATTCGGTGCGTAACTGTGTGTGAGTTGTAGGGATTTCAGGAGAAGGTTTAATGAAATACCCGTCAGCACCTATATTTAATAGTGCCTCTAAGTTCCATGCTTTATTCGAAGCGGTGAACACGATCACTGAAATGTAAGGGTAGTTTGACTTTATTTTTTCAAGGATTCTAGCTCCACTAAACGCGTTGATATTGGTATGAGAATAGTTCTCGTCAGACTCTGATGAGAAAAGTCTAAGGTCTAGTAGTATTATGTCATATTCTGATGAGGATAACGAGGGCTGAATGATATCCCATATTTTTTCTAAATTGTTGTTTTTAAAGTCATTTTTTGTAAGTGCGTTTGATACGCTACTTGATGGGTTTATTTCAAATGTGACAGCTTTCAATAGGGTATGCCAACCTTTATCATAATTGTCGTCAATCATCATAATTTTCAAAGGAGAGTTGTTTGAAGGAATACTGAAATTTAGATTTTCCGAAGAATTTTTTTTGTTGAACTTGTAGTCAATAAACTTAAAGTAGATGTCTGCGTGAATTTTTCTATTCGACTGAATGTTCATTAGGTGAGAGGTTCCAGATATTTCTGCTAGTTTTGTAGCTCCCCATTCGTTACTAATTTGGTGAGATCCTTTAAGCTGTAGAATATTAAACCATTGAGAATAATCATCTACTTTTACTTTGCCAGGGTTGATTATTTTATTTTTTACTAATGTAAGGGCAACTTCTAGGCTTAACAGTGAAAGGAATAGTGTGTTTGGGTCAATACTATACGATATTCTAGACGTAGAATAGTTTATCTCCCCCGCATGAAGATTAGATATCCAAATTATATATGGATCTTGATGAAATATATTTTTTGATAACCTAATATGAGAAATAATTCTTTTACAATCAGCTAGTCCGCAAGTTGAATCTAGTATTATTACTTCATTATTTAACGCTTCAACATTTAACCTAATCCACTCGTCCCAGAATTCGTCCGTATCCATAGCTATGTCAACTGAATAGCTTGTTGACTTTTGTGTAGTTATTTTTTTGGATAGGTCAGAAGGGTTGTTTTTTGGGTGGATTAAAGTCGATCTATTCATTTTATATAAATTTTATAAGTTGAATTAATTCTTCTTTGCTCTTGAAGTTAGGAAGAGATGAAAGATTAGTTATTTTTTTTACCTCCTCAATGAGACTGGTATCTGATAAGGGTATTGTAATAGATTTGGTTTGTATTTTTTTTATTAAGGTGTCTTTTTCATTGTTTGAATCGTTGCAATGAGAACTAAACATAAGCATCAATTTACTTAGTTTTTGGGGCTTGAGTCTTGCTGTTATTTCATAAAATGCATTAATTTTTTCTGAGAAAATAGTGTATGGTACGGAAATTAATTTTTTGTTTTCTTCTCTTAGCTCACATCCTCCTCCAATTAAAATAAGGGGGGTGTTCTCACTCTTAAAGAAGTTGAGTATTTTAGCAAATGAGAGGCCTTCTTGTTGAGATCTATGAACACATGCTATGTTGAATCCTGCTAAATCATCGGTTGATTCTACTTTTGTCTTGAATGATACTTGAATAGAGTTTTTATTATTTAAATTATAGTTGTCTTCTAGTTGCTGAATTCTTTCCCCGTTGCCGCTATCGTCCAGGATCAAAACCCTATATGTTCTGTGGAAAATGAGTTCATATGTTGTCCCGCTTGGATTGTATCGATCTACATCGTGTTTTGATTCGCTTTGAGACGGTAGTATGCCGATCCTGTAGTAGCCCTTATTGTTTGGATTTGTTATTATATTTAATTCACAAATTCCAAGTAGTGTGTTCGAAAGTGAATTTATGTCTCCTCTGTCTAAACCTTGGACTAAGTCTTTGATCTCTTGTTGAGGGAATGAATTCATATTTGTAATTCTAAGCACAATCTTATTGTTCCATTCCCTTGCTACAATATTGATAGAGCCTTTTCCTGTAGTGTGTTGTTTTATTATAGTTAAAATTTTCACAATGCCATCATGAACCGTATGAATCGGAGCAAGAATGTCTTGAAATAATGAGTCGATATTGTTTTGTATCCGTATTAAGGGGAAATTAGATTCGTCTAGTTTTGCTTCAATAATAGCATCGCAAATAGTATCTGATATTCGGGTCTGATGGTGCATGATGCCGAATCTTGTCAATTTTTTAAACGAATTTAGGATATTAGCGTAATTTTTATCTTGGATGACATCATCAAAATAGATGGAGTTGAAAAGACCGCGTTCAAGTCTATTCCTTAATTTTCTAAATAGTAGCGAAATGATTTCATAAGTCTCTTTTTTTATGTTAAATGATAAGTTTCCACCTATGTTGTTAATATGTGCATTTACGTAAATAAGTGAATCTTTTAAGATGACATCGTATGTTTTTTCTTCATTATTATGAAATACGTATCCTAGGTCTTTGGAAGTGTCTCGGAAAAGATTCAGGGCTTCAAGATTATCATTAATATTGGGAGCCTTTCCGTCTCTCCATCTACCTTTTGAAGTCTTTTTAGCTTCGCCTAGAAGCTCATTATCTAAAGGTGGGCGCAGGAAATTTTGGGCTTGTTGTTTAATTTTTTCTTGGCTATGCATGTATTCGTCATTTTTTATATAAAAGTCTAGTCTTTCGGATAGTGTTTTTACAAATCGCTCAGCATTTTTATTCTTAGCATAAAAATTCTGAAATACAATAAATTTGGAAGCGGCTAAGAACTTGGCTTCTCCATCAGTTGATTCAAAGCGCTCTAAGAGGATTTTTAGCTCTTTCTCTAAGCTTGTTATATCTGTTGAGTTTTCTTGGTCTAAAGAAAGTAGCTCTTGATATTTTAATAAGAGCCTTTTATAACTTGATCTATTCTCCCCAGTCACCATCTTCATGAAGTTGAGATTTCCTTCAAGGACTTTGGCTAGATCAGGCACTTCTCCTCCATATCTTGATCTATATTTATAGTTTTTATTTAGCCAGTCTTGTGCTACTACTATGCCTCTCTTTTTCCAGAGATTAATGAGCCATCTAATTTCATTTTTCTTCTGCGAAGAAATGTTCATTTTTTTGTTGACAATAATACCTGTGACTTCTTGCCGCTGTTTACTGCTTAATATTCTTGTTTTTGAAGGATTTAATTCGAAGCCTTCGCTATTTATAATAGACTTTAACTCGGAATTAAATTTAGTGTCAAATATCTGATGATTCGAGGAAAAGGTAATGTCGTCACAATATCTTGTTGCTTGAGCTTTTTTGCTTGCAGATAGCCTAGCGATTTTTCGATCTAGTCTTTGACAAACTAAATTGGAGATTATCGGGGATACTGGAGACCCCTGTGGTAATATTTTATTGTAGCAGCATATGTGTGCAATTAAGTCTGCTTGGTTTTTGGCGAAGTTAAAAGGGCTTAATTACACTGCTAGACAAATGGCCTGAGGAGCGGCTGCCAAGAGGTTGAAAATTG
>CAYWMW010000093.1:1730-14713 GCA_964458975.1 uncultured Lewinella sp. | reverse complement strand
TTTAGGGCTCGCGCAACAATACCTTGCTCGAAAACCTTCATTGCACCTGCGGCCGCGCCCTTATTAGTCAAGTAGTCCAATAGTAGCACAGGTGGCTTGACTGTTTGACTACCTATACATCCTCCCCGCCTCCAACTCCCGCGCAACGGCATCCGGAACCAGGTAACGAACACTCACACCGTCTTTGATGGCCTTACGAATGTAAGTCGCCGAAAGGTGCATAAGCGGCGCATCGTGCAGGGTAACGCGGGGATGATCCGCCAGTTCGCCCGCCTCAAAACCGGGGCGGTTGTAGACGTGGATGTCGTAGTCGCGCAGCAAAATGTCCGAATTTTTCCACTTCGGCAGGGTCGGGAGGTTGTCTCCGCCCATGATGAGGCTGAAGGCGCGGTCCGGGTATTTGTCCCGCAGCACCGCCAGGGTGTCGATCGTGTACGACGGCTTCGGCATATCGAACTCAACGTTGCTCGCCCGCAGGCCGGGCGTATCCCCGATGGCCAGTTTTACCAGGTGCAGCCGGTCGTGATCACGCGCCAAGCTGCCCGCTTTTTTGAAAGGGTTCTGCGGGCTCACCACCAGCCAAACCTCATCCAACTCCGTACGGGTAAGCATGTAGTTGGCGATGATCATGTGCCCGACGTGGACGGGGTTGAAGGAGCCGAAGAAGAGGCCGGTTTTGCGCATGGGGAAAGGGTCAGGTTGCAGGGTTCAGGTTGCAGGGTTTAGGTTAGCTAATACGCCAGGGGAAACTTATAGTCCCGGACCACAAAAAAGCCCTCGTCGCCCTGGTCCTGGTAGAGCGGCATGAGTACGTAGCCATCTATTGGGGCTAGTACTTCTCCGTTCTTATCCGTTGCCAGGAGTTCGCCTTTTTTGATGGGTTGAAAGTTTTTGTAGCCAGCTTTCATCCGGAAGTTATCCCCACCGTTGTGCGCAATTTTGTGTACGTAAGCCAACTCGGTGAGCCGGGGTAAATTAGCGGAGTTCTCCCGCAGGCGCTGGTCGTGAAAGCTGCTTACGTCATCGTTTTTTACGCAACCAAGGGCACGCAGTAAATTGATCGTAGCCGCCAGGGCAAGATCAACGGACAGTGGATCGTTGTGGTGGCCCGCCTCGAAAGAGATCGCACGGACGGGAAAATTGGTAGCAAAATGGTCTCCCCGAAAATAGTGGAGGGTGGTGCCCTGCAAGCCACTCAGCATTCCTTTAATTACGGGTACGGACATCTCAGCGGCCAGGCCCAGGCTCGGCGCATCGTCTCCCGTAATTGCAAAAATGCCCCCTTTGGCGGTGGTGGTGTGGATGTCCAGCAAGACCAATTCACTCAGCGGCGTTTCTTCCAGGGCCGTTTCTATCGCCGCCAGCAACTCATGCAGTTCGCGGTCTTCGGACGTGGGAAACGCTTCGGGGCGTGGCCCCAGTGGCCGCCAGATTCGGTTCAGGTCCACGTCGATAAAACGCTTACCCTGGGCCAGTGCCTCCAGGTTGCCGCGCAAAGCGAGGAAATCGCCTTTGAAGTTAAAACCAGGGTTCAGCCTTGGCTCATCCTCCAGCATTTCAAACAACCGCTCTAAAGCGCGGACACCCGCTGGCTCGTTTCCGTGAATGCCGCCAATGGCCACCACCAACGGGCCGGCTTCAGTGCCCCGATAATGGCCAATAATTCGCTCTGAATCAGCTATTTTATTCATAAGGTGCGCCAGTTTATGGCTGGGTTTGTTTTGGTAAAGATAGGGATTTCACTTCCCTAAAAATAAAACTTCAAAGCCACAATCTGCGCCAGAAACCCAACCAGGTACCCCGCATAAATTTGCACATTATCATGCGCACCAAGGGCCAGGCGAGCGGTACCCACCATGCCAGCGATAACGACACCAATAATCAGCAATACACCGAGGCCGACGGTATAGCCTCCAATTTCGATGCCGTTGGCGCCAAAAAGGCCCATCGTGATCATCAGCATCCCCACAAGGCCGCCCATCCCAACGGTGTGCAGGCTGATTTTATCGAGCACGTTGATCACAAAAGTCAGGGCCAGGGC
Source organism: uncultured Lewinella sp. (assembly GCA_964458975.1). GTDB lineage: Bacteria > Bacteroidota > Bacteroidia > Chitinophagales > Saprospiraceae > Neolewinella. The sequence continues at coordinate 12,672 of CAYWMW010000093.1, read as the reverse complement.
GATGACCACCCCGAGCAGGAAGGTCGAGAATATCGTTGGCACATCATTGCTGTTGCTCAGGTTGTAATACACCCAAAAGTAGAGCACCATCACCAATAAAAGCGGCCCGATCCTTTCGGTTTTCTCCTCCATCATCACGCTATTCACCATGTTGAGGGCGACCATCAGCAGCACCGAAACCATCGGGATCACTGCGGTATACAGCACCATCATCAGTAGGGTCAGCAGCGCGCGCCGTTCGCCAAATCCGTTAGCACCAAAGAGAAACGGATTCACCAGCATCAGTAGGGCAAACATATAGGTCGGGACCAGCAGCGGGTGAAAAATACCGCTCAGGGCCAGTGCCCACCATTTTTTGGGTTGGTGTTCAATCACCTCCATACTCGTAGTATCCATGGTACAAAGATATGTAGTGAACTCGGTCACTTCAGTTTATTTTTCAGATCGTGGCAATTACTAAAATTACTACGCTTCGTTCTTGATCTGAAGTGACCGAGTCGTCCGCTTCGGTAATACAAACACGTTAGTCGATTTTAGTTTCGTGTTCCCACTAGTGGATCGTTTTTTGGGCGCGGCCGCAGGTGCAGTGCAAGTTAAAAAGGTCAGTCTCCGAAGGATCGAGAAGGCTTACGAACCCGAAAGCTTAAAGGTCGTCCGCCGGTTACGCGCCCTACCCTCTTCTGTATCGTTGGTATCAATGGGGTTGGCTTCCCCATCTCCCCGGGTAGTGATGCGCGCCGGGGCAATTCCCTGGGCAACCAGGTATACTTTCACCGCCTCGGCCCGTTCCTGGCTTAGCTTGAGGTTGTCCGCGTCTTCCCCAACGTTATCGGTATGGCCTACAATTTCAACCGAATAGCCAGTTGCCTTCGTGAGCAGCTCCGCCAGCCGGTCCAGCTCATCACCGGAGACGGGCAGCAACTCCGCGCTTCCGCTGGCGAACAGAACGTTGCGGAAAGCAATCGCTCCGTCTGCTTCCGCACGCTCGCTTTCTACCACCTCTTTTTTCACGGGTTCCAGCGCAATGTTGAGGAGGTAAGGCCCGGTCTGCGCTAGACCTTCCGCCAACGAGAAACGGTCCGAATAGAAGAGGTAGCCGTCCAGATCAACCGTCAGGGCGTAGTCATTACCCGCTGGCAACACCGCCAGGAAATCACCGGTCTTGCGCGTTTGGCGGCTGGTAGGTGGAGCAGTTTGGTTCAGAGGCCTTAAGCGAACCGTTGCCACCAGCGGATTTCCCGTTTCTGCGTCGGTGACGGTGGCCTTAACGTAGGTCGTCGGGGCGGGGCGTAAAGCTTCGGGTAGTTCAAACTGATAAATGTCCACATCTACCTTACCCGTTTCTGCACGGCGTTGGCCCTTACTGAAATAGGCTGTGCTCCCGTCAAAAGCGACGAATAAGTTGGTCTCGTTGGCAGCAGTGTTGATCGGGTAGCCCAGGTTGGTTGGTGGCAGCCATTTGTTCGCCGGGCTGAGCCCGGAACGGAAAAGATCATCCCCGCCCAACCCCGGATGGCCGTTGCTCGTGAAGTATAGGGTAGTACCGTCGGAAGACCAAAAGGGGTACTGTTCGTTGCCCTTGGTATTTATCGTTGCGCCGAGGTTTACCGGCCGCGACCATTTATCGGACGAAAGGCGTGCGCAGAGGTACAAATCTGCTCCGCCCAAGCCACCCGGCCTCCGGCTGGCGAAGAACAGCAAGCTACCGTCGGCCGAGACACTGGGCTGTGCTTCGTAATCACGGGTATTCACCTCCGGCCCCAGGTTGCGGGCGGCAGACCAGTTGCCGTCTTCGTTTCGTTCGGAGTAGTAGAGGTCACAGCTTCCCGCTCCGTCCGTGCGGTCACAAGCGGTAAAGACCAGGTAGTTCCCGTCGGCGGTGATGCTTTGCGCGCCCTCGTTGAATGCGGTATTTACGCCCTCAAGTGATTCTGCGACAGACCAGTTTCCATTCGCTAGTCTTTGACTTCTAAAAAAGTCTTCCTGGCGGCCGTTCACTCTTCGGGTAAAAATCATAGTTTCCCCATCTGGGCTAAGGCTGGGGAAGTACTCCATATTGTCCGGTGTATTAATACCTCCGGAGACGGGGACGGGGCTAAAGGGGACCGGCTTAGCGGCCAGTTTCATGGCAGTACGGGCACTCGCCAGTAGGGCTTCAGCTTTTTCGCGGCGTTCAGCCCTGGCCATTGCGTAGCCAGAGTTTGCGTATACCTCAAGAGCCTTTACGGCCTCCGTAAATTGTCCGTTTTTACCGTATAAATCTCCAAGTTCCCGGTGTGCCTTTTCGTCTCCTCCGGTTTTATTGGCAATCCCAGCTTCAACGTCTTTGATGGCAGCACCAAAATCTCCCATTTCTTTGAAGGTGACGGACCTCAGGTAGTACAACTTCGCCTGTTCAGGGTTTCCAGCGATCAGCTTACTCAGTTGCGCCCTGGCTTCTACGTACTGCCCCAGGTCTAGGGCAGATTGGGCTTCGGCCAGTAGCCGTTGGTCTTTCTTTTTTAGTGGTGCAGGGCTTCCTCCTCTCCCGGGCTGAGCAGTGGCACAGGAGGCTAGAGTGAGTAGAGAAAGTAATAGTAAGACAGCGCGTAAATGGAGCAATGGAAAGGATTTGGTGACCTCCATACTAACGTAATCCGTAGAGTGGTTGTTATTTTTCACCCACAAGCTTCTTAAGCACCTACAGAAGCATCTTTCAGTGCTTGCTGCGCAGCGGAGAAATCTCCTGCCAGCTTCCACTGCTCAATGGCTTTCTCCATTTTTCCGTTTGCTTGGTAAGCCAGGCCGAGTTCATAACGAACCTCTTCTACTGATGGTGCCTTGGGGTCATCTGCTCCGGCGAGGGAGCGTTCAAAGGCAAAAACGGCATCTCCTGATCGCCCGGCGACTACCAAAAGTTTGCCAAAAATATTGTTGACGCGCCGATCATATTGATCCAGGCTTGCAATGCGCTGCTTGCGCTTAGAGAACATATTGAAGACCCGCAGTGCTTCAGCGGGTTGGTTGAGTTTCAGGAAAGCATCTCCGAGCGCTACCTGCGCCATCCAGTATATTGCCTGGTGGGGGATGCTGTTTTTGGTTACGGCTTCAAAGTCCGCAGCAGCCTCGGCCCACATCTCCTTATGGTTGTATACGATGCCCCGGCCATAATGGCTTTCGGGAAGTGCGGGATTGATTTTCAGGCTTTTGTTGTAATCGTAAAGTGCGTCGTCCAGGTTTTTCAGGCGTAGGTTAACGAAGCCACGGCGTTCATAGGCCTGGGCGTGGCGTTCAAAACGACCAACTACTTTGGTCATCATTGCCAGCGCTTCCTGCTCTTTGTCTTCCTGGTTCACCAGTTGGCGGCCGCGGTTAAAGAGTTGCACCGTCGTCCGGTCGCTGTGCGGTTCTAGTAAATGGTGGTCCATGATAGAGCCCGCATTGAGGCGCCATAGGTTTAGGCTACCAGACATGCTAAAAGATACCACGCGCTCCAGGAGGTTGAGGGTGTTCAACCAGTGGCGTTCTGAACCTACCACTACGGTTCGAGGTATATCCAGGGTTAAGTCTTCCGGTTTGAAGAAATCTTCTGGCTTAAGCAGAATATCATTTTTGTAGTAGTGCTCCATCCGGTGCGTGTACTGTTCCAGTACTTGATTGAAGACCCGTTCTGAACCGAATTCCAACTTACCCGCGATGATGATTCTGTACTCTGACATACCCTAAGTGCTTTACTCCCTGACGATAAAAAGAAATGATACTTCACGCACAAAGGTTTCCGGTCAACAAATGTGCACAAGAAACTTGTGACGTGACCGAAGAAAGACACTTACCCGGAAAACGGATGCTAGTCTTTAAAGACCTCTAAAATGGTGTAGTATCGACGTAAAACCTGCAATTTCAGCTACTTACAACTTATACAGGTGTACAAATATGCAGCTTTCCCTACTATTCTCAAAGGAAACAAGCGGATAATTTCGATTGCGGATAAAAATTGTTCTCCTTAATCAAAAAGATGCGGTATAAACAAAAAGGCTGCTTCCCCCGATATTGGGAAAGCAGCCTTTTTAAAGGGGTGGGAAAGACTTCAGGTCTAGTTGACCTTAATCATTCGAGTAGGCTCGGAAGCTACGGGAACCACAACGCGGTTCTCACGGAGTGTTTCACCTACGGGGCGCTGTTCACCGAAGCCGATGGTGCTCAGTTTGGCCGGAGCAGCACCTTTGTCGATGCTGTACGTCTCAGCGGAGTTAGAACGGCGCTCAGAGAGGCGTTGGTTGTACTCATCAGAAGAACGGCGGTCAGCATGGCCTTCGTAACGGATGCTGAATTCGCTTGCACCGGGCAGGGCGAGGAAGGTATCAATTTCTTCCAGGATCAACCGGTCAGGGCGGTTCAGGCGGCTGATGTTGGTTGGGAAGTAGATGCGATCAATGTCAATGGTACCACTGGTAGCGTCAACGCGGATGTACTCAAAGTTAGATTCTCCGTCGCCATCAGTATCCAGCAGGGCGAGGTAGCGGGTCACGCGCTCGTTGAGGGTTTCAGCACGGTCTTTTGGCAGCGGACAACCGTTGCGCTCACGTACACCTGCTTCGTCGGGGCACTCGTCTTCTTTGTCGATGATACCGTCACCATCGCGGTCTGGGCAGCCGCCGTTAGCTTTCGTACCAGCTTCGGCAGGGCAGTCATCGTCACCGTCAGCAATACCGTCTCCGTCACCATCGGGGCAACCCATCAGGGAGGCGATACCGGCTTCGGTTGGGCACTTGTCGTCTTTGTCAGCAACTCCGTCACCGTCACCGTCGGGGCAACCCATGAGGGCTTTCACCCCAGCTTCAGTTGGGCACTCGTCATCAATATCGCGGACACCGTCACCGTCACCGTCCGGGCAGCCGCCCATGTTGGCCAGTCCGGCTACTTCGGGGCAATCGTCGTCTTTGTCAGCGATGCCATCACTGTCCGTATCGGGGCAACCATTCGTACTGAGGGGGCCTGCTTCGGTTGGGCAGGCATCTTCTTCGTCGTAGATACCGTCTTTGTCCGTGTCTGGCTTACCGAAACCGGTAGCGAAGGTAAGGGCACTAAAGATGTAAGCATCGTCTTTGGCAGGGTTACCTGCCTGACTAAAACCATCAATAAGATCGTCTCCCGTCATGCGGTAGCTAATATCAAGGCCAAGAGAAGACTTAGGAGAAAGGTAGTACTTAAGGCCACCTCCCAGTGGGAATACAACACCACCACTGTCGTCGGCATCAGCAGCAGCGTCAGCAATAGCTTCGGGCGTACCCGCCCGCGATCCGAAGTCGGTATCGACATCACCCCAGATACCGTACGCAACACCAGCAGAGAGGTAAGGAGAAAGCGTTTTCTTGAAAACGCCACCGTCAAACCGTTTAGCGGCAAAGGGTTCAAATTCGAGGACAAGACCTGGTTCGATCACAGAAGTGCTGGAGGTAGCCCCACGTCTGCGACGATCTTCATCCTCACTTTCCGTTTCATCGCTGTTCAAACCACCGTACATGAGGTGAGCGCGCAGGGCGAGCATGCCGCCTAAGCGACGACGAACCATGATGCCCGCGTGGAAACTAGGTTCATTTAGTGGGGCAATTTCATTGTCGACCATATCACCCTGAAGAGCAGAGATTCCGGCCTGAAGACCAAATTCCCACGGGAACTGGGTTTTTTGACTGTAGAGGGAGATGCAGGTAAACATCGCCACAACAAGGAGTAAGTGTTTTAGCATTTTAGCTGAATTTAGAGACGTAGATTAAAATTTGGTTTGTTGAGTGATCCCGATTGAGAGGATGCTTTTGTGTTCAATACTCTATCGTATTTATGCTTAGTTTGTTCGGCAAACACAGAAACAGACCACAATTTTAGTGGTTTGTATTGGAAAAGTATCTATATCGGACCCGAACAATGCAATTTTACCCGTTTTTTCTTACAAATCACCCCTAAGAGTCTCATTTTAGACGATGAAAACGAGTCAAATGATTTAAAGAGGCCTCATTGTAGAGTTCCACAATAAGTGCTCCTCGTTGCCCAGCAGGAACGGGAAAGAGAATTTTCAGGGGGTTGTGAACGTAGCCATTGTCTCCGAATAAAGAAAGTTGGTGCCGCAGTTTTGGAGGTTGCCGGAATAAGCGGAGTTCGTTAGCATCTTGTGGTATCGGCAATTCTCCGTAACCTTCCTCCTTCAGAAAGGCCCGTACCATCTCGTAGGTCCGCTCCAGGCGCCCAGCCGCAAAAACAAGCCGAAAACAGTAGCCATCAGAAGTTCCCCCCGCAACGACCTCATCCGCCTTCGGGAAGTTGTACCTTATGCCTTCTCTGCGCACACCGCCCTGCGAAGAAACGGAAGCTTCAGGTATTTCCACTTTAGATGATAATGGAACTACCGAAGCAAAATCCGCGATAAAAATCGGTCGCTTCAGGGGGCGAAGCTGGGCGTTTTTAGACATTATTTAATTTATTTTAAACAAAAATACAACATTTTAAACAAAAAGATAACTTCCTCCCCGCTTCACGATGCGGTAAACTTTAGCGTAGTAGCCTCTGCGATTGGGCCACACGGCTTTCTCAGTTTGCCGGACCTCATTCGCATGCTGCAGGAAGCAGCGATGCGCAATACCGTAAGGCTAAAAATTTCCAGCCCGGAACTCATTGAACGGTACGGCCTCTCCTGGGTGCTGCGCAGGCAACGGATTGACGCTGTACGCTGGCCCACCCTCGGCGAACAGCTTACGGTCGTCACGGCTCCTTCAGGTTTTGCCCGCAGGCTACAGACTTTTCGGGACTTTCATCTCCAGGATGCTTCCGGGCAGGCCATCATTAGCGCAGCAACCCAGTGGTTACTTATGGATGTCGCTACCCGCAGGTTAAAACCGATCCCCGAGGAAATAGCGGCGCTGGAAACCGACCTTGCACCTGCGGCCGCGCACCTTGAACGCCCCACCAATAAAATTCAACCGCCCGTGAAGCCCCACCTGAGCAAAAGCTCTGAAGTGGCCTTCAGTCAACTTGATTTTAATGACCACCTGACCAACCCCGTTTTCCCGGAGTTGATGCTGGAGCCGCTGGGGCACCAATTTTTATGCACACAACTGCCGGTCTCAGCAGACATAATGTTCCACCGTGAAGCACGCTACGGAGATCAGCTCGAAGCGGTTACCGGGCATTTTGAACTTCCACCTCATCGGTTTGCTCATGCCCTGATGCGCGGTGAAGACCTCCTGGCCACGATGCAAACAAATTGGAAGCCAATTCCCCACAAATAAAGAAGCGTTTAGCTTTCGGACCGTAAATTTCTTTACCGCCTAAAAGCTAAACGCTTCCCGCTAAATGCTAAACATACTCTACAGCTCGCGAGCCGAGAAGAAATAGTCCAAAGTTTCTTTCTTAGCGTCACCACTTTTGTAGCCTGCATTGAAGTACTTCACCCGTTGCTCGGAAGAACCGTGCGTGAAGCTATCCGGCACAACGTAGCCCTGGCTCTGCTTCTGGATCGCATCGTCTCCGATGGCAGATGCGGCTACAAGTGCCTCCCGAACGTCTCCTTCTTCCAGGAGATTAGAAGCGGAGTCTGCGTAGTGCGCCCAAACACCGGCCAGGTAATCTGCCTGTAGTTCCAGGCGTACGGACATGGCGTTCGCCTGCTTCTTAGTTCCCCGTCGGCGGGCCTGGCTAACCTGCTGGCTGTACCCAAGTAGGTTCTGAATATGATGGCCTACTTCGTGCGCCACAACGTAAGCTAAGGCAAAGTCTCCGGGCGCGCGAAAACGCTTACGCATGAGGTCGGCAAATTGAAGGTCGATGTAAACCTTCTGGTCCGCCGGGCAGTAGAACGGCCCGGTTGCTGCACTGGCGAAACCACACGCGGAACGGTCTTCACCTTCAAAGACAACCAGCACAGGCTCTTTGTACTGACGCCCGTAAAGCTGGGGAAAAATCTGACTCCAAATTTTCTCATTTTCCTTCAGGGTAACGGAAACGATGCGAAAATTGGGATCGTCTTCCTCCAGGCTTTTAGTAGGCGCGGTGCGTGGCGCAGGCGCGGCGGCTCCGCTGTTGGCTGCGCCCAGGTATTCCGAAGGGTCTCCGCCCATCAGCATGATGATGATGGCGATAATGAGGCCACCGAGGCCAATACCTCCCGCCGTTTTAGTGCCACCACTCAGGCGGCCACGGCGGCCGCGGCGGTCATCAATGTTTTTACTTCCTTCTCTTCCTTCTAGTCTCATCGGAGTGATTCTTTTCGTTTAAAGCGTGTCAATAATTTTGCGACAAGCTCTTGTTAGGCTGCAAGTTAGGGATTTATGGTAGTGTAGTACGGTAGTAATGTAGGCACACCTGGTTAGGGACGGCATCTTTACGACAATCAGAAGTGGCGCTACGAGCGGAGCGCGCATCTCCTGTACATGCAACACGCGGCAGCGACTACATTACTACCGTACTACCCTACTACTACTGTCCGTCTTGCAGGGCAAATACCTTACGCAGCAGCTCCGAAGTTCTGGAGCCAATGTTCTGCCGAATGTCTTCTTCCTTGAGCGCAACCTTGCTGAAGAGGCCTTCCAGAGCTCTTTGGGTTACGTGATCGGCCAGGTTGGTATTCACTGGCTTTTGGGTGAGGGGGAAGTTGTTGTACACCCGGGCTGCATCCGCCCATACCTTCTGAGCATCGAACTTATCGAGTGACTGGGAAATTACGGGATTGAACTCGTTGTAAAGGTTCTGGGAGGTAGTCCGTTGCAGGTACTGGGTTGCGGCGTTGCGGTCGCCCTTGAGGATACCGAGGGCATCCTGAATGGTCATCTGCCGGATGGCACCGACGAAGATCGGGGCCGCTTTTTGCGCTGCATCTTCGGCTCCCTGGTTAATTTTTTTGATGATGATTTCTTCCAGGTTGGAAAAGCCGGGGACGCCACTGAGGCGGTCGGTCACCTTGCGCACCTCCTCGGGCAGGAGAATGCGGTAAGCCACGTCGTTGAAATAGCCACCGGGAGCAGAAAGCTCATCAGCGCCAGCCTTGGCGCCGATGCGGAGGGCTTCTTTCAGGCCGTTGCCGATTTGCTCAGACGATAAGCCTCCGGTGCCGCTCAAGACGGCGTTTAGGGTATCGTTTACTTGTTGAGCCGTGCAGCCAAAAAACAGAAAAGGGAGGAATAGTAAAACTAGCTTTCGCATAAGAATAGAGTGATTGATTCAATGTTATAACGCAAGTAGTGCCTGATTAGCTTATTTCAAATCGTTAATATCGAAGTCGCCGAGGTCGAGATCTCCAGGATCAAGATCATCGAAGCCCATTCCATCCCCCCATTCTTCCCCGTCCATCTCTTCGTCGTCGTACGCTTCGTCGTCGTAGACTTCGTCGTCACCAGTCATTTCTCCGGCGTCGGGGATGTCGAACTCCACTCCTTCATCATCGAAGCCATCGTCTTCGTCGAATGCCTCGTCGTCGTCCCAGTCATCATCCGCATCGGAGAAGGCCATGTCATCAAAAGCGGGCATTGGGGGCGGAGGTGATTTGGGGGCGAAGTCTGAAATACCGCCGCCACTAAAGCCTCCGCCGGAGAAACCACCACTAGCAAAGCCACCGCCGGAGAAATCTCCGCCAGCCGGGCCACCTCCGAAGCTGTCATCGTCATCGTCGAAGCCTCCGGGGTCATCGTAAGTATCCTGGCGGGAAGCGCCGCCAAAGCTTCCGGCAGACGAGGCGTCTAAGCTTACTTCCACAACCGCAGCTCCCACTTTACCTCCCAGCGGCGGATTGAGTTTACGGAGCCGGAGTTTCACCGAGCGCACACTATCGAATTGGTTTAGAATACGGTTTCCCATTCGGTAAGCAAGTGCTTCCAGCAGCTGGGTGGGCTTCTTCATCTCCGCCTGGATGAGGTAGTAGATGGTTGCGTAGTTGACCGTCCCCCCCAAGTCATCGTTCTGGGCGGCACCCACGATGCTGGCCTCAACTTCTACGTCGATGCTGAACTCATTGCCCATGAGGTGCTCCTCCTCGAAGAAGCCGTGGGGGGCGTGGATGCGTACGTCTTCCAGTCCGATTTTAGCGGTCATGGCGGCAAGATAGGGGAAGTAATCAGATAGTCAAACAGCCAAGTAGTCAAACACTCGTTACCGTGCTTCACCAATTGGCTTACTGTAACAATTTCGCCAGCAATGCCTTTGCCTCCGCCTGCATCTCGTGGTCGGTCGCGTTGCTTATTTTCGCCAGGGCCGTTTTTGCCCCGGCCGCATCTCCGGTTCCGAGCAGCGCAAGGGCGTGGTAATAGGCTGCCTCCTCCGCCAGCGGAAAGGCGGGTGTACTCATCAGTGGGCTAAAGACGCGGGCCGCCTCCTCAAATTTTTGTTGCGCCAGCAGGCTTTGCCCCAGGTAGAAATTGTTGACGAAAGAGTTGGACGCGGACAAAGCAGAAAACTTCTCCGCAGCAGCGGCGTAGTTGCCTGCGTCGTAATCAGCAAAGGCGGCGGCTTCTGCTGTGTCATCATTGTCTCCACGAACGGTACCGGTCGCGATGTTTTCGTAGGGGGCGAAGCTGTCCATCGCCAGCTGTTGGGTGTCTAAACCTCCGGGCTGGCTAATGGCCCACCAGCCAACGGCAAGCATCAGCAGCAAAGCCGCAGCGTAGCCCAGCAGGCGGAATTGCCCCTTTCGGCGGCGGCGAATTTCCACTACCCTGGCTTCCGCTTTGGGGCGAGGGGCAGCAGCAGTAAGCGGTGCATCTACGGTACTTCCCGGTGTTGCTGCGGCCAGCCGTTGCTCCAGGCCCTGCAGGCGCATCTTTAGTGCTTCATCTTCGGCCAGTTCGATGGCGGCGAGTGCCAGTTCGGTATCCCCCAGCGCACGGCTAAGTTCTTCGTTGCGGGAGGTTTCCTCCTCGAATTCACGACGTGCCTCGGGAGATCCTTTCCCGAGGAGGTATTCGTCGATCCGGTCTTGTTTTTT
>CAYWMW010000093.1:0-1630 GCA_964458975.1 uncultured Lewinella sp. | reverse complement strand
CTAGTTCCCTAGTTTCTAGTTCCCTAGCTCCTAGTTCCTAACCACTGGGGTTTAACATTTTTTTGAGCTTATCGAGACACCGCATTTTTTTGATGCGCGTGGCTCCGGGAGAGCTAAGACCAAGGGAATCCTGAATACTTTCGATGGGGTAACGATGGTAATAAAAGAGCGTTAATAGTTCACGGCAGGTATCTCCCAGTTTCCCGAGAGAACTTGCCAGCAGGGCCTTCCGGTGGTCATCTTCGAAGCGGTTGAGCAGGCTCATGTCCAGTTCGTTTGCCGGATCGTTGCCCAGGCCGATGCCAGCGTCGGGGTCGGAGGGTACCTCGCGGTGGCGCTTCTCGTTCTTGCGGTACACCAGGCGCTTACCGATGGCAAACAGGTAGGTGCGGATACCGCAGGTAAGCTCCGTAAGGCGGCCGGAAACGATGTTTTTGTAGAAGGCGATGACGGCATCCTGAAAGCAGTCAGCAGCATCGTCTTCCGTAGCGTAAAGTTGCCTTTGCGCGTAGGTCAGAAAGGCAGCCCGGTGCTGCACGTAAAGCTCGTCCAGCAGCTCGTGCCGGCCAGCTTTGATCGCAGCAAAGAGCTCCGCGTCTTCTTTTGGCTTTTTCTTTACTTCCACGGGTATAGTGTTAATCGATTCCCCCAAAAGTAATGTTTTTTGCCGCGCCGGGCCGTAACTCCCGGCAACCCACCGTTGCGGGTTACGGTTCTCTATGCGCTGACACTCACTTTTGTTACGGAATTATTAAAGTTTTTCAAATCAAGTTTTGTTAAGCGGCGCGGGCGCAGGATGCAAGGTGAAGTTAGGAGCTTTGTCGTTAAAAAGATAAAATAAACTTGTCAAGACAACATTTGCTTCACTATCTTTATTCTATTAAAAAAGCAAAGCTCATGTCTGCCACCATCACCGACTTTCAGAATTACGAAGCCTACACCGCTGCTGATTACGACGTTTGGCGCAAGCTGGCGGAGCGTCAGATCTCCGCCCTTGAAAAAGTAGCCTGCCGGGAATACGTGGAGTGCCTCACGGCCCTTCAACCCGTCATTGCACCTGCGGCCCCGCCCAAATTCACGGAACTGAATAAGCTGCTCCGCGCTGCCCACGGGTGGTCCATCAAGGTCGTCCCCGGCTTTTTGCCCGTAGATGAGTTCTTCAACTTGCTCGCCGGCCGCCGCTTTTGCTCCAGCACCTGGCTGCGCAGCATGGACCAGCTCGACTACCTGGAGGAGCCCGATATGTTTCACGACATCTTCGGCCATATCCCGCTCTACCTTAATAAAGATTACGCCACCTTCGCCGAACGCCTCGGTCAACTCGGCGTGAAGTACGCCCACGACGAAGAAAAAGTGACCCAACTTCAACGGCTCTACTGGTTCACCATCGAGTTCGGCGTCATGCGTCGCAACGGCGAAGTGAAGGTCTACGGCGCCGGCATCTGCAGCAGCTACGGCGAAACGAAACACGTGTTCAATAACCCCGACGTAGAGGTTGTTCCCTTCGTGCTGGACGACGTGCTCGCCCAGGATTTCATCATCACTGAAGTCCAGATGAAATACTTCGCCATTAAGGAATTCGCTGAACTCTGGGCGGTGGTGGATGAACTGGAGGCACGGTGGGGGTGAG
>CAYWMW010000092.1:0-14755 GCA_964458975.1 uncultured Lewinella sp. | reverse complement strand
TGCGGTGTAGTCGGTAGTAATGTAGTAGTGTGGTAATGTATTCGCTACCGCACATAACAAAGGGTTAGGATGATTCGGATTTGGAGGATGCAGCAGGATTTGGCGTTCCTGACTAATCCTCAAAATCCAAATCATCCTAACCCTGTTTTTTGTCTTACCTACCCCATGCGGCAGCAACTACATTACTACAAAACTACCGTACTACATTACTATAAAAAATCCTCCTCATCCCCCAATTCCATCCGCGCGCCCGCCAACTCGCTCATTGCGTGCTGTTCGCCGAGGCGTTTGGTGACGGCAATGCCTTCGGAGTAAGTCTTCCAGGCTGCACGGTCCTCCTCCAACCGCTCCAGGGTTTTACCGAGGTGGTAGTAGGTGCCTACGTATTCGGGTTGGTCGGTGAGCAATGCGGTGTAGATTTCCTTTGCACCTGCGTCATCGCCCTCCTTTTCGTGCTCCTTGGCCAGGGCAAAACGGAGGAAGGCATCGGTGGGGGCATCGGCCAACATGGCCTGAATCTGAGCTTTGCGCGACATTAAATGGTCTTTTGGTTCGTTCGTTTGTTGCTACTAACAACATCAAACCGCTTATGGTACAACGATTGCTCGTCTTTTTGCTCCTGCTCCCGGCTTGTGCCGGAAACGGGCCGGATATTTTGCTGGACAATGAAGTGGTGTCGGTTGTCCGGCAGCCATTGCCTAAAGGCTTTGATGCCGAAGCGTTTCAGCAGTACAGCCATAAGTCGGGTGGGGTAGTGCTGAACGGAGGTGCAGCCGCCATTGTGGGCCATTTGGCGGGCACGCAGGTGCAGTGGATGCAGTCTCAAGAGGCAAAGTTCGGTCAGCAGAGCATCGTTGTCGTCCCTAAAAACGGGCGTAAGCCGGAAGACCCCGCCGTCCTCGCCAACCTGTTGATTGCCTTAGATGCGAAGCTCGTCGAAACCGGAGACACCAACCAGTACGTCTTCCTTCGCTCCGCAGGCCTGACCGAAGACATCATCCTCTCCACCAGCCTGCAAAAAACCGGCCTGACCCAAAACGCCGCCCTCTACCAGTTCGATACCGCCGGCATCCACGTGATGAACAACACCGGCATCCCGCTGCGGATGGACCAGGAAATTATCGACTTCTACCTGCCCGCCCTCACCGAGTTCTACGGCGAGAAGATTGATACTACCACTTTTTGGCTGGAGGTGAAACCTTATGTAGGGGTAAAACTGGTGGCTAAAAAATAAGCGTCGCGGATTTATACAGATTTCGCGGATTAACACGGATTTTTGCACCAAACCACCAAACCACCAAACCACCGAACCACCAAACCACCGAACCACCAAACCACCGAACATGTCAGACGCTTACCAGGCCACCCTAGACTACCTCTTCACCCAACTCCCCATGTACCAACGTGCCGGAGCCTCCGCGATGAAGAAGGACCTGACCAACATCCGGGTACTGCTGGAATGGCTCGGCAATCCGCACGAGCAACTCCGTTGTGTCCACGTAGCGGGAACGAACGGTAAGGGGACGACCTGCCACCTCCTGGCCGCCGCCCTCCAGGCACACGGACAGCGCGTTGCGATGTACACCAGCCCGCACTACAAAGACTTCCGCGAGCGCATCAAGATCAACGCCAAATTTATCTCCGAAGAAGCCGTCGTTGATTTCGTAGAACGTCTTCGCGCCTCAGACCTGAAGATTGAGCCCAGCTTCTTCGAGATCACCGTCGCGATGGCCTTCGACTACTTCGCCCGGCAGCAACCGGACTGGTGCATCATCGAAGTCGGTCTCGGCGGTAGGCTGGACAGTACGAACGTGATCACGCCCGTACTCTCCGTGATCACCAACATCGGGCTAGACCACACCCAGTTTCTCGGCGAAACCCTGCCGGAAATTGCCGGAGAGAAGGGCGGTATCATCAAGCCCGGCGTACCCGTCATCGTCGGCGAAACCCAACCGGAGACTACGGACGTCTTCAAAGCCCTCGCCCGGGCCAACCGCAGCCAGCTCATCTTCGCGGACCAGGCCTACGACATCAACCTGGTCGGGATGCGCGGGCTGGACAACCTCAAGTATTTCTCCATCGGCTTGCCCGGAGCCGAAGCGGGCCTCATCATCGGCTCCGACCTCGACGGGCCGCACCTGGGCAAAAACCTGCTGACGGCCTACGCGGCCTTGCTCTTACTGCACGGCAACGGCTTCGAGGTGAGCGGCAAGTCAATCCAGTTCGGTTGGAAACAGGTGGCGGCGAGCACGTATTACCTCGGCCGCTGGCAGGTACTTCAACCGCGCAAACCACTCTGCATTGCTGACAGCGCACACAATAATGAAGGCTTGATCCCGGTAATCGAACGGCTGGTGGATATGGGGAAACCGTTGCACATCGTACTCGGCGTCGTCAACGATAAGGACTTGTCCAAAGCGCTCCCGCTGTTCCCGAAAGATGCTAGCTACTACTTCGTGAAGGCGGACATACCGAGGGGTTTACCCGCTGAAGAATTACGGGCAACCGCGAAAGGTTTTGGCTTGAATGGTGAGGTTTACCCTTCGGTGAAAGCCGGCTTTGAGCAGGCTAAAATTGATGCGTGTGCATGGGGAACTACCGATGGGGTGGTGTTTGTGGGAGGGAGTATTTTTACGGTGGCTGAAATAATATAAGAAGCGATGTTACTCCACTAAAACCTCATCCACAAACAACCAACAAGGCTCGCCCGGAGCCGGGTGCCATTCAGGGTTGCCACCCAGGTTTTCGATCTCAATACGAATGTACCGTACCATCGTAGGTTCAGACCGCAAAGAATGGTTACGGACCATGGCTTCCGTCGGCCCCTCCGCCTCCGGGATGGTCTTTTCCTGAAAGGGTACGTACCGCCTGCCGTCTTTGGAAACCGATACTTTTATGGACTTGGGCAGGTGGATGTAAGCGTTTTGATCGGTTAATGTGCCTACGGTTACCACACTTACTTCTTCTGCCTTGCCGAGGTCTGCGGTAAGCTTGAGGTCGTCTCCGAGGTAGCCCAGCCAGCGGCCGTCGCCGAAGGAGTTACCGCCTTTTTTCAGGTCTTTCAGGGTGGATGTTCCCTGTGCAGTATAGCTTTCGTGGGGTTCCACGCTGGCCGTCAACTGCTCAATTGTGTACCGGGATTTTATAAAGTTGCTGGAGGCGGGGTCGCTGTCCGTCCAGCCGTCTAACGATAGTATGGCGCGCACTTCGGAGGTTGAGTAAACGTGGAACGGTGCTTCGTAAACCGGAGACTGCTCGTTGGGCTGGCTACCGTCTAAGGTATACCGGATGGTTGCCTTGGGGGCTTTGGTTATCAGCTCAACCAATAATGAATCGGTGAAAAGGTCTTGCTCGGCGGAGATGATTGGCGGTACGAGCTGCGGATTTCCAAACTGGGCAAAGTCAACGCCGCCGATGATTTCTAATTCAGGATGGCTGGCCCGCCATTTCTTCAGCCCTACCTCGGCAAGCGGTGTTTCCCAGAGGTAAACCTTGCGGAGGCTTTCCATCTTAGCGAGGCTCGCAAAAACGGTACTGTCCACCTGGGTGCCGTAGAGGTTCAGGCTACTCAGGTAGGGGAGCTCTTCTAGCTCAGACACCGCCGCGCTACTGATGTCGCAATTACTGAGGTTGATACTGGCTACGTTCTCCAAACGGCTAAATTCGGCTACGTCTTCGTCCGTCAGCTTGGTATTGGAGACATCCAGGTACTGGATGGCGGGTGCGATGCCGCGTAGTTTCCGGAGGTGTTCGGGTTTGAAGTCGGCAGCGTTCTCTAACCGAACGTCCACCCAGGAGTCGTCCAGGGATTGCAGGGAGGCGATGATGCCGTACTGCTCCAGGTCCGCCAGCTCCCGGGCGGTAGGCCTTTCGGGCTGCGGGTGATGGGCTGCTTGCAGTGCTTCGAGGTAAGCGTCTACCTTTTCGTTCGTCTTCAGGTCTCCGAGTTGGTGGTCGTAGTCCTTCATGTTTTCAATCCACCAGGCGAGGAAGTTTTGCTCGTCGTTGGTGAGTTGCAGCTTGCCGCTGGGCGGCATGTGGTGCTCGTCTTCCTTCGGCAGCAGAGTCCGGCCGATGAGGGGGCTTTCGGCAACGGAGCCCATCATCAGTACCGCTCCGTTTTCTCCGCCTTTCTGCCAGCCAGCCAGGGTGTTGAGCAGGAGTTTACCTTTGGATTTCTGTGGGTTGTGGCAGCTCACACACTTTCGGTCTACGATGGGCATCACCAAATCACTGAAAACGTGGGCTTCCTCAATGTTGTCGGGCAGTTTTACCGTTTCTTCAGCTTCGGGGAAGCTAAGGAAGCCTTCGCCGTGCGTCAATGATCCGCCGTAGTGCCCGGTCAGGGTGAGCAGCACGATGAAGGCCGTAAATATGCCGCCAAACGTTTTCTGGTTCGCAACGCTGCGGTAGGCCCAGAGTAAGGCTACGGAACCGACGGCAGTACCGATGCCCAGGTATTTGTGCCAATCCAGCAGGCTTTCGTCGTAGCCACCGTCGTTGGCCAGTATCCAGCCGGATACGGCGGAGGCGATGGCGCTCAAGGCACCAATTGCCAGCACAAAGGTGAAGTCCGTCTTCTTGTCCGCTTTGCTGAAAAAGTATTCAAAGCTCCAGTGTGCAAATGCATAAAGTAGCGCGCCGATCGGGAGATGCAACAGCAGGGGATGGAAACGACCAATAAATTCTATCATTCGGTATTACTCTGTACTTAAGCTAAAATATCATGAATAACTTCTCCGGCCACGTCAGTTAGGCGGAAGCGCCGCCCCTGGTATTTATAGATGAATTTCTCGTGGTTGATGCCGAGTTGGTGCAGCAGGGTCGCCTGGAAGTCGTGTACGTGCACGGGATTCTCGACAATGTTATAACCAAAGTCATCAGTCTTCCCGTAGGTGATGCCCGGCTTCACACCGCCGCCCGCCATCCAGATGGAGAAGCAACGCGGGTGGTGGTCACGGCCGTAATTCGTGTCGGTCAGGATGCCCTGGGAGTAGTTGGTACGGCCAAACTCTCCGCCCCAAACCACGAGCGTATCGTCTAACATACCCCGTTGTTTGAGGTCCATAATCAAGGCGGCGGAGGCCTGGTCTACGTCTCTCGCCTGATTGGCGATGGCACCGGGCAGGTTGTCGTGCTGGTCCCAACCCATGTGGTATAGTTGGATGAAGCGGACGCCTTTTTCAGCGAGCCTGCGGGCCAGCAGCGCGTTGGCGGCGAAGGTGCCGGGCTGCATAGATTCCGCGCCGTACATCCGGTAAATGTGGTCGGGCTCACCGGAAGTATCCATTATTTCGGGCACGGAAGTTTGCATCCGGTAAGCCATCTCGTACTGGGAGATACGGCTGGAGATCTCAGGATCGCCGAATTCTTCCATGTGCTGCTGGTTCATGTCGGCCACCAGGTCAATCATCTTGCGGCGCTGCTTACGGTCCATCCCCTTCGGGTCCTGCAGGAAGAGAACGGGGTCTTTGGCGGAGCGGAACTGCACGCCCTGGTGCAGGGAGTGGAGGAAGCCGTTGCCCCATAGCCGGCTGTAGAGCGGCTGGCCAAACTTCCGTCCGGTACCGCGCGAGAGGAGCACCGTAAACGTCGGCAGGTTCTCGTTCGTACTACCAAGGCCGTAGCTCAACCATGAGCCAATACACGGTCGCCCCGGTTGCTGAGATCCGGTCTGGAAGAAGGTAATAGCGGGGTCGTGGTTGATCGCCTCGGTGTGCATTGACTTGATGACGCAGATATCATCCACTACCTTAGAGGTGTACGGGAGTAGGTCGCTCATCTCCGTCCCACTCTGCCCGTATTTATTGAAGGCGAACTGAGAACCGACGAGCGGGAAGGCATCCTGACCGGAAGTCATACCCGTAAGTCGTTGGCCCTGGCGTACGCTTTCCGGTAGGTCTTGCCCACGGAGTTTATTCAGCAGGGGCTTATGGTCGAAGAGTTCGAACTGAGAAGGGCCACCACTTTGGAACAAGTAGATCACACGCTTGGCCTTCGGGGCGAAGTGTAGCTTGCCCTCGGAGAGTATGCCGTTTAGCTTGCTGGCAATCTGTTCTTCAGCCATGCCACCTCCGCCGCCAAGCCCACAACCGAGCAGGCTGGTCAGGGCTGCGCCACCGATGCCAAGGGCCGTCTTGGAAAGGAAGGCCCTCCGGTTCATATTGTACTGTCGGTCTTTTATTTCCTTGTGCATCTTATGATCTGCTTATTGATTCGTCTAAATTGTAAATAGCGGTTGCCAGCATTGCGTAAGCGGCCAACTCTGGTGCCGGTAGTAGTTCCTTCTGCGCGGAATCCCCAATGGAGAGGAAGGTCGTGGCGTTTTCCGGAATCAGCTCAAACTCTTCCTTCTCATCTTCAAAGTAGGTGGTCAGCGCTGCAATCTGCTCGGCTTTGGGTGCGCGGCTGGTGGCCGCTTTGTACATGAAGATGATCCGGTTTTCCAGATCGTCCTGTGCCTCAATGGCCCGGTAGGCCAGGTTGCGGGCACCTTCGATGATCTGCGGGCTGTTCATCATCACCAGCGCCTGGAGCGGGGTAGAGGTGGTTTCCCGGCTCACCATGCAGAAGTCGCGCGTCACGGCGTCGAAGGTCATCATGTCGGGTGGCGGTACGGTTCGTTTCCAGAAGGTGTAGAGGCTCCTGCGGTACTGCTTTTCTCCCTCGTCGATTTCGTAGCCGAAGGAGCTGCCTCCGCCCCCGCCGACTACCTCCTGCCAGAGCCCCTCGGGCTGGTAGGGTTTCACGCTTGGCCCACCGACGGTGGGCGTCATTAGGCCGCTGGAGGCCAGGACGTGGTCCCGGATTTTTTCGGCGGAGAGCCTACTTCTGGTTCCCCGGGCGTAGAGGTTGTTCTCCGGATCAATCTCAAGTTGGTCCTCGGTAGTGATGGAGCTTTGCTGATAGGTGGCGGAGAGCAGTATGTACTTCAGCATGGCTTTCATATCCCAGTCTTCCGCGACGAACTTATGGGCCAGGTGGTCCAGCAGTTCGGGGTGCGAGGGTAGGGCGCCCTGGGCGCCAAAGTCGTCTGGTGTACGTACCAAACCCTTATTGAAGCACATCATCCAGAGCCGGTTCACCATCACCCGGGCGGTCATCGGGTTGTCTTCGTTGAACAACCATTCGGCCAATCCTTTGCGGTTTTTGTCGTAGCCCTCAAAGCTGAGCACTGCTTCCGGGGTGTTGGGTTGTACCTCTTGCTGGGGGTTGTCGTAGGCACCCCGACCAAGCACGAAGGTTTTTCGCGGCGTTTCCATTTCCTCCATCACCATGAGTTCAATCTGCTCAACGGTATCCAGGTTTTTGATGAAAGTGGCCTTTTCCTCCATCTGCTCGGCGGAGAGCGTAATGAACGGCTCCGGCGTTGCACCGTACTCCTCAATCAGGCCTTTCTCCGGTACGTTGTTGAAGAAGGCGAAGAGGCTGTAGTAGTTCTCCTGGGAAATGGGGTCGTACTTATGGTCGTGGCATTTGGCGCATTCTACGGAGAGGCCGAGAAAGGCTTTGCCGAAGGTCAGCGTCCGGTCCGAGACGTATTCTACGCGGTATTCTTCGGGGATCACGCCGCCCTCCTGGGTAATTTTATGGTTGCGGTTGAAGCCGGTCGCGATCAGCTGTTCGAGGTTGGCATCCGGCAGGAGGTCTCCGGCAAGTTGCCAGGTGACGAACTGATCGTAGGGCATATTTTGCTGAAAGGCGTGCAGCACCCAGTCGCGCCAGGGCCACATCACGCGCTCCAGATCGTCCTGGTAGCCGTGGGTGTCGGCGTAGCGGGCCACGTCCATCCAGAAGGCGGTCATATTTTCGGCGTAGGCTGGGCTGTTCAAGAATTGGTCGAGCACTTTCTCGTAGGCATTCTCGTCGGTGTCGTTTACGAAGGCATTGATTTCTTCCGGGGTGGGCGGTAAACCCCGGACATCGAACGAAAGCCGGCGGATGAGTAATTCTTTTTGTGCGCGTTCAGCGGGCTGTCGGCCCGCAGCTTCGATCTTCGCCAGGATGAAGCGATCGATGTCATTGCGGACAAAATCGTTCTGCACTACGGCAGGTAGAGCAGGGGCCTCAACGGGCTGGAAAGACCAGTGGTCTTCGTACTTCGCTCCCTGCTCGATCCATTTCTCCAGAATAGCCCGTTCGTAGTCGTTGAGGGTTAGGTTAGATTCCGGAGGGGGCATCATGATCGTTTCGTCTTCCGTTCGGATGCGATCTACCAGCGTGCTGGCGGCCAGGTCTCCGGGTACGATGGCGTAGTGATCGAGCTTATCTCCGAGGGCAACCATTGCAGCTTCGGCATTACTCAGCGAAAGGCCTGCTTCAATTCTTGCCTTGTCGGGGCCATGGCAGGCGTAGCAACGGTCCGAGAGGATCGGGCGTACGTGGAAGTTGAAGGAAATTTCTTCGGGTAGCTGCTGTTTGCCGGTGGCAGTACTTCCCGGCGCTGAAAAGTCTACTGAAACTTCTTCCTCTGGGGAGCAGCCAGCCACAAATCCAGCCAGCCAAATCAAGGCAAAAGAAGCCGTTAGGGTGATCAGTTTTTTTGTCATGACAAGTATAAATATGGTAGCTCAAATATCGAATAAAATATTGAAATAAAATAATAAGATCGGAGTTAGTTTCGGCATGTTGTGGGCGCCCCAAATTTCCGGGGTGTGGGGCGCGGTCGCTGGGGCGAGCAACGGTTGCTGGGAGGGGTGTGCCCCTTAACCTTTCCTTGCACCTGCGGCCGCGCCTGATACTCACGTAAGGTGGAGCCTTGAAACTTCTTGAGGTAGGCTGTATAAGTACACTTTTACGTAGAAGTAGAAAGGTGTATAAGTGTACTTATACACCAAATAACCTCACCCAGCCTCCTCCTCCGGGTAAGTCAGTTCAATCAAGACTTCTTGTTTAGGCAAAATCCAGCAACCTTGACAATGATAAAAAGGGATGTACTTCGTGCTCGACTGGCGAGTCCGGTGGTATATTTAACCCCATCCCACAAGATCAAAAGCCACGATCCTAATGAAAAAGCAATACCCGTTCCTGTTGTTCTGCTTGTTGTTCGTCTCAGCCTTACCCGCTCAAATCGCATTAGACCACCTGAAATACCGCAACGTCGGCCCCACCCGGGGCGGCCGCGCCACGGCCGTAGCTGGCGTTCGCATCCAGCCCAGCGTCTTCTATATGGGCGCCACCGGCGGTGGCGTCTGGAAAACAGAAGACTATGGCACCAGCTGGAAAAACGTCTCCGATGGCTACTTCTCCACGCCCTCCATCGGCGCCATCCGGGTGGCGCAGGACGACCCCAACATCGTCTACGTCGGCACGGGGTCAGACGGGCTGCGCTCCAACGTGATCACCGGAAAGGGCGTGTACAAATCCGTGGACGCGGGTAAGACCTGGAAGCACATCGGCCTGAAGAATACCGGCCAAATCGGTGCTGTGGAAATTCACCCAACCAACCACAACATCGCTTTCGTTGCTGCCATCGGAAATGCTTTTGCCCCCAACCCGGAGCGGGGCGTTTTCCGAACCAAAGACGGCGGTAAAACCTGGGAAAAAGTACTGTTCATCTCCGACCAGACCGGCGCAGCAGACCTGGAATTCATGCCCAGCAACCCGGAGATCGTCTACGCCACCGCCTGGCACGCCCAACGCAAACCCTGGACGATCATCAGCGGAGGCCAGGAGCAGGGCATCTACAAATCCGTCGACGGCGGAGATACCTG
Organism: uncultured Lewinella sp.; assembly: GCA_964458975.1. Taxonomy (GTDB): domain Bacteria; phylum Bacteroidota; class Bacteroidia; order Chitinophagales; family Saprospiraceae; genus Neolewinella. The sequence continues at coordinate 5,042 of CAYWMW010000092.1, read as the reverse complement.
GGACAAGCTCGAAAACGGCCTCCCCGCCGGCATCGTCGGTAAGATCGACCTGGCCGTCAGCCCCGCCAACCCCAGCCTGCTCTACGCCCTCGTGGAAGCACCCGACGGCAAGGGCGGCCTCTACCGCTCCAACGATCAGGGCGAAAGCTTCACCCACGTCTCCAACGATCGCAACCTCCTCATTCGCCCCTTTTACTACACCAACGTAGACGTGGACCCGCAGAACCCCGAGGTCGTTTACGTCATGGCCACGCCCTACCTGAAATCCACCGACGGCGGTAAAAGCTGGGGCCGCCTCACCCCGCCCCACGGCGATAACCACGACATGTGGATCAACCCGGACAACCCCCAACTCTTCGTACAGGCCAACGACGGCGGGGCCAACGTGACCCACAACGGCGGCAAAACCTGGTCTACCCAGCTCAACCAGCCAACGGCCGAAATCTACACCGTCGAGGTAGATGACCAGTACCCCTACTGGCTCTACGGCGGCCAGCAGGATAATTACTCCACCATCTCGGTGCCCAGCCTGCCGCCGTACAGCCACCAGGCCGGAGCCATGGGGCTGGTGATGAACACTGGTGGCTGCGAAACCGGCCCGGCCGTGCCCAAACCGGGGAATTCGGACATCGTCTACGCCAATTGCAAAGGCCGCTTCAGTGTCTACAATAAAAAAACGGGGCAGGAAAAGAGCTATGACGTCGGCGCGGCCTACATGTACGGCCACAACCCCAAAGACCTGAAATTTCGCTTTCAACGCGTGTCGCCCATCCACGTCTCTCCGCACGATGCGGAGGTAGTCTACCACACCTCACAGTACGTCCACAAAACCACGGACGAGGGCAAGACCTGGGAGATCATCTCTCCGGACCTCACCGCCTTCGAGGCCGACAAACAGGTAATCTCCGGTGCACCGATCACGCGGGACATCACCGGAGAGGAGTTCTACAGCACCATCTACGCCATCCGCGAATCCACCGTCGAGGAAGGCGTGATCTGGGTGGGCGCTAACGACGGCCCCGTTCACGTTACCCAAAACGGAGGCAAGAACTGGAAAAAGGTAACACCCCAGGGCCTCCCCGGAGGTGGCCGGATCGACTGTGTAGAACCCTCCCCACACCAGGCCGGAAAGGCCTACTTCACCTCCCTGCGCTTCCAACTTGGCGACTGGAAACCGTACATCTACAGAACCACCAACTACGGCAAAAGCTGGACGCTGCTGACGGACGGTAAGAACGGCATCCCCGCGGATTACCCCGTGCGCGTCGTCCGCGAAGACCCCGACCGCGAAGGCCTGCTCTACGCCGGCACGGAGTTCGGGATGTTCATCTCTTTCGACGACGGAACCAGCTGGAAACCTTTTCAACAGAACCTGCCGGTTACTCCCATCAACGACATCAAGGTACACCGCAAAGACCTCGTACTGGCCACCATGGGCCGTTCTTTCTGGGTATTGGATAACCTGTCCAGCCTGCACCAAAAGGCTGAGCAGGCGGAAGCTTCAAGTCCTAAGCTGTTCCAGCCACGTGATCATATCCGCTATCGTTACCGGGGGCGCAGCGGCAGTGAATTTGTTGATTACCCCTTGCCGGGGGTAGATGTTGAATATTACTTGCCCAAAGGGAGCTCCGGGCCAATCACCATAGAATTTCTGAACGCTGGGGGCAAAGTAGTCCGTACCCTGGTGAGCGGTGACAAAGGCAGTTCCTCCGCCAAGGTGGTCCGGGATATGGCGACTAATGACGTAGCCTATAACTTGAACAGCCGCCTAAGTACCAAGCCAGGCCTGCACCGTTTCCGGTGGGACATGCGCCACCACGGCAGCTGGGATGCCGAGAAGCGCAGGAGTTACGCTGGCGGGCCGCTGGTCAGCCCCGGCCGTTACACCGTCCGGCTTACCGCTGGCGGTAAATCGATGGAACAGTCTTTTGCCCTCAGGTTAGACCCTAAAGTGGCCAGGAGTGGTATCACCCTTACCGACGTGCAGGAGCAGGAAGCCGTCGCACTAGACATAACGGCCCTGCTCACCGATCTTAAAAAGATGGCCCAAGGCGTCAAAGAAGAAAAGGAAAGTCTGGAAAGCAAATCCTCCCTGACCGAGGCCCAGGAAAAACGCCTGGCAAAGCTGACCGACTTAGACAAACAACTGGTGACCGCCAAGGGCACCTATCGCCAGCCCATGCTCATCAGCCAGGTGAATTACCTGTTCAACATCGTTCGCCGGGCGGATCAGGTGCTGGGGCGGGATGTGTATGAACGGTTAGAAGAGCTGAAGGAGCAAAAAGCTAAGTTGGAGGCGATGATGAGGAAGCAGTAATTTTCCCGACAACCAAAAGCGGAACTACCAGCCAGGCCAGTAGTTCCGCTTTCAACGTGCGGAGCCAAATCAAGAATCGAGAATCGAGAATCAAGAATCCTCTAGTCCCGTCCCCACTTAAGCACAACAGCGCCCCAGGTAAACCCAGCACCGAAGGCGGCAAGCACTACGTTATCACCCTTTTTAACCTTCCCTTCGTCCCGCGCTTCGGAGAGCGCGATGGGGATGGAGGCGGCCGTGGTGTTGCCGTAGCGCATGATGTTGTTGTAGACCTGGTCTGCGTTCAGGCGCATGGTTTTGGCCACGAACTGGTTGATGCGCAGGTTGGCCTGGTGAGGAATCAGCATATCCAGGTCACTGACTTCCATCCCCGCTTTGGTGAGCGTTTCCATGATCACCTCGGGGAACTTCCGTACGGCCATCTTGAAGACCGCCTGGCCCTCCATGTGGGGGTAGATGCGGTTCTGATCGATCATGTTCTGGTTGAAGAAGTAACCGCCGTAGCCTTCGTCGTTGAGCTTCTCGGAGTAGTCTACGTCGAAGCCTTCGATGCCGTACTTCTCGATGAAGTAACCGCCGTGTGCGCCGGGGTACATGTAGCTCAGCTTCTCGGCGTAGGTACCGTCCGAATGCATGCTGGTGGCCTGAATGGCCACCTCTTTATTCTCGGTTGCTTCAACAATCACTGCACCTGCGCCATCGCCAAAAATAACGGAAACGTTGCGGCCACGGGTGGTGAAATCCAGCCCCACGGAGTGAACTTCCGCGCCAACCAGCAGAATTTTCTTAGCCATGCCAGACTTGATGTAGGCATCGGCCGTGGTGAGGCCGTAGACGAAACCGGAGCACTGGGCCCGGACGTCGAGCGCAGCAATTTCGGTCTTCGCAATGCCCAACTCGCGCTGCAGGAGCACGCCCGCGCCGGGGAAGTAATAGTCCGGGCTCAGGGTAGCGAAGATGATCAGGTCGATGTCTTCTTTATCGATGCCCGCGTCGGCAATGGCTTTGAGGCTGGCCTCCAGCGCAAGGGTAGTGGTGGTCTCTTTTCCCTTGGTGATGTAGCGGCGTTCCTCGATGCCGGTCCGCTCGCGGATCCATTCATCGCTGGTTTCCATCACCTTCGTGAGGTCCTGGTTAGTGACCACATTCTTGGGCACGTAGTGGCCAATTCCGGTTATAGTACTGTAAGGCATAATCTGACGTTGAACAAGTAATTAGTGCGCTAAGGTATGCTTTTTGGATAGGGAGACAAGCGTTTGGGCGAAAATTCGCTTAATGGAGCAATAATGATGCCCCAACCATGACTGGACGTTGTTGGAGTGCAGCGTTTTTTGGCGCGGCCGCAGGTGCAGTGAGCGTTGGCGCTTTCATCGTTCCTAAGGATTTGGAGAATCTGTCGCGCAACCTGCAATTTGTTATGTACACAACGAGCCTACACCCTTACTCCCTTATTTTCTATTCCTTACCTTCGCCTCCGTGAAATTTGGAACCAAACCGCTGGACCTGGTCATCATCGGCCGCTCAATCCTTTCTTCCGTCGGCAACCCGACGGCGGAGCTCTACCGTGGGCTCATCAATGAGCTCGCGCAGCGGGGGCATCGGACGACCTTCCTGGCGTACCAGGAGCCGGGCAAAAAGGTTGTTCGCGACATGCTCAAATCGCCTTACTGTGAGGTTTGGACTTATGAGTCCACGGATCAGCTCATAGCCGAGTACAGCTACGCAATTCAGAGTGCCGATGTGATCCTGATGGGCAGCATGGTCAACGATACGAACCGCATCGCGGAGTGGATCGCCGAGGAAGCCCGCGGTATTACCGTCTACTACGACACCAACCTGAGCGCAACGATTGACCACCTGCATTGCCGACAGGACAACTCCGCCTTCTGTCTCTCTGCCGATAACCTGCGCCACTTCAACCTCTTCCTCTCTACCACCGGTGGCCCGTTCCTGGAAAGCCTCGCCAACACTTACGAGCTCCCGGCAGCCCGCGCACTCTACGAAAGCGTTGATCCGTACAGCTTTTACCGCACAGACGCAGATAAGAACTACGACCTTGGCTTCATCGGGAACTTCAAAAACGACCGCGAAGAACTGCTGGACTCCATGCTCCTCGGCCCGGCCCGCTACACTCCAAACCGCAAGTTCTCCCTCGCCGGAAGCGGCTACGAGCAAGTCAACTGGCCCAAAAACCTGACGTACCTGGAGTACCTGCCCGAAACCAACCTCGTAGATTTCTACAACCGCCAGCATTGCTCACTTGTCCTGAGCCGGGCAGACCGCAAACGCATGGGCTACACCCCAACCCGCCGCCTACTGGCCGCCGCCGCCTGCGGAGTTCCTGTACTGACGGACAGTTGGGACGGCATAGACTATTTCTTCGAACCCCACCGTGAAGTCTTCTGCGTCAACGATGAGCAGGACGTGCTGGCCGTGTTATACGGAAAGGAAGAAGGTCTGCGCAAGAAAATTGGCCACGATGCCCGTAAGCGGATTTTAGAACAACACACCACGAGCCACCGGGCGGAGCAGTTGTTGGGGTATTTGGCGGAGATTACTGATTAGTAGTAGTTAGGAACTAGGAACTAGGAACTAGAAAACTAGGAACTAGGGCTACCGCAAGAGCTAGTTCCCTAGTTCCCTAGTTCCTAGTTCCTAGTTCCCTAGCTTCTAGTTCCTAGTTCCCTAGCTTCTAGTTCCTACTAATCCTCCTCCGCAGCCAACA
>CAYWMW010000091.1:5663-14759 GCA_964458975.1 uncultured Lewinella sp. | reverse complement strand
CCTGGGGGGCGTGGGGCCGCAAGTTCGAATCTTGTCATCCCGACTATGAGTATCAGGGAGTTACGACGTTTTGTCGTAGCTCCCTTTCTCTTTGGTGAGCGCATGTACAATTGTGCATGACGCAATAAGCCTCAGTACGAACTGGCATCACTATAAAAACCCCAGCCCTTCAACCTCCTCTGCACCTGCGCCCGCGCCCAAAAAAGTTAAACGCGCTGATCCTCAAGCCGTCAGGTAGTAGTGTTCCGCCTGCTTGTTTCGTTACACAGCTACTGAGTGGTGACTATCTACCCGTTTGACTACCAAACTATCTCCCTGCCTGACTATATTTGCCCCCTATGACCGCAAAATCAGAACCGATCACCCAACGCTGGACCCTGGAGGCCCTGCGCGCACTGCACGACAGCCCTTTGATGGACCTCGTCTTCCGTGCCGCCGGTGTTCACCGCCAGCACCACGACCCGAACGAAGTACAGATGTCCAGCCTGCTGAGCATCAAAACCGGCGGCTGCCCCGAAGACTGTGGCTACTGCCCCCAGGCCGCCCGTTACCACACCGATATTGAGGAAAATGCCCTCATGACCGTGGAGCAGGTGAAGACCGCCGCTACCCGCGCCAAAGGCCTCGGCTCCAGCCGCCTCTGCATGGGTGCTGCCTGGCGGAACGTGAAGGACGACGCGGAATTTGAGCAGGTGCTCGACCTCGTCCGCACCGTTAATGGCCTGGACATGGAAGTCTGCGCCACCCTCGGTATGCTCACGCCCAACCAGGCCGAGCGCCTCGCCGCCGCCGGCCTCTACGCCTACAACCACAACCTGGACAGCTCCGAAGAATACTATAAAGAGGTGATCTCCACCCGTGGCTACGAAGACCGCATCGAAACCATCGGCAACGCCCGCAAAGCTGGCCTGACGGTTTGCTCCGGCGGCATCATCGGTATGGGCGAAAGCATCGACGATCGCCTGAAAATGCTCATGACGCTGGCCAGCCTGACACCACAGCCAGAATCCGTCCCCATCAACGCTTTGGTAGCCGTAGAAGGTACGCCGCTGGAAGAGCAGAAGCCGGTCAATATCTTCGAGATGGTCCGAATGATCGCCGTGACGCGCATCATGATGCCGGGCACCACCGTCCGCCTCAGCGCAGGCCGAACCAGCATGACGCCCGAAGGGCAGGCGCTTTGTTTTCTCGCCGGAGCAGGCTCCATCTTCGCCGGAGACAAACTCCTTACCACCCCCAACCCCGAAGCTTTCGAGGACCTCGAAATGTTCGATGCCCTGGGCCTGAAACCCGCCACCGCCTACGCTAAAGGCTGCAAGCCCGAAATCAAGGCCGACCCCGGTGCGCCAGGAGAAAAGACCCGCATCAAGTGGAGTCGCCCCGGGCATAAGATTGAACGGAACGAAGAGAAGAGAGTTAAGCAGTCAAATAGTCAAACCGTCAAATAGTCCGTCGTGCGGTACGATTGGCCAAGTGATCGTCGGTCTTACCCCACGTCAAATCCTGCAAGGATTAAACCATAGTAACCCCGGACGTAGCGAGTGCGCAGCACGAGCGCAGTTCCGGGGTCATCAACCCCAAAGAAACATGTCCAACAGAACCATGGCCGCCGGCAACTGGAAAATGAACACTACCCCCGCCGAAGGTAAAGCCCTCGCCGCAGGTATAATCGCCCAGGCCGGAACGCCCGCCACCAAAGTAGTATTCGGCGTACCCGCCATCCAACTGATGCAGATCAAGGAACTGACCGCTCAGCAAGAGGGCTACTACGTTGCCGCGCAGAATATGCACCACGAAGACAAAGGAGCTTACACCGGTGAACTCAGCGCAAGTATGCTCGCCGCTGCGGGTATCGACTACGTGATCCTGGGCCACTCCGAGCGCCGTGACTATTTTGGAGAAGATGACCACCTGGTCAATACTAAAATCAATAAAGCCCTGGCGGCCGGGATTTTGCCCATCTACTGCTGCGGTGAAAAACTAGATATCCGGGAAGCCGGGAACCACGAAGTGGTCGTCGGTAAACAAATCGAGCAAGCGCTCTTCAGTTTGGCCCCCGAGCAGATGGAGAAAGTGGTGATTGCCTACGAACCCGTCTGGGCCATCGGCACCGGCGTTACCGCCAGCCCGGAGCAGGCGCAGGATATGCACCAGTTCATCCGTACACAGATCGCTAACCAGTTTGGTCAGAGCATTGCGGACAACACCACCATCCTCTACGGTGGTTCGGTCAAACCCGCGAACGCCGAAGAATTGTTCGGCATGCCGGATGTTGACGGCGGGCTTGTTGGTGGCGCCAGCCTTAGTGCGGAGAACTTTGTGCCGATTATTCAGGCGCTGTAACTGGAGTGAGTTACCTCGGTAAGCAATCGCTTTAACTCGCGAGGGGCTGATCCCAGCCTTCGGCCTGGATCACCCCCTCGCTAACAGACGTACCCTTTCAGGGCACCAACGTACTAAAGTTCTACTTCTCCACCCCTTCCAAAAACGGAACGAAGCGGCAGCCACCCAACTCTTCCTCCGTCCACTTCGTCTCACTGACGCGGCGGATTTTAAGCATTTTCTGCTCCTCGCCCTCCGGGCCAACGGGGATAACCATTATGCCCCCAACCTTCAACTGCTCGCGTAGTTGGGGCGGTACAGCGGCGGCTCCGGCGGTAGCCAGGATACGGTCGTAAGGCGCCATTTCGGGCAGCCCTTTAGACCCATCGCGCAGGTAGCAACGGATGCGATCCAGCCGTAGTTTTTTGAGGGTAAGCTTTGCTTTCCGGTAGAGAGGCTTGTGCCGCTCCACGGTAAATACCCGGCCGCCGAGCAAAGACAATACCGCCGCCTGGTAGCCAGAGCCCGTACCGATTTCCAGTACGTGCTGGCGGGGCAATAGTTCCAACTCTGTAGTCTGCCAGGCAACGGTGCTTGGCTGACTGATCGTTTGCTCGCAACCGATCCGGAAGGCTTCGTCCTGGTAGGCGAAGGCGTGGAAGGAGCTTTCCAGGAAAGCATGACGGGGGATGTTGGCCATTACGTCCAGCACCTTAGCGCTGTACCTGCCTTCGGCCCGGAGCCGATCAATCAGCTTTTTTCTTTGCCCACGGTGGAGGTAGCTGTCCATAGTTGTCGGTTGTCGGTTGTGGGTTGTCCGTTGTGGGTTGTCCGTTGTCTGGGTGTGGACAACTGACAACCGACAACGGACAACCGACTAACGCACCAGGTTAAACTGCCCCTCTTCGTTTTTCTCAGCTCCGTTGATGCGGAATTTGGTTACGTAGAGGTAGATGTCACTGTTCTGAGGCGTACCGTCTTTTGTTCCATCCCAGACCTCATTCACATTGGAGGAGGAGAATACCTGCTGCCCCCAGCGGTTGAAGATGATCATGGTGTAATCGGTGATCTGACCGTTATGGTACACCTTGAATATGTCGTTCACGTTATCCCCGTTGGGGGTTATCAGTTCGGGGATTTCATAGTCTGATTCCAATACAGGGATAACGATTTCATCATCGAAAGTGCAACTTCCGTTTACGGTGGTTACGGTTACCATATAGTCCAGTGTCATTGGGCCACCCTCGGCGGGGACCATTACTTCCAAAGACGAGCCCTCCCCCTGGCCGGGCGTTAAATTACCCGCCCAGGCAATGTTCACGTCCAGGCCTTCAGGTATGCCCAAGACGGTAAGGATGACGGTGGTACCACTGAAGGCAGTATCGGTTTCGGTTCCATTCTCCAGTGTAGCGACAATGATAGGTTCAAAAGCCTCAGTGGCTATCTCCACAGTCGTTTCCGCCGTTGCGACGGTACCACAGACATCTCCGGTGAAGGTGACGGTGTAGTCGGTTGCTTGTGTTGGGGAAACGTCTATCTGTATTCCTCTGCCTATTTCGACTCCACCAGACGTCCAGACGAATGTGCCTCGGGTGTTATCACTCAATTGCGCAGTAAGCGTGACGTTTTCCTCACCAGGGCATATAGCCCCCGGCCCCGAAGCCGTAAGCGTAAACACATCACTAAAACGGAAAGTCACCTCATCCGTGTAGGTATCACACTCACCGATGGTGGTTACTACGTAGGTGGTATTATTGGCTGGTGGTGTTACGACTACGTTCGGGTCGTTAGAATCAATTCCTCCTCCGACAATGCGGTAAGTGTAAGCGGGGTTAAAGCCACCTTCGAGGATAACCCGGCGGGAGTCTCCCGTACATACCGTGGTTTCACTGGTCAGGGTGGGCAGCTGGTCCTGAATGATGTTGATCGAGTACATTGAAGGGGAAGCACACTCGGAGCCCTCTGCGGTTACTTCGATGGTATAAGTCGTAGGCTGGTCTACCGTAGCGATGGGGTCGAGGCAGTCATTACAGCTAAGGGTATTATTGGGGTCTTCCCATTCCAGTTCCCCCATCGGGCCGGTGGGGTCAAAGCTGACGTTGATTTGCAGCGGTTCGCCGGGGCAAACGGAAGGGTCCGCAGGCTCGAAGATCAAGATTGGTGGCTTGATGACGTTTACCTGAATGGTATCAATCTGGCCACAAGCTCCGTTCTCCGTAATCCGGGTAAACAAAGCGGTATCCTGCGCAAACACCACGGCATTGTACAGTTCCTGAGGGCTGGCGATGCCCGGCGCGATGGTCCACTCATGCGTAATCAGTGGGAAGTCTCCGACGTCGTAAACGGGAGATCGAATGAAGAAGGTATCTCCCTGGCAGTAAGGGTCTTTCTCGGGGTCAAGCGTCAGGCTCATGTCCGTGGGCAGGGAGTCCGTACGTACCACCACCGAATCAATCTGGTAACAACCATTAACGATCGCTTCTACGTAGTACTTCACTTCGGTCTCCGGGCTTACCCGCAGGGTGTTTGTATTCGTTGGGCCTACAACGCCAGTGCTCGGGAACCACCGAAATTCTACCCCGGCGAAAGGATCTGCACTGGCTTCAAGGAGGGTCACTTCATCTCCGATACACCGGAAGATAGTGTCTTCACCAAAGATTTCCAGGCTGCTTCGGATGAGATCCACCCGGACGGTCTGTGTATCCGCACAAGCACCATTCTCCGCCATAGAAACCAGCGTAAAGGTGGTATCCCTGAATACTGCGGGGTCGTAGACGGAGTTCACGTCCGTAGAGTCCGTCAGGAAGTCTCCGGGGCTGAAGTCGTACACCGTATTCCCGGTTGCGCTCAGGTTATCCTCAATCAGCTGGATGGGGTAGCCCTGGCAGAGCAGTGTATCACTGATGAGCTCGGGGACAACAAATAAGTCCACATCAATAAAGATAGAATCACGGGCGCCACAGCCGCCTTCCGGCCCAACTTCTACCGTATAAAAACGGGAGAAGGTCGGAATCACGCGGGGGTTCGGCGTGTCCGGGCCGTCCAGAAAACCTGCCGTCGTGCGCCAGCGGACACCCTGATCCTGTACGTTATTAGTTTGCATCAGCTGCACGGTATCTCCACGGCAGATGTTGAGGGTGTCAGGGTTGGTGATTTCCACCTCAGCCTGAATCGATATAAGGTCAAACACCAGGGTATCCGTACAGCTACCAACGGTACCGACCAGGGTAACCTGCCCGTCACTATCCGGTGTTACGGAGGTTACGTTTCCGGTAGCGATGATAGAGCCTGTATTCGTAGACCAGGTATAAGAAGTGGCCCCTGTTGCCGACAAATCAAAAGTAGAACCCGGGCAGAAGTAGATTGGGCCCATACTATTGTTTGCAATCAGCGCTACCTCAACGTTGTCGCGTAGTGGAATGGTAACCGCACTAATATCAACGTCGGTATCACAACCAAAGTCCGCTACGAAGGTGAGGACAATTTCCTCTTCCCCTTCTTCAACACCGTCACTAATGACGACGATCGGGAAGGTAAATACGTTTTCTCCTGGCTGAAACACAATGTCGGTGGGCAAGCCCGGCAAGTCGTAATCTTCGCCCCGAACGGCAGAGCCACCGGTTTGTAGCTCGTAGACCTGGGGAATGTCTTTGATGTTGTTGAACGATATTCTGATCGAGTCTTCAACGTTCATACAGTCTTCTACTAGGTAGTCGATGCCAGACGTCATGGTGATGTCTACGCTGGGAAGTCCTCCACAGAGGCCCGCGATGAATACACCAGAGTCATAACGGGGGTCTCCACGGTCAGCAATCGCCAACTTCAGGTGGTACGTCTCACAAGCGATCACATCGGCACGGGCGCGTAGCGTCTTGGGGTCTCCCCGGAAGCCACTCGTGAGGCCGTCGTACTCCACACTCTGCCCCAAAAGGTTGTTCCGGTAGTACTGGTTGTTCGAGCTGTTGTTAATGCTGTCAATTTGCACAACGGTGTTCTGGTTATTGTCCAGCACCGCAATGTTTTCCTGTCCGCCAAGCTCAACAACTCCGTCGATGCCGGGGCCACTGATGAAGAAGGCAAATATATCGTTCACCTGATTTTCAACGAACTCCGGGTATTCATCCGAGCCGAAGGCATAGTCAAAAATCAGTTCATCGGTGTCTACCACTACGTCGAGCTCAAGCACGCAGGCGTCGAAAGATTCGGTTACATCACCCAGCAACGCTCCGAGGGCGTCCAGGTCCAGGTCTCCGGGGCCTTGCGGAACGGACTGCTGCAGCCCGAGGCCGGGGCCACTATTAGGCCCGATGGCTCCAACTGCGGAACCCGTTGTCAGCAAAACACCGGTTGGCAGGCCAAGATCAGAGCCATCCCCCAGGAAAACGCCGTACTGACCATCCGGGCAAGTAAGCGTTACGTTAGAGATTACGGTACCAGGGCCACGGATAGCTTCTCCGAGTTGGGCTGTAGTAACGTCCTCATCTACCTGAATGGGTTGCGCCATATCGCATTCCGCAGGCGCACAGTTCCAGCTGGCGGTAAAGCCTTCCCTTTGGGCTGTGCTATCGGATTCGAAGACGACGGTCAGGCAGCCGCTGGTGGCAAAAGTGCGGAAACAAACGCCGCCTTCGTTGGCTCCCTCACCTCCGGCAGCGCCGCCGAGGGTAGTGATCTCACGGGCATCTCCGTTATTCAAATCACCGTCAAAAATGGTCAGCCCGTCTTCTCCGGTCGTATTATCGAAGTTGTAGGATTCCAGCGTAAACTCAATACAATCGCTGCTCCCGGTGGGGCAGATAACGAAGGCATGGTTTTCACCGATTCCGTAATCACCGTCGGGGCCTCCGGTGTCGTACAAAATCCCGGTACAGTCGGTAGAACCCTGCTCGTTGATGAGGAAGGTGGATTGGGCAAATAGGTTTGCCAGGCCGGTCAGGGCACAGATCAGGAGTAGAAGTAAACGGTTCTTCATAGGTAAGCCGCCGCTGGTTTAGGTTCTGGCACGGGGTTAGCCCGGCCTTTGGGAGGGCCAAAGTACGAATTTTAAACGCTCCCTATACTATCCGAGGCTACGTAATGCAGACAAGTCGTACAGCCGCTATTCTTCCAGCCACCTGCGGGAATCCTCTACGGTGATCCTGCCGTAGTCGTTCCCCCACGCCTGATTGATGTAGTTGACGATGTTAACGATCTGAAACTCAGAGAGCTCCTTATTGCCCGGCATTTCGTGGTTATAGGTCTTTCCGTTCACCACCATCGGCCCGGACATCCCTCTACGGATACCACGTACTACTTCCTCCGGATAATTCTTCAGGAAGTCCGACCCCGCCAGCGGGGGCATCAACTGACGCAGCCCTTCTCCTGACTCAAAGTGGCAGCTTGCACAGTGCTGAAGGTATAGGTTTTTGCCCTGTAAGTGCTCGGTTTTACCGCAGGCCTGGGGTAAAAAGACAAGAAGGATAAAGACAGACGAACAAATTAGTACACGCATGGCCAAAGGGCTTTGGCATAGTAACGAACGACCCTGGATAGGGTTCAGCCTATTTAGGGCGCGGCCGCAGGTGCAAAGAAAGTTAACCGGCGAGCCCTGCGCTGCAATGAATGCCCAAGGAACGCGATTACCTCCAAATCCTTCCGGCAAAACAAACCAAACCCCACTCCAAAAACGTTCCCAACCCAAACAACCCACTACCGAATGAGATTTCTACTGATACTAAATTTCCTTGCCCTCACCTCTACCCTACTCACCGCCCAACTCGTTGGCGAAACGGAGAACGGCCTGGCCAGTTACTACAGCGATGAGTACCAGGGCGCCACCACTGCCTACGGCGAGACCTATAACAAAGCCGACCTGGTTGCCGCGCACCGGCTCTACCCTTACAACAGCATCGTCCGGGTAAAGAACCTGGGGAATAACCGCACGGTCACCGTTCGGATCATCGACAAAGGCCCCTTCATCAAAGGGCGCATCATTGAGCTCAGCGAACGCGCCGCCGCCAACCTCGGTATGCTCAGCAAAAAGACCGCCCAGGTAGAGCTCACCCTCATTTCTACCCCAGATCAGCCCGCACAAACCGTCTCCCGTACCGAAGAAGAACAGCTAAGAATCGAAGAAGCGCTGGCCGAGACCAACCAAACCAACACCGCTCCGGAGCCTACGCCCGACCCTGCACCAAAAGCTCCAGCGCCAAAAACGGCTGACCAGACGCCCGCTGCTCCTTCAACTTACAATGCACCTGCGGCCGCGCCCACCAAGCCCACCCCTCAGGCAACAGCCCCCAAACCAACCGTTTCCGTCACAGAAGCCACCGCCACCGTCAAAGCCACTATGGTGAGCAACGCCGAAGTAGTCCGCAAAGCAGGCTTTGCCCCCGGCACCTATAAGATCGAACTCTCAAAACCCGCCGCCGGCACCTTCGGCGTACAAGTCGGGAGCTTCAAGGACCTCGAAAGTGCCATGGTAAAAATCACCGAACTGCAAGCCAAATGGTTCGACAACATCATGCTCGAAAAAGTAAGCACCGGCGCCAACGCCGTCTATAAAGTCATCCTCGGCCCCAGCGATAAAGACAGCGGCTTCGCAACGCAAAAAAGCGCTGCCAACTTCGCCTCCGATCTGAAATCCCGGTATAAGATTCCTGGGTTTACCGTGGAGATTAAGTAGAAGTTAGGAACTAGGAACTAGAAACTAGAAACTAGAAACTAGGGAACTAGAAACTAGTGGTGCCCCTAGTTCCTAGTTCCCTAGTTCCTAGTTCTCTAGTTCCTAGTTCC